>DASRUM010000106.1:0-12697 GCA_035655415.1 Pseudomonas sp.
GGGACGAGCCGCATGGATGCGGTGAGAGGCTTAAAGGGCCATGGACGGCCCTTGTAAGCCGGCCCCCGGAGCAGCGCCGGAGCGAGGGAAGTTGAGCGAAGCGAAACCCGGATGTCGGGTGTGCTTTCTCTTTGGTTACTTTCTCTGTCGCACGAGCATACGGAGCGAAGCGGAGTAACAGCCGCAGGCTGGCCCGAAGGGCGAGCGAAGCGAGTAAAGAGAAAGTAACTCGCCGTAAGGGCGAAACCGGTAGAAACAGGCAGCGAAGAAAATAAATCCACCCCGATCCCCTATTAGTTTTTTACTTCTTATTGCTGATAAGGCCTGCTAATGATTCCATTATTTTCTGGTTGCTTGCTTGGTCAGATTTATATTTCTCAAGGTCAACTGTTGACTCGCCTTTACCAAGCTTGAAGTTTCTCTCGGTTGAAACTAGCTCGGTGATCACTTGGGCAATGGACTCTTCATTGTTTGCCATAACAGCCTTTTCTGCTGCGATAAATTTCAGTTCCGCATTAGTGAGTTCGTTCTGAAAATATTTAATTTCACCAAGTCCAGTTTTGTAAAGCTTTAGAAAGAAAAATGAAAAAATTTCTATGAATATGCTTAGAGTTAGTCTTGGGGCGTAATAGGCGGCTAGCTCATTTGAAGTTAGTGTGTGGTTTCCAGATAAAACAGTAGTGGCGAGTACGGTGACAGCTGAAATTGTGGTGATAACACCAATTACTAAATTTAAGTTCCCTCGTCGGCCTAAGGCTTCTATTTCTCTTGTTAGTCTTGCTCTTACTTGTTGGCATTGTTCTCTTAGGTCGGATATGTATTTATCTTTTCGGATGTCAGTTGAGTATTTCTCTTCAATCGCAGTTAAGAAGCTTTCGGAAGCATTCTTAAGAATATCGTTTTTTATATTTGAGATGATCTCGATTTTTTCCTCATCACTTAATAGCTCGTAATTTCTATCTCTAGTTGAGATTTTTTCTTTTAGAGCCTGTACTTCTTCAAATAGACTCTCGCTATGGCGGCTGAAATTTGAGTTGTTTTTTAACTCTTTCCTCAGGATAGAGAGCTCTTCACGCATTAATTCTTCATTGGTATTTCTTTTTTCGCCAAAAATCTGTCCTGATTTTAGATAGTTAAGAAGAAATACAGATACAGACATCATGATAAGTGCGACTGGAATGGCCAGTATTATGCCTGGTGATGAAGTTTCATATCCGTCGAATATGTCTTTGATGAGTATAAATATTATCCCTGTTACGCCAGCCAATATTGCTGTGGCATTCATAAATCTGGATTGTTTAATTCTGCTTTCTATTTCCATTGTGTGCTCCTTGATTTCTTATATGCGCCATGACTGTCATGCGGGCTACTAACTAGACGACACCACTATCGCAATCTGTTGCTGCATGTGCCGCATTAATGGAAAGGGGATGGATTTATTTTTAAGGTGAAGGGGCAGAGGCCAAGTCATCAAATGGCAACTAGCTAGTCTTATGGTCCCGACCATAAGCACTCGCGTTGCAAACAACAACCCCGCCAACCTTACCCTTCCTGCGCCCTATAAGCCCCCGGCGTTAACCCGGTCCATTTCTTAAACGCCCGATGAAACGCCGACGGTTCGGAAAACCCCAGCTGCTCGGCAATATCCTGAATCGCCAACTCATCGCGCCCCAGGTGGTAAATCGCCAGGTCGCGGCGCAGATGGTCTTTCAATTCCTGAAAGCTCGAGCCTTCCTCGCGCAAGTGCCGGCGCAGGGTTTGTGGGCTCATATGCAGTTGCTGGGCAACGGCATCCAGATCCGGCCAGTTGCTGCAGTCGCGGCCGAGCAGGCGGCGGATTTGGCTGATCAGGCTGTCGCCGCCATCCGGGCGGGCCAGCAGGTCGGCGGGGGAGTGCTGGAGGAATTGCTTGAGGGTGCGCTCATCCTGCAGCAGCGGCATGGCCAGGTAGCGCGCATGGAATAGCAGGCTGGTGCGCCCGGCCGTGAAGCGCCGGGTGCAGGGGAATAGCAGCTCGTATTCGCCGGCGTGGGCGGGTTGGCTGTAGGTGAAGGTGGCTTCTTCCAGGCGGATGCGTTGGCCGATCAGCCAGCTGCCGAGGCGATGCCAGATCACCAGCAGGCTTTCCACCAGAAAGTGGTCGGGGTCCCACAGGGTCGAGTCGTCCACGCTTAGCCGTGCCCAGTCGCCTTCACGCTGGATGCTGATGGCTGGGGCTTCGGGGAACAGGCTGTAGAACAGCGCGCCACGGCCCAGGGCTTTTTCCAGCGAATGGCAGTGGATGATGGCGTAACACATCATGGCGAAGGTGCCGCGCTTGCTGCGCAGGCGGCCGAAGCCGAGGTATTCGTCGTCGAGGCTTTCCCACAAAAGTTGCACCAGGCGGGCGAACTGTTCGGGCGCGACCCGGGCGCGGGGCTCGTCGAGCAGGGCGGGTTGGATGCCCAGTTGGCGCAGCAACGGTGTGCAGTCGTGGCCCTGGCGCTCGGCACCACGCAGGGCGGCGCGGACAAAATGGCTGGCGATGGTGCGTTCGCGCATGGGCTGGGCTCGGAAAAGGGCTCGGCGATCTTAGCCAGGGTCGGGTGCCGACAACAAGCCGAAGCCGGTGTTGGCTATCCGCCTTAGTGGGGGCGCTTGGCGCAGCAAGTGCGATGGGCTGCCCTGGTGCGCACAGCGCACCTACGTATTGTCGGCAGCTCCGTTGGGCAGCGGCCAGGGCAGGTGCGCTTCGATAAAGGCTTGCAGTTGTTCGGCCGGCAGGGGGCGGGCGTAGAGGTAACCCTGCACTTCGAAACAACCCAGCTCAAACAGGGCATGGGCCGTGGCGTTGTCTTCGACGCCTTCGGCTATGGTCGCCAGGCCCAGGGAGCGGGCCATCTGCACGATGGCGGTGACGATCGCGCGGCTATCGCTGCTGCCATTGAGGTCGCGGACAAAGGACTGGTCGATCTTCAGCTTGTCCACCGCCAGATGGCGCAGGTAGGCCAGGCTGGAATAGCCGGTGCCGAAGTCGTCGATGGACAGCCGCACGCCCATGGCCTTGAGGCGCTTGAGGGTGTCGAGTACCTGATCGGTCTTGTCGAGCAGGCTCGACTCGGTGATTTCCAGCTCGAGCATCTGCGCGGATAGCTGCGAGCTGGCCAGGGCCTGTAGCACCAGTTGCTCGACCTTGCCCTGTTGCAATTGGATGGCCGAGATATTCACTGCCACCTGCGCAATGCTCAGCCCGGCGCGATGCCAGGCGGCAGCCTGTTTGCATGCCTGGTGCAGGATCCATTCGCCCATGGGCACGATCAGCCGGCTCTCTTCGGCGGCGGGGATAAAGCGCCCAGGCGGAAGCAGGCCCAGTTCGGGGTGCTGCCAACGCACCAGGGCCTCGACGCCGATCAGCGCGCCGCTGCGCAGGTCGATCTGCGGCTGGTAGTGCAGCAGCAACTCATGGTTGTCGATGGCCTGGCGCAGGCCGTTGAGTAGGGTGAGGTGTTCCAGGGCTTCGTCGTTCATCGCCGCATCGAAGAAGCGCCAGGTCTGCCGGCCATCCTGTTTGGCCTTGTACATGGCGGTTTCGGCGTTGCGCAACAGGCTTTCGAAACTGTTGCCGTCGTGGGGGGCGAGGGCGACGCCAAGGGACAGCGAGGTGTTGATGCTGCGGCCGAGGATGCTGAAGGGCTGTCGCACCTGCTGCATGATCTGCTGGGCCATGTCGGCGGCGTCGTCGGCATGCTCCAGTTCGCGCAGCAGCATGATGAACTCGTCGCCGCCGGAGCGGCACAGGGTGTCGCCGCCCTTGAGCAGCGGTCGCAGGCGCTCGGCCAGGCCACGCAGTAGGGCATCGCCATAGGAGTGGCCGAGGGAGTCGTTGAGGGTCTTGAAACCGTCGACATCCATAAATATCAGGGCGACACATTCGGCACTGCCGTGTTGGGCGACCAGGGCCTGGTCGGTGCGGTCGCGCAGCAGGTCGAGATTGGGCAGGCCGGTCAGGCTGTCGTAGAAGGCCAGCACCTCGATCTTCTGCTCCGCGGCCTGGCGCTCGGCCATTTCGGCGGCCAGGCGGCGATAGGGTTCATGCACGCTGGAAACGAACACCACGCGGTAGATAAACCAGTAGGACAGCACCTTGTACAGGTGGCCGAGCAGGCTGTAGATGTCGTTGACATTGCTGTAGGCGGTAAAGCACAGCTCGGACAGTAGCGACAGGGCCACGGCGAGAAACAGGCCGGCGGCATCGTATGGCTGCGGGCTCAGGCTGTCGCGCCAGAACAACAGCGCCGCCAGGGCGAACAGGGTAATGATCAGCCACTCCAGGCGGACCTTCAGGGTGGTCAGGCCCTGGCCATCGATAAACATCTGAGGGAACCAGCCCGGGTGCCAGAGTTGCAGGTAGGTGAACAGCGCGCTCAGCAGCACGGCCGCGGCCAGCAGCAGGTAGCGGCTACGGCTGCGGCGCAGCGGCGTCCAGGGGCGCAGGGCCACGGTGAGCAGGCAAAGGGCGGCCACTAGGCGCGCCGCCAGCCAGAAGTCGATCGCCTTGTTCGGGCTGGCCGGGGTGATGAAACCGGGCATGCCGCGATAGGACAGAACATGGGCGAAGTCCAGAAAACCCACGGCGAGAAAGCCGCAGGCGAGGATCAGCAGGTTGCCGGCACGCTCGGCGCGGTAGCTGTGCCAGGTGACGCTGAACACCAGCATGGCCACCACGATGGCGAAGAATTCAGTGCTGGTATGCAGCCAGGTGGGAAACCAGCCGTGGCTCAGTTTCAGCTCGGAGGACGAGGGCAATAGCCACACCAGTAGGAGCACTAGCGCCAGGCTGCTGAGCAGGGTGTAGCCGAAACGGTTTGGCAGGGCGGCGAGGGGGCGGATGGCGGGAAAGGTATCGGGCATCAAGGTCTGCCGGTGCGGAAGGTAGAGGTCGCCGGGGAGGCTGCGCGGCGCGCTAATTATCCATGATTTTTACAGGGTTATAACGACTATAGCCAAGGACTGCGATGCTGCCTAAGTCGTAGACCGTGGCGGATTGGGTCAATCCAGGCTGAGCGCATGGGTCATTGAGGCGGCGGGGGCGTGGGGCCTAACCTGCTGCACGACTTCAGCTCAGGGAGCACAGCCGCATGCAGCGCCTTATTTTCGACACCGAACACAACATGTTCCGCGACGCTTTTGCCGCCTTTCTGAAAAAGGAAGTGGTGCCGCATCAGGACGAATGGGAAGCGGCCGGCGTGGTCAGCCGTGAGGTTTGGAAGAAGGCCGGCGACATGGGCTTTTTGCTGCCGTGGGCGGATGAGGAGTACGGCGGCGCCGGGCTCAAGGATTTTCGCTACGAGCAGATCATGTGCGAGGAGCTGGCGAAGATTAACGAGCCGGGCTTTATGCTGCCGCTGCACTCGGCGCTGTGCGGGCCCTATATCGCCGAGTACGGCAATGCTGAGCAGAAAGCACGCTTTATGCCGGGGATTATCAGCGGCGAGCTGATTCTGGCGGTGGCGATGACCGAGCCGAGCGCCGGTTCCGACCTGGCCGGCATGCGCACCAGTGCGGTGGATCAGGGTGATCATTACGTACTCAACGGTTCCAAGGTGTTTATCTCCAACGGTCTGCTGGCCGATGTGGTGATCGTCGCGGCCAAGACTGATCCGGCCAACAAACACGCCATGGGCCTGTTCCTGGTTGAGCGCGGGATGGACGGCTTCGAGCGCGGCAAAAACCTGGAAAAACTCGGTATGAAGAGCCAAGACACCGCCGAGCTGTTCTTCAATAACGTCAAGGTGCCCAAGGCCAACCTGCTGGGCGACGCTAAGGGCGGCTTCTTCTACCTGATGAATATGCTCGCCCAGGAACGCCTAACCAACGCCTGCGGCGCGGTGGCGGCAGCCGAGGCGGCGTTGCAGGTGACCATCGATTATGTGCGCGAACGCAAAGCCTTCGACCGGCCGATTTCGCACTTCCAGAACACCCGTTTCAAGCTGGCGGAAATGCGCACGCAGATCGACGTGGCGCAGGTGTTTGTCGACCGCTGCGTAACCGACCACAACGAGAAGAAGCTCACCCCGGAAGTGGCCGCCGAGGCCAAGCTGTTCACCACCGAGTTGCTGTGCAAGGTGGTCGACGAAGGTGTGCAACTGCACGGCGGCTGGGGTTATATGTGGGAGTACCCGATCTGCAAGATGTACGCGAACGCGCGCATCCAGCGCATCTTCGCCGGCACCTCGGAGATTATGAAAGAGATCATTAGCCGTGGGATGAAGCTCTGAGCATCAGGGTTTTAATACTGTAGGAGCCTGCTTGCTGGCGAAGCTTTCTCGATGATCGGATCGCCAGCAAGCTGGCTCCTACAAAGTGCAATGTTCAATGGACCAGGCGTTATCCGAGCGAGTACGAGGTTGTTGTTCAAGCGCTAACGTTCATCTCGGCAAAACAATAAGAACGAGGGATTGCGATGACGGATCAACTGCCCCTGGAGCGCCTGGCGCTCTGGGTTGAGAAACGCCCCGATGCGGTCTGGCTGAGCCAGCCGGTAAACGGCCAGTGGCATGACTTCACCTGGGCGCAGGTGGACGACCAGGCGCGGCGCATGGCCACGGCCTTGCACGCGCTGGGTTGCGCACCGGGTGATCGGGTGGCGCTGCTGGCGAAGAACTGCGCCGAGTGGATCATTGCTGACCTGGCGATCATGCTCGCCGGGCTGGTCAGCGTGCCGTTGTATCCGTTGCAGTCGGCGGAAAGCATCGACTACGTGCTGCGTCATTCGCAGTGCAAGGCGATCTTCCTCGGCAAGCTGGATGAGCCGGCCAAACTGGCGCCGGGCATTCCGGCCGACGTTATGCGTATCGCCATGCCGTATCCAACCATCGAGGCCCAGCACAACTGGCAGGAACTGCTGGCGGTGCATCAGCCGTTACGCGATGGCCATTTGCAGGCGCCGGATGAGTTGCTGAGCATCCTCTATACCTCCGGCACCACCGGCCAGCCCAAGGGCGTGATGCTCTCGGCCAAGGCCTTTGCCATTGCCGGCGGGCGCTCGGTGAAGGAACTGCAGATTACCGAGCAGGATCAGTATTTCTCCTACCTGCCGCTGTCGCATGCCGCCGAGCGTTTTCTGGTGGAAATGAATGCCCTGTACAGCGGTGGGCGGGTGGCCTTTGTCGAGTCGCTTGAGACCTTTGCCAGCGACCTGCGCCATGTACGGCCGACCGTGTTCTTCTCCGTGCCGCGCCTGTGGACGCGCTTTCAGCAGGGCGTGCTGGAGAAACTGCCGCAGCCCAAGCTGGCGCGGTTGCTGGGGATTCCGCTGATCGGCGGCCTGGTGGCACGCAAGATTCGCAAGGGGCTGGGCCTGGATCGCGCGCGCATTCTGGTCAGCGGCGCGGCGGCGATTCCGCGTGCGTTGCTCGACTGGTACCAGAGCATCGGCATCACCATCTGCGAGGGCTACGGCATGACCGAGCACCTGGCCTATGGCTGTTTCAATCGGCCGGGGCAGGTGCGTTTTGGCACGGTGGGCCGGCCGATGCCAGGTAATGAATTGCGCATCGCCGAGAATGGCGAAATTCTCCTGCGCTGCCCGAGCCTGATGCTGGGCTACTACCAGGACCCGGAGAAAACTGCGGAAACCATTACCGATGGCTGGCTGCATACTGGTGACAAGGGCGAGGTGGATGCGGCCGGTTATTTGAAAATCACCGGGCGGGTGAAGGACATCTTCAAAACCAGCAAGGGCAAGTACATCGCCCCGGCACCTATTGAAGGGGAGATCGCCAAAAACCTCTGGGTCGAGCAGGTATGCCTGATGGGCAGCAATCTGGATCAGCCACTGGCGTTGATCGAACTGTCGCCAGCGGCTCGCGAGCATGCCCGTGAACAGGTGGCGGCCGACCTTGCGCAGACGTTGCAGCAGCTTAATGCCCAGCTTGAGGCCCACGAGCGGCTTAGCCACTTTGTTTTGGTGCGCGAGGCCTGGACCGTGGACAACGGCTGCATGACCCCGACCATGAAGATCCGCCGCAACGTACTGGAAGCGCGCTTTGCCGACCAGCTAGACGAGCTGGATGCCAAGCAGCCGCTGCATTGGCAGTGAGGCGTGTGCTTTTGTAGGAGCTAGCTTGCTTGCGATCATTACCGTGCAAAAGCATCGCCAGCGAGCTGGCTCCTACAGAGATTGATTTATTCAGCACCGCAGGATGGGTCGGGCCGCGCAGGTTGAGCGCAGCGATACCCATCGGCATTAACGATTATCCAAAGGAGCTGTTATGTCAGGCCCGCTGTCGTCACTGAAAATGCTGGATTTCTCCACCCTGTTGCCCGGGCCGTTTGCCTCGTTGCTGCTGGCCGATATGGGCGCGGAAGTGCTGCGGATTGAGTCACCTTCGCGCATGGACCTGGTGCGCGTGCTGCCGCCGCAAGATGGCGGCGTATCGGCCAGCCACGCCTATCTCAACCGCAACAAGCGCTGTATCGCCCTGGACCTGAAACAGGCCGAGGCGGTGGCGATGGTTAAACAGTTGGTGGCCGAGTACGACATCGTGCTGGAGCAGTTTCGCCCTGGGGTGATGGACAAGCTCGGTGTCGGTTATGAAGCGCTCAAGGCGATCAACCCGAAGCTGATTTATGTATCGATCACTGGCTACGGCCAGAGCGGCCCGTACAAGGACCGCGCCGGCCATGACATCAACTACCTGGCCTTGGCCGGTATCGCCAGTTACACCGGACGGCGTGAAACCGGGCCGTTGCCGCTGGGCATTCAGGCGGCGGATATTGCCGGTGGTTCACTGCACGGGGTGATTGGTTTGCTAGCAGCGGTAATCCAGCGCCAGGCCACGGGGCAGGGTCAGCAGGTGGATATCAGCATGACCGATTGCGCCTTCAGCCTGCACGGCATGGCCGGCGCGGGTTATCTGGCGGCCGGTGTGGAGCCGGCGATGGAAAACCAGGCGCTGAATGGCGGCAGTTTCTACGACTACTACCGCACCCGCGACGGCCGCTGGTTCTCGGTCGGTAGCCTGGAGCCGCAGTTTATGCAGCAGTTCTGCGCCGCCATCGGCCGCCCGGAGCTGGCCGCACGCGGCCTGTCGCAGAAGCCCGAAGATCAGCAGGCGCTTAAACGCGAGATCGAAATCGAGTTCGAGAAACGCGATTTCGCCGAGTGGGGCCAGGTGTTCGCCGAACTGGATGCCTGCGTGGAGCCCATGCTCAACCTCAGCGAAGCGGTCGAGCACCCACAGATCAAGGCCCGTGGCCTGGTCACCGAGGTGCCGCGTGCAGGTAATGGCCCGCAGGCGCAGATCGCCTGCCCGATCAAATTCTCCAGCGGCTTGCCTGCGCCCCGGCATATCGGAGCGGTACTCGGCGCGCACACCGCTGAAGTACTGGCGGAACTGGGCTACAGCGCCGAGCAGATCGCCCAGCTCAAGGCAGCCAAGGTGGTGGCCTGATCCAGCGTTTGCGTTTTGCGGGTCAAAGATACTCGTCAAATAGCTGATTTTCCGGCATAAGCCTGGGGCATTCGAGCCAGCTGACTGTTCGGGAACGAAAAATATGTATCACGGGGAACGCTTCAACGCCTGGACCCATCTGGTCGGGGCAATTCTGGCCTGCGCAGGCGCGGTTTGGCTCTTGGTGCTGGCAAGCCTGGATGGCGAGTTGCGCAAGATCATCAGCGTGGCGATCTATGGCCTGACCCTGGTGTTGCTCTACAGCATCTCCACGCTCTACCACAGCGTGCAGGGGCGGGCGAAGGTGGTGATGCGCAAGCTCGATCACCTGTCGATCTACCTGCTGATTGCCGGCAGCTATACGCCGTTCTGCCTGGTGACCCTCGAAGGTGCCTGGGGCTGGACGTTGTTTGGCATCGTCTGGACGCTGGCCGTGATCGGCATGTTGCAGGAGATCAAGCCGCGCTCCGAGGCGCGGGTGCTTTCGATTGTGATCTACGCGGTGATGGGCTGGATTGTGCTAATTGCGGTGAAACCGCTGATCGCTGCGCTGGGCATGACGGGTTTTATCTGGCTGGCCGGCGGCGGGGTGCTGTACACGGTGGGCATCATCTTCTTCGCCTATGACAGCCGCTTCCGCCATTGGCATGGCATATGGCACCTGTTCGTCATGGGCGGCAGCCTGATGCACTTTGTTGCCGTGCTGCGTTACGTCGTGTAATTCGGCGCGGCCTTAGGGTTGATCAATTTGATGCCCTATAGCCTACGGTGCCTGGTGAGTCAGTGTGGGCGCAATGCCCGGCAATTAATCAGCCAGAAGAGGGTTTTCGTTTGTGCGCATGGCTTGGCTGCTGCGTGCAGGCTAGTTCGGTATTTTGCGCGGATGGGTTGGGTCACCGGCACTTCATCGTTATGCTCTGCGCCACAAACAAGCCAGCGGGTGAGTGATGTTTCAGTCTGTGCGCGTCGTAAAGCTTCTGCCGATTGCCCTGTTGTTTCTTCTTAGTGCCTGCACCAGCGGGCCGCAGCTGCTGCCTGAGACCAAGCGTTTGCCTGAGCGGGTCGAGCTGGCCGATGTGCCGTTCTTTCAACTCAGTGATGCCCCGGGCGGACCTTCGGCGTTGGCGGCGCTGCTCAATCATTATGGGGTGATCACCAGCCCTGGCTTGGTGGATGAGCGCATTCAGCAACTGGCCAAAGGGCAAAGCGCGCAAGCCGGGCTTGAGACGGTGGCGCGCTCTTATGATCTGCTGGTCTATCCCTTGCCCGGTAATCTGGATGCGCTGATGCAACAGGTGTCGGCAGGGCATCCGGTGCTGGTGATGCAGGATCGTCTGTTTGGCGGGCCGGGTTCGCAGTTTGCGCTGCTGGTCGGTTATGACCAGCGTGAGCGCACGCTGGTACTGCGTTCAGGCAATACCCGGCGTTGGTACACCAGTTTTGCCAGCTTCGATGATGCCTGGGGCGAGGCGGGGCGTTGGGCGGTGTTGGTCATGCCTACCAATCAATTGCCGGCGCAGCCGCTCAAACAGACGTGGTTGACGGCAGCTCAGGCCTTGCAGCAGCAAGGTCGTGCGGCGGCAGCGCAGCGGGCCTTGCGTACGGCACATCAGGTTTGGCCAGATGCACAGCTGTAAAACGTTGAAAGGTAGAATGCAAAACGGCACCTCTTGAGGTGCCGTTTTTGTATGCGTGCTGTGCTTTAGACGCCCAACTTATCACGCAGGGTGTAGTACCAAGCACCCAGGGCACTGAATGGCACTTGGAATAGGCGCCCGCCTGGGAAGGGGTAGTGCGGCAGGTCGGCGAAGGCGTCGAAGCGTTCGGCCTGGCCGCGCAGGGCTTCGGCCAGCACTTTACCGGCCAGGTGGGTGTAGGTCACGCCGTGGCCGCTGCAGCCCTGTGAGTAGTAGATGTTGTCGCCGAGGCGGCCGACTTGCGGCAGGCGCGACAGGGTCAGCAGGAAGTTGCCGGTCCAGGCGTAGTCGATCTTCACATCCTTCAACTGCGGGAAGGCCTTGAGCATCTTCGGTCGAATGATCGCTTCGATGTTCGCCGGGTCGCGTGCGCCGTAGACCACGCCGCCGCCGAAGATCAGGCGCTTATCACTGGTCAGGCGGTAGTAGTCGAGCAGGTAGTTGCAGTCCTCGACGCAGTAGTCCTGTGGCAGCAGGCTTTTCGCCAGCTCAGCGGATAGAGGCTCGGTAGTGATTACCTGGGTGCCGCACGGCATCGACTTGGCCGACAGTTCTGGAATCAGGTTGCCCAGGTAGGCGTTGCCGGCGACGACCACGAACTTGGCTTTAATTCGGCCATTAGGGGTATGCACAACAGGATTAGCACCACGCTCGATACGGATGGCAGGCGATTGCTCGTAAATCACGCCGCCCAGAGATTCGACTGCTGCGGCTTCACCCAGGGCCAGGTTGAGCGGGTGGATATGGCCTCCGCTCATATCGAGCATGCCGCCGGCGTAAATGTCGGTGCCCACCACTTCACGGATGCGCTTGGTATCCATCAGTTCCAGTTGGGTGTGGCCGTAGCGTTCCCACAGCTTTTTTTGCGACTCCAAGTGCTTCATATGCTTGGGGGTGTTGGCGGCGAATACGCCACCGTCCTTAAGGTCGCACTGGATGTTGTACTTGGCGATGCGCTCGCGAATGATCCGGCCGCCTTCGAAGGCCATGTCGCCCAGCAGTTGCGCCTGCTTGGGGGCGACGCTGCGTTCGATCACATCGATATCACGGCTGTAGCTGTTAACGATCTGTCCGCCATTACGGCCCGATGCGCCGAAACCAACCTTGGCCGCTTCGACGATGCTGACTTTAAAGCCGTTTTCGAGCAGGGCGATGGCCGTGGACAGGCCGGTGTAGCCCGCGCCGACGATGCACACGTCAGTCTCGACTTCGCCATTCAACTCCGGACGCGCCGGTACCGGGTTAGCGGAGGCCGCGTAATAGGATTGTGGATAAGCTGTGTGCGCCATTTTGCAACCTCTGTTCTTTATTTTTTACGAATGGGCGGATGCTACCTGAGTTAAAAAAGCTCGGCTAGTGGCCTGTGCGAAATATTAAACGCGCTGTAGAACAGTAAAAAATTCAGTTATTCAGGCAGTTAGCGTGAAAAATAGGTTGACAGTTTTTTGCGCGGCCGTAGAATGCGCACCCATCGTAGGCACGTAGCTCAGTTGGTTAGAGCACCACCTTGACATGGTGGGGGTCGTTGGTTCGAGTCCAATCGTGCCTACCAGATTTGGTAGAAAA
>DASRUM010000107.1:0-17502 GCA_035655415.1 Pseudomonas sp.
GGCTTACCTTCTTTATTACCGGGGGTAACGTTACTCCTGGCAGATGGCGCTGGAGAACGTAGGTTTTTAAGGGTTGCGGATGTTACCGCCTCATCGCGAGGAATGCAAAGCCTCTGATCGAAAAGCGCTGGCCGGCTCGCGCCAGCGGCCATTATCATGCGCGCCTTCGAAGTTGCACACACTACTACAAGGCACTGCCCATGCTGGTTCTGGGATTGGAAACCTCCTGCGACGAAACCGGTGTCGCGCTTTACGACAGTGAACGTGGCCTGCTGGCCGATGCGCTGTTTAGCCAGATTGACCTGCACCGTGTGTATGGCGGTGTGGTGCCGGAGCTGGCCTCGCGCGATCACGTCAAGCGTATGTTGCCGTTGATCCGCCAGGTGTTGAGCGAGGCTGACTGCGTGGCGACTGACATCGACGCCATCGCCTATACGGCGGGTCCCGGCCTGGTCGGTGCGTTGCTGGTTGGCGCTTCCTGCGCGCAGGCCCTGGCGTTTGCCTGGGATATTCCGGCGCTGGGTGTGCACCACATGGAAGGCCACTTGCTGGCGCCTATGTTGGAGGAACAACCGCCAGCCTTTCCGTTCGTCGCTTTGTTGGTGTCGGGCGGGCATACCCAGCTGGTTCGCGTCGATGGCATCGGCCAATACCAGTTGCTCGGCGAGTCTTTGGATGATGCCGCAGGCGAGGCCTTCGACAAGACCGCCAAGCTGATGGGGCTGCAGTACCCAGGTGGGCCGGAGATTGCCCGACTGGCGCTGAGCGGTACGCCTGGGCGCTTCAAGTTCCCCCGGCCGATGACTGATCGCCCGGGGTTGGAGTTCAGCTTCAGCGGCCTGAAGACCTTTACCCTGAATACCTGGCAGCAGTGCCAGGCGGCTGGCGACAAATCCGAACAGACCCGTTGCGATATCGCCCTGGCGTTCCAGCAGGCGGTGGTCGATACCCTCACCATCAAATGCAAGCGTGCGCTCAAGCAGACCGGGTTGAACAATCTGGTGATCGCCGGCGGCGTGAGTGCTAACCAGGCGCTGCGTCAGTCGCTGGAGAAGATGCTCGCTGAGCTGAAGGGCGGCGTGTTCTACGCCCGCCCGGCGTTCTGCACCGATAACGGCGCGATGATCGCCTATGCCGGCTGCCAGCGTTTGCTGGCGGGGCAGCATGAAGATTTGAGCATCAAGGTGCAGGCGCGTTGGCCGATGGAGCAATTGCCAGCGCTTTAAGAGCCTGCGGGATGAGCCGGTTTCACTCGGTCTATTTAGAAATGCCGCTCACGGCCGGCGAGCAGATCGCGTAAATTGCCGCGATGGCGCCAGACGATCAGCCCTGTCAGCACGCAGACGGGCAGCAGAGCATCGGGTTGTTGCCAGGCCAGCAGGGGCAGGGTCAGAGGTGTGGCCACCAGGGATGCCAGTGAGCTGGTACGGGTCAGGTAGAAGGTCAGGGCCCAGGCCGTAAGGGCCAGCAGCGCGGCGGGGGGATACAGACCCAGCAACATGCCGGCGGCCGTGGCGACACCTTTGCCCCCATGGAAATTGAAGTACAGCGGATACAGGTGGCCGACAACGGCTGCCAGGCCGACCCAGGCTTGCTGCTGCAGGCTGAAGTCGAGCAGGCTGGCGATCAGTACTGGCAGCAGGCCTTTGAGCAAGTCGCCGATCAGCGTGAGGATGGCCAGGCGTTTGCCGGCGACCCGGAACATGTTGGTGGCCCCGGGATTGCCCGAGCCACTGGCGCGCGGGTCTGGTCCGCCGCTTAGGCGGCTGAGCAGGATGGCGAAGGACAACGAGCCGAGCAGGTAGGCGAGGGTCGCCAACAGCCAAAACATGGTATCCATTCCGGGGCAAGGGAGCCCTGATTCTAACTAGGTGCGCCAGTATTGTCGTGCCGCGGAGAGCGTGCTTGGACACAGTTTTTATCGAGGGTCTGGAAGTCGATACGGTGATTGGTGCCTACGACTGGGAACGCACCATTCGCCAGTGTTTACGCCTGGATCTGTACCTGGGCTGGGATAACCGTCCTGCTGCTGCTGGTGATGAGCTGGATAAGGCCTTGGATTACGCCAAGGTCTCGCAGCGGATTCAGGCGTTTGCCAGCGAGTCGCAATTTATCCTGGTGGAAACCTTTGCTGAGCGGCTGGTCGAGTTACTCATGACTGAGTTTCAGATTCCCTGGGTGCGACTCAAGCTGACCAAGCCCGGTGCGGTACCGGCTGCCAGTGGTGGGGTTGGCGTGGAGATCGAGCGCGGATGTCGCTAACTCCCGTTCTACTTGGCCTGGGCAGTAATATCGGCCGCGAAGCGCACCTGTGCGCCGGCCTCGATGCGCTCGCCGGCTTGCTCAGTGAGATGCGCTGCTCACCGGTATTCGAAAGCCAGGCGGTGGGCATCAAGAGCGGCCCGTTCTTCAACCTGGTGGTAGCCGGTTACAGCGAGTTGCCGTTGGGTGAGCTGGACCGTCGGCTGAAGTTTATCGAGGCCGATAACGGCCGCTATGCGCCGGAGCGTAAAGGCCTGCCGTTGGATATCGACGTGCTGCTGTATGGCGATCTGGTCGGCAACTTTGACGGTCTGATTCTGCCGCGGGCAGAAATCCTCAAGAACGCCTTTGTGCTCTGGCCGTTGTCCTTGCTGGTGCCGGATGTATTACATCCGGGCGAGCAGCGCCGCTTTACCGAGCTTTGGCAGGCGGCGCAGATTGACCAGGCGCTGTGGCCGGTGGCATTCAGCTGGCGCGAACAGCAGCTGACGCCGTCGGAGTTGATTCAGGCATATCCTGCCTCTTAGCCCGATTGCGGGGCCGCGCTTGCTTTGTATGCCGTGAGGGCCTGCAGCCGTTCGCGGTTTAACGCCTCCCCCAGTTCCGCACCCTTGAGGCCCTGCGCCAGCAGCGGTTGCACGGCTACTGCGCGGGCGGTGTGCATGGCGGCGCGTAGGTAGTCGGCCTGGGGATAGGCGCGCTGTTCCAGGCCGAGGCGGCCGCGGGCGTCCATTTCACAGGCGGCGATAAATTCTTCGAAGCGCTGCGGACGGCGGAACACGTCGAAGCCTTGCAGCAGCTTGAGCAGGGTTGAGGCTTTCAGCTCCAGGGCGCGGTGGCCGTGGGTGTGGAATTCGCCGACCTGCAGAGCCAGTTCTTGGCAATCCTTGGGCGCCTTGCAGCGCTGGTTGATCGCGCGGATCAGCTTCAGTCCGGTGTGTTCGTGGGCAATATGCCGGGGCCATTCAGTCTCGGGTGTCAGGCCTTTGCCGACATCGTGCAGCAGGCAGGCCCAGCGCACGGTTAGAGGTTGCTGGTGTTCGGCGCACTGGCGCAGCACGCTAAGTACATGTTCGCCGGTATCAATTTCCGGGTGATGGGCGGCGGGCTGCGGCACACCGAACAGTGCGTCGACCTCCGGCAACAACTCTCGCAGCGCGCCGCAGTCGCGCAGCACCTGGATAAATACATCCGGGCGTGGCTCCATCAGCGCACGGGAAATTTCCTTCCAGCTACGTTCTGGCATTAGGGCGCTTAGCTCGCCGGACTCGCTCAGTTCGCGCATCAACGTCATGGTTTCCGGCGCTACGCTGAAGCCCAGTGGCGCGTAGCGGGCGGCAAAGCGGGCGACGCGCAGCACGCGTAGCGGGTCTTCGGCGAAGGCTGGGGATACGTGGCGCAGCAACCGGGCTTCGAGGTCGCGTTGGCCGCCGTAGGGGTCGATCAGTGTGCCGTGATCGTCTTCGGCCATGGCGTTGACGGTCAGGTCGCGGCGGATCAGGTCTTCTTCCAGGGTGACTTCCGGGCTGGCGAAGAAGGTAAAGCCGCCGTAGCCGCGCCCACTTTTACGCTCAGTGCGGGCCAGGGCGTATTCCTCGCCGCTCTGCGGGTGCAGAAAGACCGGGAAATCTGCACCTACCGGACGATAGCCCTGTTCGAGCATCTGCTCGGCGCTGGCGCCGACTACGACCCAGTCGATCTCGCTGACCGCGCGGCCCAACAGGCGATCACGCACTGCGCCGCCTACTTTGTAAATCTGCATCATGGTTCCTCCACTAAGTGCGGAGGATAGCGGCTGGTCGTTGGGGAGGGGTAGCTCGGATGGCAGTTCTGAGGGTTTTTCAGTTTGTCCCTGGATTGCACTCGGGCTACGGGCTGGCCATAGGGATTTGCTGCAATAGCGCCTGGGTGGCGCGTTCCAGCAGTTCGGCGCTGTCTTTGGCGGGGCTTAGGCCAGTGCTGATCAGACCTTCCCAGAGGATTTGCTGTTCCGGGGTGGTCAGGCGGATGCGCAGGGTGCCGGTTTCATCGCGCAGGCGGTGGATCGCTTGGTAGGGGCCGAGTGGGTTTGGTGGAGCGTCGTCGACCTTGAAGTCCAGTGGGCTATCCTGCACCGCCAGCCAGTAATACACCTGAATATCTGCCTGCGGATTGGCCTGGTAACCGCGCGCGCTCAAACCTTCGCGCAACAATTGCTCAAGCTGTGCATAACGCTCGGCAAATGGTACGTCGCCTTCTACGGCCTGTTCGGCGGCGATCAGGCTGAAACTGCGTTTGCCAGTCAGTTCGGTGCTGGCGGGTGTCAGCACTTGGACGCGCGTCAGCTGGCTGCTGCAGGTGGCTAGGGCCAGGCACAGCAGTAACACGATAAACAGGCGCATCGGCAGACTCCCGGTTGGTCTGCTAAGCATGCTGGTACTTGGCATCGTGGGCGCGCAACCGATCAAATGGGCGGGATCATCAGGTCGAGGCGCGGGTAGTCGCTGTCATGTTCGGCCTCATGCTTGGGTGGCACATGCTGGGTGCCGATCAGCTGTTCGCCCTGGTACAGCTCCAGGTGGATATTGAAGCCCCACAGGCGGTGCAGGTGTTTCAGCACTTCCTCGGTCGAGTTGCCCAGCGGTTTGCGATCATGCTGCTGATGGCGCAGGGTCAGCGAGCGGTCGCCACGGCGATCGATGTTCCAGATCTGTACGTTGGGCTCGCGGTTGCCCAGGTTGTATTGCGCGGCCAGGGTTTCACGAATTTGCTGATAACCGGGCTCGTCGTGGATCGCCGGTACATACAACTCGTCTTTCTGGTCGTCATCGAGAATGCTAAACAGCTTGAGGTCGCGGATTACCTTGGGCGACAGGTACTGCAGGATAAAACTCTCGTCCTTGAAGCTGGTCATGGCGAATTTCAGGGTGCTTAGCCAGTCACTGCCGGCGATCTCCGGGAACCAGCGGCGATCTTCTTCGGTGGGCTCTTCGCAGATGCGGCGGATGTCGCGGTACATGGCAAAGCCCAGGGCATAGGGGTTGATGCCGCTGTAGTAGGGGCTGTCGAACGGCGGCTGGTAGACCACGCTGGTGTGCGACTGCAGGAACTCCATCATAAAGCCTTCGGTCACCAGGCCTTCGTCGTACAGGTCGTTCATCAGGGTGTAGTGCCAGAAGGTGGCCCAGCCTTCGTTCATCACCTGGGTCTGGCGCTGCGGGTAGAAGTACTGGGCGATCTTGCGCACGATGCGGATGATCTCGCGCTGCCAGGGCTCCAGCAGCGGTGCGTGTTTCTCCAAGAAGTAGAGGATGTTTTCCTGCGGTTCGGCGGGGAAGCGTTTGTTGTCCTTGTCGCCGCCCTTGCTGGCGTTTTTCGGGATGGTGCGCCAGAGGTCGTTGATCTGCTTTTGCAGGTGCTCTTCGCGGTCCTTCATGCGCCGCCGTTCTTCTTCGGCGGAAATCGGGTAAGGGCGCTTGTAGCGGTCGACGCCGTAGTTCATCAGGGCGTGGCAGGAGTCGAGCAAGTCCTCCACCGCGTCAATGCCGTGGCGCTCCTCGCACTGCATGATGTACTGCTTGGCAAACACCAGGTAATCGATGATCGAGCTGGCATCGGTCCAGGTGCGGAACAGGTAGTTGCCCTTGAAGAAGCTGTTATGGCCGTAGCAGGCATGGGCGATCACCAGGGCTTGCATGCAGATGGTGTTCTCTTCCATCAGGTAGGCGATGCACGGGTCGGAGTTGATCACGATTTCGTAGGCCAGGCCCATCTGCCCGCGCTTGTAGCCCTTTTCGGTGCTGAGGAAGTGTTTGCCGTAGGACCAGTGGTGGTAGCCCAACGGCATGCCGACCGAGGCGTAGGCGTCCATCATCTGCTCGGCAGTGATCACCTCAATCTGATTGGGGTAAGTGTCCAGGGCATAGCGTTCGGCGAGTCTGCCGATTTCGCGGTCGTACTGGCGGATCAGCTCGAAGGTCCATTCCGAGCCGGTAGAGATCGGTTGGCGGCGCTTGTCTTTGCTGTTGCTCATGTGGCTAGCCTCCGCTGGAACAGGTCGCGGAATACCGGGTAGATGTCGCCGGCCGAGACCAGCTGCTGCTGGGCGAAGGTGTCGGCGAAGGCTTCGCTGACCTGCTCGTATTCGAACCACAGCGCCTGATGCTCGCGCGGGGTGATCTCGACGTAGGTGAAGTACTGCACGAACGGCATGATCTGGTTGATCAATATATCCCTGCAGATCGGCGAGTCATCATTCCAGTTGTCGCCATCCGACGCCTGGGCGGCGTAGATATTCCATTCGTTGATCGGGTAACGCTCGGTCATGATCTCCTGCATCAGCTTGAGCGCGCTGGAGACGATGGTGCCGCCGGTTTCTCGTGAATAGAAGAACTCCTCCTCATCCACTTCCTTGGCGCTGGTGTGGTGGCGGATAAACACCACGTCGATCTTGTCGTAGTTCCGCTTGAGGAACAGGTACAGGAGGATAAAGAAGCGTTTGGCGATGTCCTTGGTCGACTGGGTCATGGAGCCGGAAACGTCCATCAGGCAGAACATCACCGCCTTGGAGCTGGGGTTGGGCTGTTTGACCAGCAGGTTGTACTTGAGGTCGAAGGTGTCGAGGAAGGGGATGCGCTTGATCCGCGCACGCAGTTTGCTGACTTCCTCTTCCAGTGCCTGGATATCGCCGAGGTTGTCCGGCTGTTCCAGTTTCAGGCGTTCCAGCTCTGCCTGGGTGCTCTTGAGCTTGTTGCGGCTGCTGCCGGACAGGGCGATGCGCCGGGCGTGGGCCGAACGCAGGGTGCGGACGATGTTTATACGCGACGGGTTGCCTTCATTGCTGATGCCGGCGCGCACGCTCTTGAAGGTGTCGCTGCCGGTCAGGTGGCGTTTGATCAGGTTGGGTAGCTCCAAGTCCTCGAACATAAAGTCGAGAAACTCTTCTTGGGTTATCTGGAAGACAAACTCATCCATGCCTTCGCCGGAGTTGCTCGCCTTGCCAGCGCCCTGACCGCCGCCACCGCCTTGCGGGCGGGCAATCTTCTCGCCTGTGGTGAACTCGCGGTTGCCGGGGTGCACGGTGGTCTGGCGGCCGCCACGGCCGTGGTGCAGCACCGGTTCGTCGATATCACGGCCGGGGATGCTGATCTGTTCGCCGTGCTCCATATCAGTGATGGAGCGGCGACTGACCGCCTCTTCCACGGCCTTCTTGATGTGGTCGCGGTAACGCCGCAGGAAGCGCTGGCGGTTTACCGTGCTCTTGTTCTTGCCGTTCAGGCGTCGGTCGATCACATGGCTCATAACTGCCCTCCGTGCGCTGCAGACATCAGGCGCAGCCAGCACAGAGCGGCGTTTTTCGCACGCCCTGCACCCGCTGGCAGCCTGTTGCGTCAGGCCGCGTTATTGCGATTTACGAACCCGCAGATACCACTCGGACAGCAGGCGTACCTGTTTGTCGGTGTAACCGCGCTCGACCATGCGAGTGACGAAGTCGTTGTGTTTCTGTTGATCCTCCTTGCTCGCTTTGGCGTTGAAGCTGATGACCGGCAGCAGGTCTTCGGTGTTGGAGAACATCTTCTTCTCGATGACCACGCGCAGTTTTTCGTAGCTGAGCCAGGTCGGGTTCTTGCCATTGTTGTTGGCGCGAGCGCGCAGCACGAAGTTGACGATCTCGTTGCGGAAATCCTTCGGATTGCTGATCCCGGCCGGTTTTTCGATCTTCTCCAGTTCCTCGTTAAGCGCTACGCGGTTGAGAATCTCGCCGGTTTCCGGGTCGCGGTATTCCTGATCCTGAATCCAGAAGTCGGCGTACAGCACATAGCGGTCGAAGATGTTCTGCCCGTATTCGCTGTAGGACTCCAGGTAGGCGGTCTGGATTTCCTTGCCGATAAACTCGATATAGCGCGGCGCCAGGTACTCCTTGATAAAGCGCAGGTAACGCTCGCGTACCTCGGCAGGGAACTGTTCCTGCTCGATCTGCTGCTCCAGCACGTAGAGCAGGTGCACCGGGTTGGCGGCGATCTCGTGGGGGTCGAAGTTGAACACCTTGGAGAGGATCTTGAAGGCGAAGCGGGTCGAGAGGCCGTTCATGCCTTCATCCACGCCAGCCGTGTCGCGGTACTCCTGAATCGACTTGGCCTTGGGGTCGGTGTCTTTGAGGTTTTCGCCATCGTACACGCGCATCTTCGAGTAGACGTTGGAGTTTTCCGGCTCTTTCAGGCGGCTGAGGGTGGAGAACTGCGCAAGCATCTTCAGCGTGTCTGGCGCGCAGTGAGCCTTGGCCAGGGAGCTGTTGAACAGCAGTTTGTCGTAGATCTTGATTTCGTCGGTCACGCGCAGGCAGTACGGCACCTTGACGATATAAATTCGGTCGATAAAGGCCTCGTTGTTCTTGTTGTTGCGGAAGCTGTGCCATTCCGACTCGTTGGAGTGGGCCAGCAGGATGCCGCTGTAGGGGATCGCGCCGAGGCCTTCGGTGCTGTTGTAGTTGCCTTCCTGGGTCGCGGTGAGCAGTGGATGCAGCACCTTGATCGGTGCCTTGAACATCTCGACGAACTCCATCAGGCCCTGGTTGGCCCGGCACAGTGCGCCCGAGTAGCTGTAAGCGTCGGCGTCGTTCTGCGGGTATTCCTCAAGCTTGCGGATATCCACCTTGCCGACCAGGGCGGAGATGTCCTGGTTATTCTCATCACCCGGTTCGGTCTTGGCCACGGCGATCTGATTGAGAATCGACGGGTAGAGTTTGACCACGCGGAACTGGCTGATATCGCCGCCAAACTCCTGCAGGCGCTTGGTGGCCCAGGGCGACATGATGCTGTTGAGGTAGCGCCGTGGGATGCCGTAATCCTCTTCGAGAATCGCGCCGTCCTCGGCGTCGCTGAACAGTCCCAGTGGCGACTCGAATACGGGCGAGCCCTTAATCGCATAGAACGGCACTTTCTCGATCAGGTGCTTGAGCTTCTCTGCCAGGGAGGATTTACCGCCGCCCACCGGCCCGAGCAGGTAGAGGATCTGTTTCTTTTCTTCCAGACCCTGCGCCGCATGGCGGAAGTAGGAGACGATCTGGTCGATGCACTCTTCCATGCCGTGGAAATCGGCAAAGGCCGGATACCGGCGGATCACCTTGTTGGAAAAAATCCGCGACAGCCTTGGGTCGGTCGAGGTGTCGAGCAGTTCCGGCTCGCCAATGGCCAGCAACAGGCGCTCGGCTGCCGAGGCATAGGCGCTGCGATCCTGTTTGCACAGTTCGAGGTACTCTTGGAGGGTGAGTTCCTCCTGGCGAGTCGCTTCGAAACGTTGTTGGAAGTGGCTGAAAATGCTCATGACTTCACCTCGCTCGATGCGCAGAGCCGGTGCGGGATCGGTCAGGTGCTTGGCAGCTCCGGTGCGGCTGCAGCCGGGATAAAACCCCCAGACACCTAATAGTCTTACCGATTGCCCGATGCCGTTTGGCCGGCTCTACCTTGTTTTGGATGGCCTGAGCTAAAGGATAGTTCGGAATCAGCGGGGTCAAGGGGCGCGGAACGATAACAGGATATTACCGTTGGTCGGGAGGGGGCGGCAGGCCGCTGCTGGTGCGGCCTGGGCGTTAGAAAAAATTATTCTTCGGAGGCTTGTGCGGTGTCGTCGGGGAAGGTCGCACGCCACAGCTCGAAACCGCCATCGAGGCTGTAGACATCAGTGAAGCCTTGGCCGACCAGGTAAGCCGCCGCGCTCTGGCTGGAGTTGCCGTGGTAGCAGGCGACAATCAGCGGTGCATCGAGATCGGCTTGGGTGATAAAGGCGTGCAGGGAGTGGTTATCGAGGTGCTGTGAGCCGCTGATATGGCCGGTGGCAAAACTCTGCGGATCGCGGATGTCGACCACTACTGCACCTTGCTGGCGTAAGGCCTGAGCCTGCTCGGGGGGGATGCGTTTGAATTCGCTCATGCTTGCTCCTTACAGTCGCAGCTGTATTTCTCGCCGCTATCGATGTTCATCAGGGTCATGCTCGCGCCCCAGACACAGCCGGTATCCAGAGCGACCACGTCGGGCTCCGTGGATTGCCCTTCCAGCGCCGCCCAGTGGCCGAAGATGATCCGTTGGCCACGGGTCTTGCGCTGTTTGTAGCTGAACCAGGGGGCGTAGCCCGGTGGTGCGCTGCCGACACCTTCCTTGCTTTTCAGGTCGAGGGTGCCATCGGCTTTGCAGAAACGCATGCGGGTGAAGTAGTTGGTGATCACCCGCAGGCGCGTGACGCCGTGCAGGTCGCCGTCCCACTTGGCTGGCTCATTGCCATACATGCCGTCGAGAAACAGCGGCATGCGCGCGTCGTCACGCAGGGCTTCTTCCACTTCGGCGGCGCGCTTGAGCGCTTTGCTCATGGTCCACTGCGGCGGTATGCCGGCATGTACCAGGGCGGTATCGCGGGCTTCATCGTAATGCAGAAGTTTCTGCCGGCGGAGCCAGTCGAGCAGGTCGGCGGCATCCGGTGCGTCGATGATCTCGCGCAGGGTGTCGCCTTTCTTCAGTCGTTCGATATTGTGCGCCACGGCCAGCAGGTGCAGGTCGTGATTGCCCAGCACGCAGGTCAGCGCATCGCGGATGCTGTAGAGAAAGCGCAGCGTCGCCAAGGACTCGGGGCCGCGATTGACCAAGTCTCCGACCAGCCACAGTTTATCTTGGGCCGGATCAAAGGCCACGCGCTCAAGCAGGCATTGCAGGGGTTTCAGGCAGCCTTGTAGGTCGCCGACCGCGTAAGTGGCCATCAGTGCAACGAGCCCGGCACCGCAAGACGGAAGGGCGCGATCAGGGCGTCAAAGCGTTTACCGTCGTCGGCAAGCATCTGATAGCTGCCCTGCATGATGCCGACGCGGGTGGTCATCACTGTGCCGCTGCTATAGGTGTGGCTGGCGCCCGCTTCAATCAGCGGTTGTTGGCCTACCACGCCGGCGCCGCGCACTTCCTGCACGCGGCCATCACCGTCGGTAATCACCCAATGTCGCGAGAGCAGTTTGGCCGGCAGCTCGCCCTTGTTGCTCACCGTGACGGTGTAGGCGAAGGCAAAACGGTTCTGCTCCGGCTGCGATTGCTCCGGTAGATAGCGGGTGACGACGCTGACGTCGATGTTGTAACGCGAATCGCTCATGCGTAATTAACTCGGTAGGCGGAAGACCAGTCTAGTCGCTGTCAGTCGGCGTTGGGTTGTTCGGCCAGTTTGTCCGCCAGGCGTACAAACGCAGCAAGGTCCAGTTGTTCCGGACGCAGGCTGCCATCGACCCCGGCGGCTTCGATTGCCGCTGCGGGTAGTAGGTTCTTCAGGGTATTGCGCAGTGTCTTGCGCCGTTGGTTGAAGGCTTCACGCACCACGCGCTCAAGCAGGTGATGGTCCTTGGCCGGATGCGGCAGCACATCGTGCGGTACCAGGCGGACGATCGCCGAGTCGACTTTAGGTGGCGGGTTGAACGCGCCGGGGCCGACATTGAACAGATGCTCCACGCGGCAGTGGTATTGCACCATGATCGACAGGCGGCCCCAGTCTCCGCCACCAGGCTCGGCGGCCAGGCGCTCGACCACTTCCTTCTGCAGCATAAAGTGCATGTCGCGGATCAGCGCGGCATTGCTCAGTAGGTGGAAGATCAGCGGCGTGGAGATGTTGTATGGCAGGTTGCCGACCACGCGCAGGCTATGTGGCGCGGCCTGCAGCTGGTTGAAATCGAACTTGAGGGCGTCACCCTGATTCAGGCGAAAATGCGGGTTGCTGCCGAACTGGTGTTGCAGGATCGGGATCAGATCGCGGTCGAGTTCAATCACGTCGAGCTGCGCGCCGCTGTTCAGCAGGCCTTCGGTGAGCGCGCCCTGGCCTGGCCCGATTTCCAGCATGTGCTCGCCTTCGCGGGCGTGGATGGCGCGCAGAATGCGGTGAATCACCCCGGCGTCATGCAGGAAGTTCTGGCCGAAACGCTTGCGCGCGCGGTGTTGGTATTCGGACATGCAGCAGCTCCAGGCTTCAAAGCATCGGCTTGAAGCGAATGTAACGCGGGTAGAAAGCCCGGCAGTTTAACAGCATTGGTGGTGTCCGCCCCGTGCTGGGGGTGACAGTCAGGCGCTTTTCACCTGGCTGGCGGCCATTTCATACGCGGTTTGTAGGGCGACCTGCAGGCTGCCGCTGTCGATTTTGCTGCTGCCGGCCAGATCCAGCGCTGTGCCATGGTCGACCGAGGTGCGGATGATCGGCAGGCCCAGGGTGACGTTCACCGCTGCGCCAAAGCCTTTGTATTTGAGCACCGGCAAGCCCTGGTCGTGGTACATCGCCAGCACCGCATCGCAATGCTCAAGGTGCTTGGGGGTGAACAGGGTGTCGGCTGGTAGCGGGCCGATCAGGTCGATACCTTCGCTGCGCAGCTGCTGCAGGGTGGGCTCGATGATCTCTATTTCCTCCATGCCCAGGTGACCGCCTTCACCCGCATGCGGATTGAGGCCACAGACCAGAATGCGTGGCTGGGCGATGCCGAATTTCGTGCGCAGGTCGTGATCGAGAATGCGCGTGACGCGACTCAGCCGCTCAGGAGTAATGGCGGCGGCTACATCCTTGAGCGGTAAGTGCGTAGTGACAAGTGCTACGCGCAGACCGTGTGTGGCAAGCATCATCACCACTTGCTCGGTATGCGTCAGATCGGCGAGAAACTCGGTGTGTCCAGAGAAGGCAATACCGCCTTCGTTGATCACGCCCTTGTGCACGGGTGCGGTAATCATCCCGGCGAAGTGCCCGGAGAGGCAGCCCTGTCCGGCGCGAGTCAGGGTTTCTAGCACATAGGGCGCGTTGCTCGCATCCAGCTGGCCGGGCGTTACGGCGGCAGCGAGTGGCGTGTCCCAGACATATAGGCTGCCTGCCGGCGCTGCCTGGCTTGGCCAGCAGTCAGGGACGACGTTAATCAGTTGAGTGTTTAGCCCCAGCAATCGGGCGCGCTCAGCCAGCAGGTCACGGCTGGCGATGGCAATCAGGGCGTGTGGCTGCGCTTCGCGCGCCAGCAGCAGGCACAGGTCGGGGCCTATACCGGCAGGCTCTCCAGGGGTGAGTGCAAAAAGACGTGGCGTGGTCATCGGCGGGCTCTCAGGGGCTATGCGCCAACTCTGTTGCGGCGGCTGCGGTTAGTAAAGGGGCGAGCGGTTTGCAGGCGAAAAAAAGCCCGGCTCTGCATATGCATAAAGCCGGGCTTGATCAGTCGCGCTGACCTGTCAGAGCTTGCTCTCGACGTAGGCTTCGTCGCGGATCTGACGCAGCCAGGACTGCAGTTCTTCATCGTATTTGCGGTTACGCAGTACAGTCATCGCCTGCTGCTCGCGGAACTGCACACTACTGTCCGTTGCACGGCGGCCCATGACTTCCAGAACATGCCAGCCGTAAGGGCTCTTGAATGGTTTGGACAGCTCGCCAGCTGGCGTGTTGTTCATCACTTCGCGGAATTCTGGCACCAATACGTTCGGGTCAATCCAGCTCAGGGTACCGCCATTAAGTGCGGAGCCTGGGTCTTCAGAGAAGTTTTTCGCCAGTTCGGCGAAGTCTTCGCCGGCCAGAATGCGCTGGTATAGACGTTCGACCAGGCGCTTGGTTTCGGCTTCGCTACGGATTTCACTAGGCTTGATCAGGATGTGGCGAACATTTACTTCATCACGTACTTGGCTTTCACCGCCGCGCTTTTCCAGCACCTTGAGCATGATAAAGCCGCCGGGAGTACGCATCGGCTCCGTGACTTGGCCAACCGACATCGCGCCGAGCATGGTGTCAAAGGGCGGTGGCAGCTGCCCGGCTTTACGCCAGCCCATTTCGCCGCCTTCCAGCGCGGTTTCACTGGCTGAGCGGGCAATCGCCAGCTGGGCAAAATCAGCGCCCTGCTGCAATTGCTGGTACAGATCGCGAGCCTGGCGTTCAGCGGCCTGGATATCCTCAGGCGACGCACCTTCGGGTACTGGAATCAGGATGTTCGCCAGGCGGAATTCTTCCGATAGCTGCATCTTGCCCATGTCCGAGGCGAGGAAGTTCTGTACTTCCTGATCGGTGACTTGAATGCGCTCCGCCACGCGGCGTTGGCGCACACGGCTGATGATCATTTCGCGGCGCACCTGGTCGCGGGCATCGGTGTACGACAGGCCGTCTGCCGCCAAGGCGGCGCGGAACTGCTCGATGCTCATGCCATTGCGCTGGGCGATGGTGCCGATGGCCTGGTTCAGCTCTTCGTCGGTAATCCGAATGCCGGAGCGCTCACCAATCTGCAGCTGGATGTTCTCGATGATCAGGCGCTCCAGCACCTGTTGGCTGAGCACATGTTCAGGCGGCAAGGCTGCGCCGCGCTGGGCAATGGTCTGCTGTACTTCACGCAGGCGTGAATCGAGCTGGCTTTGCATGACGACATCGTTATCGACAATCGCTACAACGCGGTTGAGTGGTTGTACCTCAGCGTGTGCCGCAGTACCCAGAAACAGCGCGCCCAACAGCAGGGGGCGCACGCAATCAGAAAGCTTGATCTTCACGTTCACGATAACCTTGAATGCCTTGGTCGAGGAAAGTCTCAACTTTATTGCCGACTACGCCGCCTAGACCTTTGAGTACGATCTGCAGGAAGATGCCGCGGTCAGCCTGGTCGTTCAGCGACGGATTCAGGCTGACTTCGTCGTAGTCGATCCAGTAGCGGTTGATCAGGCGCAGTTTCCAGCAGCAACTGTCGTACTCGAAGCCGGCAAAGGCTTCCAGGGTACGGTCGCGGCCATAGTCATACTGCCAGCGGGAGATCACGCTCCACTGCGGCATGATCGGCCAGATAACCGAGAAATCGTGCTGACTGATCTTGTAGTAGTCCTTGATGTAGTTCGGGGAGCCTTCGGTGCCATAGTCCGGATTGTTGGTCCAGGTGGCACTATCGCGGTCATAGCGCATGGTGTCGTTCTTGTAACGATACCCGGCGTTGATCACCTTGTTTGGGTTGTCTTCAGGCTGGTAGTGGAACATCGCGCTGCCCGAGCGAGTCCTGTGAGTGTCCGGGTCCCAGTTGAAGTCCGAGCTCAGGCGCCAGTCGCGGTTGAAGCGATACATATACTGCAGCGCATAAGGCGACTGCGAGGTCTGTGCGTCCGGGCGGGTGCGGTAGTCGATGCCGGGCATCTGTACCTTGCGGTCTTCGAAGTAGAAGGCCTGCCCGATGCTAAAGCGCTGCCGCTCGAAGCCGTTGCTTTCAATCCAGCGGTTGCTCACGCCCAGCGACAGCTTGTTCTCGTCGCCGATACGGTCCTTGCCGGAAAAACGGTTCTCGCGGAACAGCGAGGCGTAGTTGAAGGTGCTTTCGCTGGAGTCGAACACAGGGATATCGGTCTGGTCTTCCTCGGGAACATTGAGGTAGAACAGGCGCGGTTCCAGGGTCTGGCGATAGTTTTTGCCGAACCATTGGGTGTCGCGGTCGAAGTACAGGCCGCTGTCCAGGCTGAACATGCCGACGCCACGGCTTTGGCTGCTCTTGTAGCTCTGTTCGGCCAGCAGGCTGTTCTTGCCCTGGCTATCCAGACTCAGGTCGTAGTTGGTGTGCAGGTATTTGACCTTGGGCGTAAGAAAGCCCCAGCTCCAGTTCAGCGGCAGGCTGACAGCGGGTTCAACATGCAGGCGCTCGCCATTGGCGCGGGCCAGGCCGCGCAGGCGGTCGTCGTACCAGCGGAATTCATTTGTGCCGGTGTTTCCATCTTCATCGGTGAAGAAGCCGTTGCGAAGGTTGCGATCAAAGCGCACATATTCTGTGCCGTACGTAAAGTTCAACCCCGCCGGCTCGAAGGGCAGCTTGCCGTCCAGAGTCAGCTGCGGCAGACGGTTGTATGGCGTGACATCGGTGATATTGGCTAGTTCGTAGGCGTGGGCATTGAGCTGCGCCCTGTAGCCGTTGCCGCGATAGGTCAGGGTGCCGCGCTGATCGACATAGCTGGTGGAGTCGATGCCGAGATCGCTGTCCAGATCCTGGAAGTAATATGGATCGCTGATGTCGGTGTAATCGACTTCGGCCAGCAGGCGCGAGTCCAGACCGGTTTTGTGCTGCCAGCTGTACATCCAGCGCTGGTCCTCATACTCGGACATGAGCTTGCGGTCGTCGTTGCTGTCGTCGAGGTAGGCCGCGCCGAACTGGCCTTCGCTGTTCTTGGTGAGGTAGCGGAATTCGCCCTCCATCAGCAAGCCGCGATCAGCCATGTAGGTTGGATACAACGTGGCATCGTAGTTCGGCGCCAGGTTGAAATAGTAAGGTGTTTGCAGGGTCAGGCCGTTGTCGCTCGAGCTGCTGATGCTCGGCGGCAGGAAGCCGGACTGGCGACGGTCATCAATCGGGAAGTAGATATAGGGTGTGTAGAACACCGGAATATTCTTCACCCGCAACGTGACGTTGGTCGCGGTGCCGAAACCGGTGGCCGGGTTCAGAGTGATGTTATTGCCCTTCAGGTGCCAGGCGTTGCTGCCTGGTTCACAGCTGGTGTAGGTGCCGTCTTTCAGGCGGATAATTGCGCTTTCTTCACGCTTGGCGTAGAGCGCATTGCCGCGAATATGGCTTTTGTGCAGCACATACTCGGCGTTATCGACCTTGGCTTCACCGTTGCCCAGTTGCAGCTCGGCGCGGTCACCCACCACCAACATGCCCTGATCACGTAGGCGTACATTGCCAATCAGCTCGCCGCGGTTTTCCGCCTGACGCAGGTTGGCTTCATCCGCTTCGACTTGCATGCCAGCCTGGCGCAGGACCACATCACCGGCGAGGGTGGCGACTTGCTCTTCCTGTTCATAGCGCGAGGCTTTGGCCGACACAAACATCGGCGCCTCGGACATTGGAGTCTGGTCGTTCATGCCTGGCCGCGTCGGCTCTATATAAGCGCCTGCGCAGTAGGGGCCGGCTTCCGCCAACTGGGCGGCGCTGAGATTCTCTCGCGGCACCCAATCCAGATGGCTGTAGTCGGCGCTGCGCGAAGCGAGGCCTCTGCCACGGCTTTCAGTCACCAGGGTCGCTTGCGCGGCTTTCCCCTGAGGTGCTTCGGTGCTGCCTTCACCAGCATTGCTGCTGGCGACCGAATCACGTTGTACTGGCCGTGCTGGCAGTGCAGCATTGCTGGTCTTCGGGGCACATGCCCAGCCGCCGGTGGCGGAAACCTGGCAATCGTACTGCTCGGCAGCGATAGCAAAAGGAACGGCTAAAGGTTGTAGCGCCAGAAGGCTGCCAGTGACCATTAGAGGGAATTTTTTACGAAACGCGGGGTATTTTAC
>DASRUM010000108.1:0-9885 GCA_035655415.1 Pseudomonas sp.
GCCAAGGCTTATTCGGGCTACGCCGCTTATGCCCAAACGTAGCCCGGATAAGCGCAGCGCAATCCGGGGCCCCCTAGCAGGCGGATCGACGTGGTATTGCCGGCCGCTCCAGCCCATCTCACAAGGAAACCTTGTATGCAGCAACTCCCCGAACCCGACCTCGTCTATCTGCAGAAGGTGCTGCTGGAAATGCTCGCCATTCCCAGCCCCACCGGCTTTACCGACACCATCGTGCGCTACGTCGCCGAGCGCCTGGAGGAGATCGGTATCCCCTTCGAGATGACCCGTCGCGGCACTATTCGCGGCACCCTCAAAGGCAAGCAGAGCAGCCCGGATCGCGCGGTCTCGGCGCACCTGGACACCATTGGCGCGATCGTCCGCGAGCTGCAGGACAACGGCCGCCTTGGCCTGGCCGCAGTCGGCTGCTGGTCGAGCCGTTTCGCCGAAGGCAGCCGCGTCAGCGTGTTTACCGATCACGGCGTGATTCGCGGCAGCGTACTGCCGCTGATGGCCTCAGGACACGCCTTCAACACCGCAGTGGATCAGATGCCGATCAGCTGGGACCATGTCGAACTGCGCCTGGATGCCTACTGCAGCACCCGCGCCGACTGCGAATCACTGGGCATCTCGGTGGGTGATTTTGTCGCCTTCGACCCACTGCCCGAGTTCACCGAAAGCGGCCATATCAGCGCCCGCCATCTGGATGACAAGGCCGGCGTCGCCGCTCTGCTTACCGCGCTCAAGGCCATCAAGGAAAGCGGCCTGGAGCCGGAAATCGACTGCCATCCGCTGTTCACCATCACTGAAGAAGTCGGCTCAGGCGCCGCCGCCGCGCTGCCCTGGGATGTCAGCGAATTTGTCGGCATCGACATCGCCCCGGTTGCCCCGGGCCAGCAGTCCAGCGAACACACGGTGAGTGTGGCCATGCAGGATTCCGGCGGGCCGTACGACTATCACCTGTCGCGCCAACTGCTGCGCCTGGCCAGCGAAAATGAAATCCCGGTACGTCGAGACCTGTTTCGCTACTACCACAGCGACGCACAGTCTGCGGTCACCGCCGGCCACGATATCCGCACCGCCCTGCTGGCCTTCGGCTGCGACGCCACCCACGGCTATGAACGCACGCATATCGACAGCCTCAAGTCTCTCAGCCGTTTGCTTGCCGCTTACGTGCTCAGCCCACCGGTATTCTCCAGCGATGCCCAGCCGGCGCAGGGCTCGCTAGAGCGCTTTAGCCACCAACTGGAGCACGATGCGCAGATGGAAAGTGACACCCGCGTGCCCGCTGTCGACAGCCTCTTGCGCCCCCGCGATCAGGACGCTTGAAGGGCCGCGCGCATCCGGGCAAAGTGACGGCATGACGCGGGGCCGGATCAGGCCTCAGATAATAATATTGAGGTCGGTGAATGCCTCGGATATGGCTGGCGGTGGTGCTGTTCTGGCTGTGCGGGCCGGCATGGGCACTGCTGCCTGCAACGCTGGACAGCGCCGACCTGCGCCTGTCACTCGGCCCGTCCATGGCCTATCTGGAAGACCCGCAGGGCGAGCTGAGCGTCGAGCAAGTCGGCGCCCTGAGCGATGAGCGCTTTACCCCAGTTAAGGGCGAGCACGCCAACCTCGGCAAGAATGATTCGATCTGGTGGTTCAAGGTACGCCTGAACAACAGCCTGGCGCAGAATCTGGCCGGCTATCTGGAGGTCAACTACCCGCTGCTCGACCATCTGCAGGTGTTCCTGTCCACTACCGATGGGCAGTGGCTGATGCAGGAAAGCGGCGATCGCTACGCCTTCTCCCAGCGCCCGGTACAAGTGCGCAACTTCTGGTTTCCGCTTGAGCTAACACCCGGTGAAAGCATCCTGCTGGTGCGGGTTGAGACCACCAGCACGATCTTTATGCCGCTGTTCTTCAGCACCTACCAGGCTAGCGCCGCCGCCCAGGAAAACCTTATGGGTTTCAATGGCGCTTTCTACGGCGTGCTGTTTGCGATGTTCTGCTACAACCTGTTCCTGTTTATCTCCCTGCGCGAATCCGCCTACCTCTGGTACCTGGCCTACAACCTCAATGTTGGTCTACTGGCCGCCTGTTTCGACGGCATGCTGTTCAAGCTGCTGCCCGAGCATGTGGCGTTCCAGTCGGTGAGCATCTACATCCTGATGTACCTGCACTGCCTGACGGCCATTCAGTTCAGCCGGCATTTCCTGCATGCGCCGCAGTACTTTCCGCGCCTGGATACCGGCCTGCGCTTACTGATGCTGGCCTGCGCTGGCTGCCTGCTGTCGGTGCCGCTGATCGGCTTCAACGCCTGGAATATTCTGGCCAGCGTCACCGTCTCGCTGGTTTCCCTGGCACTGCTGCTTACCGGTCTCTACGTGTGGCGCCGCGGGGTGCGTTACGGCTCCTACTACACCCTGGCCTGGGCCATCTTATTGTTCGCCTTTATCCAAGCCACCACTGGCTCGCTGGGGGTGGAAGTCTTTGGGGTGTTCGGCGCCACGGTGGTGAAGATCGGCGTAACCATCGAGCTGATTACCCTGTCCATCGGCCTGGCCGATCGCATCAACCTGCTCAAGGAAGAAGGCTTCCAGTCGCGCCGTGCCGCCGAGCAGGCTGAAATCGAAAACCAGGCCAAGAGCCGCTTTCTGGCCAAGATGAGCCACGAGATCCGCACCCCGCTCAACGGCGTGCTGGGCATGCTGCAGCTGCTCAAGGAAACCCCACTGGATCGCAGTCAGCGCTTCTACGTCGACACCATTTCCAGCTCCGGCAGCTCGCTGATGGCGGTGATCAACGACATCCTCGATTACGCGCGCATTGAATCCGGCAAGCTCAGCCTGGAACATATCGAGTTCGATCTGGAAGAACTGATTTCCGACACCCTCAGCCTGTTCACCGGGCAGGCCCTGGACAAGCGCCTGCGCCTCTACGTCAGCCTGGAAAGTGGCGTACCACGCCGCGCCCAAGGCGACCCGACGCGGCTCAAACAAGTGCTGATGAACCTGCTCAGCAATGCCCTGAAATTTACCGCCGAAGGTCACGTGGCGCTGAACGTCTGCCGGCGCAATGACTCCCAGGGCAAACCGCATCTGGTGTTCGCCATCAGCGACAGCGGTATCGGCATTAGCGATCAGGCCCTGACCCAACTGTTCGAGTCCTTCTCCCAGGGCGACTCCAGTACCACTCGCCGCTATGGCGGCAGCGGCCTGGGTCTGGCGATCAGCAAGGAGCTGGTGGAAATGATGGGCGGGCGTATCGAAGTACAGAGCACGCCAGGCCAGGGGACGCGCTTCGCTTTCGATATTCCGCAAGGGGATGACGATCTGCCAGTCGACCCGCTGCACGAACTGCTCAAGGGTCGTACCGCGCTGCTCACCTCCCTCGACGGCCTCGGCCTGGATGCATTGAGTCGCCTGTTAGGCCGTTGGGGCATGCGCACCGAGCGCTGCCAGAATCCGGAAACCCTGCTCGGCTATCTGGAAGACTTCGCCGCCCCGCCGCTGCTGGTACTGATGGCACCCTGGCCGGGCAGCATTCAGCATTGGCTGGACTCGTTACGCCCGCTGCTGCAGCCAGGGCAACGTGTGCTGCTGCTCTGCGCACCGGAACAATGCCAACAACTGCCCAGTTCTGCCGGCCTGCGCTTGCTTGGCCTGCCGCAGCCGCTGGCGATCAATGCGCTACGCAGTGCACTGCTGGAGCTCTACGAAGAACCGCGCGCTGCGGAAATCAAACCGCCGCCTAAAACCTACAACGACACCGGCAGCACGCCGTGCATCCTGGTGGCTGAAGACAACCCGGTGAATCAGCTGGTGGTGCAGGGCTTCTTGAAGAAGCGCGGCTATAACGTGCGCCTGGTGACTAATGGCCTGGCCGCCCTCAATGAGTACCGGCGCGACCCGAGCGCCACGCAGCTGATTCTGATGGACTGCGAAATGCCAGAGATGGATGGCTTCGAAGCCACCCGGCAAATCCGCCGTCTTGAGCGTCAGCACAATCTGCCTGCCGTACCGATTATCGCCCTGACCGCACATATTCTCGATGAGCACCGCCAGCACGGGGTCGAGTCCGGGATGAATGACTTCCTCGGCAAACCCCTGGACAGCGCCAAGCTGTACAGCACCCTGGAAGCCTACCTGCAGCCAGCGGAGCCGTCCGCCCAGTAACGGCACAGCAAACATGGCCAGCCAGGGCCACGCGCGTTAGGATCGCGCTGCATTCTGGAGACCCTACCGTGCTGATTCCTTATCACCTGCTCGAAGCTGAAACCCTGACCCGCCTGATCGAAGACTTCGTCACCCGCGACGGCACCGACAATGGCGACGAAACCCCGCTGGATACGCGTATCGAACGGGTACGCCACGCGCTGAGCAAAGGCCAGGCAGTGATTGTCTTCGATGCGGAAAGCCAGCAATGCCAATTGGCGCTGAAACGCGACGTGCCGAAAGAGTGGCTGGATGCACTTGAGGAATAAACGCCGCAGGGTAACCTCATCCTCGTAGGCTAGCGCTGAGCGCAGCGAAGCCTAACAAGGCGGCATGTTCGTTGGGCTTCGTCGCTGCGCGCCTCAACCCAACCTACCCGCGCAGGCCGCCTTCGCGCTCCCAGGCGCAGCGCACGCGCAACTCACCTTCCTGCGGGCTGTGAAAGCCGTTATCCGACTCCCAGCGAAAGGTGTGCGTGCCGTTCAGCTCGGTTTCCAGATGCACCACCGCGCTGGCCCAGTACAGGCGCTTGAGCAGCGCCTCGAACTGCTTGATCCACAGGCTCCACTCATACTCCACCGTGCGGTAGCTGGCGCCGAAGTGGATCACCTGCGTCTGGTACAGACCGTCTCCCGGTTGCTCGCAACAGGCAAACATCTCCCGACCGAGAAAGCTCCAGGCATCGCCCGCCGGCAGCTCATCGAGCACTTGCCGATTGATTTCACGACGCAGACGGCTTTCTGCCGGACTGTCCGACGGCCAGTCACGGATGCAACCATAAACGATGGATTCGGACTCCACGCAGGCACTCCAGCAAATCAAGGCTGCCTTCTATCACAGCCGTCCGGGCCAAGGAAGGAACTGCAGCCAAATAAGCGTCAGCTGTGCGCGCGCTTCGGTCCGCGGCGCATCATCCAGGCCAGCAGCGTCATCAACACCGCAAGCCCGGTCAGCACCATAAAGGGCAACTGGTAGTTACCCGCCAAATCGCGCGCCAACCCGGTCAACACCGGGGTCAGGCAAGCAATGCTGTAGCCCATGCACAGCATCATCGCCGTCCAACGGCTGACCGCCAGTGGCGAGCCCGCCTCGTACAACGGCAATACCAGCGACAAGGCAAAAGAGCCGCCCAGACCAAAGCCGATAGTGACTGCCCACAACTCAGGCAGCACCAACGGCTGAAAGGTAATCATCGCCAGGCTGATCGACGACAGCAAACCGCAGCCCATCAACAGTACGTAGCGGTTCTTGAATCGCTGCGCCAACCAAGGCAGCAGAAATGAACTGGGCAACCCCATTAGCATCGACACGCTGAACAGGCTGTTGCTGTGCATCAGGCTCAAGCCGGCTTCGTGATAACGCGCCACGGCCCAGGTGGCGAGGGCGTAGAACAAGCCGGCCTGAATGGCAAAGAACGCGCTGATCAACCAGGCGCGCGGCTGCCTCCAGGGCAAGCCCAAGCCGCCCTCTGCGCTCTCGGCCTCGACGCGGTTAGGCAGGCACAGCCAGAGCACGAGACCGACTACCGCCGGTAGTGCCCAAATGGCCAGGCCGTAGGTCCAATCATCGCTTAGCCATTGGGTGGCCGGCACCGTGAGTACCGCACCACCGGCGCCACCAATCGCCATGCTCAGCGAGTACCAACCCACCACACTGCCCATTCGCCCGGCAAAGTGCCGTTTGATAAAACCCGACAGCAAAGGCCCGGCAACCGCGATAGCAGCGCCCAGCAGCACCGCACTACCAATCAAAATCGCACTGGTATGCCCCACCGCACGCAGCAACAGCGCCACCGCGATCACCGCCATGCACAAGGCGATAGTACGCTCCAGCCCCAGACGCATCGCCAAGCGCGGCGCAAAAGGCGCCAACAGGCCCATGCACAACACGGGCAACGCAGTGGTGAGGCTGATCAGGCTGCGGCTCAAGGCCAGCTCTTCGGCAATCCGCTCGATCAGCGGCGCCAGGGAGGTGATGCCTGGCCGCAAGTTGATTGCAGCCAGGATCAGGGCCAGCAACAGCATGGCCCGCGGGAAAGGTTTCACAGTAAATCCATCAGTTTCGCGGCCATGCCGACATGACCGCAAACCTTAGAGCGCAAGCTCATCGCAGACAACCCCGAACGGCGATTAAGTTGACCGATAAATCAACTAACCCATATCGGCCACGCCTTGTCACTTGGCGCGCGGTGCACGCATCTTGTCGGCCATGGTGGTCATTTCGTTGTACAGCAACTGCGGGTTCTTCTGCTTCAACGCCCAGGCCATACGACCCTGCTCGTGGGGCAGAATCATAAATTCGCCCTTGGCGATCTCCTGGTAAATGTAGTCGGCAATATCTGCCGCACTGATCGGCGAGCTTTCCAGCAGCTTACCAACCTGCGCCTTCATCGCTGGTGTCGGGCCGCGGAAGGAGTCCAGCAGGTTAGTCTGGAAGAACGATGGGCACACCACATGCACGCTGACTTCATGCAGTTTCAACTCGATCAGCAGGCTCTCCGACAACGCCACAACACCGGCCTTGGCCACGTTGTAGTTGCTCATCGCCGGGCCCTGCATCAAGGCCGCCATGGAAGCGATATTAACGATCTTGCCTTTGCTCTTTTCCAGCAGCGGCAGGAAAGCCTTGCAGCCCTTGACCACACCCATCAGGTTGATCGCAATCTGCCAATCCCAATCCTCCAGCGATAAGTCGCTGAAGAAGCCGCCAGAGGCAACGCCAGCGTTGTTGACGATCACATCAATGCCGCCAAGCTTCTCCTCACAGGCCTGGGCAAACGCCGTCAGCTGGCTGTAATCACGCACGTCGCAGCGCTGGGTGAAACCATCACCGCCAGCCTCGCGAACCATCTGCAGGGTTTCCGCCAGGCCCGGCTCGTTGACATCCGAGAGCGCCAACTGCCAGCCCTCACGCGCCCAACGCAGGGCAATCTCACGCCCCAAACCCGAACCCGCGCCGGTGATCATCATGCGATTTTGCATAGGAAAGCTGCCTTGTGCTGCTGTGATTGATGGGGCCAGTGTAGCCGGGGAAATTATCTTGCCTGCACACCATCATCCATCTGAATAAGGCGGCCTAAGCTCAACTCACGGCCGCCGCCAGCGCTGCCAAAGCAACACGCCGTAAATCAGGCCATTGAGCAGCAGAACGAACAGCCCCAAGCCAATCTGAATCTGCGGCGTCAACCCAGCCGGGTAGATGATCGGCAGCAGATAGTGCTCAACGAAACCACCGCTATACCCCGCCTGCCCCGCAGCCAGACGCAGGCTGTGCTCCAGCGGTGTCAGCGGACAGGGCCAATGCATCAACTCCACCAACACACCCCACAAGGCCGCCGGCACATGCAACCAGACCAACCCGCGCCAACGCCACACCAACAAGCCGCCTAAAACTGCAAATAGAATAAACAGCAGATGTACAACCACCACTGCATCTGCCGCCACTGCCAACCAAAACATAAAATGCCTCGCTGTTAATCCTCAACTCAGCACTACATGAAGCGCAGCAGTTGTAAAAAATACAATACGCAGAAAGCAAAAAGGCCGGTTAATAACCGGCCTTAATTAAACAACTAAACGCGTCAGTTAGTACTCAACTTGTCGCGATTCCTCTCCAACGTTGCCTCACCAATACCTTTGACTTCCAGCAACTCATCCACTGAAGCAAAGTCGCCATGCTCATCACGATAAGCAACAATCGCCTGCGCCTTGACCTCACCAACCCCCAACAACTCACGTTGCAGGGTGGCAGCATCAGCCGTATTGAGATTGACTTTGCCAACCGGAGCCACTTCCGCAGTTTCAACAACAGGTACTGACTGAGTCTGCGTTTCAGCGGCGACAACCACCAAGGAAATTGAAGTAAGAACAGCGAACAACAGAGAAGACAGTTTGGCTTTTAGCATACGAAGATCCTTTCGTTAGTTTTGTCAGAACGTGGTACTTCCCTCTCCACGCTCTGAAAACTAGCTGCAGCCATACACTTGTCAAACAACTCCATGCATTACTTAAGGATGGTTTGAAGTAAGAATGTATCTTCAACACATATCAGCACGAAACCATGCCAAAGCGATCAATCCCCCCATCGACAACACCGTCGAGCGTGCCGCCTGCGCCTCGTCATCAGCCGCAAAACTGGCTGTAAACAACAGACCGAAAGGCGCCAAGGCAGCGCACAGATATGCAGCTTGTTCCAAAATGCCAAAAGCCTAGCGCCACACCCGCGAATACCGTCACTGGCCAATAGTAGAGGTGGGTGTTTGGAGCGCTCACATACCCTATGGCTCTAGCCGCCGCTTCATGTGTATCCAGTCAACAATCTCGCCTTCCGGCTTATAACCACTAACCGTCTCACGCAACAACTGCCGTACACGGTCATAATCATCACGTTCAACAGCGTCCAACAACTCGCTCAGCCGGACTTTGAAAAGTTCCCACGGCAGATGCTCCTCGTTGGCCCGCATGATCATCGGGTGCTCAGTCGGACTGACGTTATCGCCGATCAATAACTCCTCATAGAGCTTCTCGCCAGGTCGCAGGCCGGTAAACTCGATGGAGATATCGCCGTGAGGGTTCTTCTCAGAGCGAACACTCAAGCCGCTGAGATGAATCATTTTCTCCGCCAGCTCAGCAATCCTCACCGGCTGCCCCATATCCAATACAAACACATCACCACCCTGCCCCATGGCACCCGCCTGAATCACCAACTGCGAGGCTTCAGGAATGGTCATAAAGTAACGGGTGATATTCGGATGAGTGACCGTAACAGGGCCGCCTTTGCGAATCTGCTCATGAAACAGCGGTATGACTGAGCCGGAAGAGCCCAGTACATTGCCAAAGCGCACCATGGTAAAGCGCGTCTTGTTCAGCTGGCGCAGTGCTTTGTCATCCTTAAACAAGACTGGCGCAGACTCACGACTAAGAGCCTGGAGCACCATTTCGGCCAACCGTTTGGTACTGCCCATTACATTGGTCGGGCGTACGGCCTTATCGGTGGAGATCAGCACAAAATTACTCACGCCGGCCCTGATGGCCGCTTGTGCAGTATTCAGCGTACCTACCAGGTTATTCAGTACGCCTTCGGCGATATTGTGCTCCACCATAGGCACATGCTTATAGGCTGCAGCGTGATAGACCGTATCCACCTTCCAGGCTTGCATCACGTCCAACAACCTATCGGCATTACGGATTGAACCGAGGATAGGCACTAACCGCAGCGGCAGCGATTCACGCTTGATACGCGCCTGCAGCTCACTGTGAATGCTATAAAGGTTAAACTCGCTGTGCTCGAACAACAAAAGCGCTGCAGGCTGATTGAGCAGAATTTGCCGGCACAACTCTGCACCAATCGAACCACCAGCGCCGGTTACCATCACCACTTGGTTACGGATACAGCGCTCAAACAGCACCTGCTGCGGCGGTACTGAGTCACGCCCCAACAAGTCGGCGATATCAACTTCCTGGACATCTTCAACCGTCACCCGGCCACTGGCCAGATCCATAATGCCGGGAATACTGCGCACATGCAGAGGGAAATGCTCCAGCTCCTCCAGAATCTGCCGCCGCCGCCCACGCGAGGCTGAAGGCATAGCCAAGAGAATCTCATCGGCACCCGTTTCATTGATCATCTGCTGGATGTGCTTGGAGGTGTACACCCGCAGCCCGGCAATGCTGCGATTGGCGATACC
>DASRUM010000109.1:0-36202 GCA_035655415.1 Pseudomonas sp.
CTGCATATCGGCATCTTTCAAATGCGCTGGGCCAAACGGCGCCCGCCGGGTGATATGCGCCAGCTTGCTGCTGCAGAAGCTGAACAGCCAGTCGCCATCACTGAGCAGGCAATTGAATACGCCGAGCTGACGATAGCCCGCACAGGCACTGACCAAAGTGGGCAGTAACCGCTCTACCGCAACCGGCTCGGGAAAGGCCTGACGCAGGCGATTGAGCAAATCACAGAAGGCCGCTTCGCTGTCGGTGTCGCCAATCGGCCGGTAGTTATCCAGTTGCGGGGCAAAATCGGCCAATTGGCCGTTATGCGCAAAACACCAGTTACGCCCCCACATCTCGCGTACAAACGGATGGGTGTTGGCCAGGCAGACGCGGCCAACATTGGCCTGGCGGATATGCCCGATCACCACTTCGCTCTTGATCGGGTAGCGCTGCACCAGCTGCGCCACTTCCGACTCGCTGCTGGCACGCGGGTCCTGAAACAGGCGCAGGCCGCGCCCTTCATAAAAACCGATGCCCCAGCCATCGCGGTGCGGGCCGGTCCGCCCGCCGCGCTGCATCAGGCCGGTAAAGCTAAAGACAATATCGGTCGGCACATTGGCGCTCATGCCCAGCAATTCACACATTGCGTAACGCCTCGCGCAGCTGCTGCGCCTCAATCACCAGACGGGCTTCGATGCGTTTGCGCGCCAATGGTAGAAAACGCGTCAGGGCGCGCCACAGCAACGGCATAACATCGCCGCTGCGCCGTGGAATCAGATGCAGATGCAGGTGCGGCACATGCTGATTGGAGGTCGGCCCGTCGTTGATCAAGAAATTGATGCCCTGCTCGCCATACCCGGCCGCGCGCAAGGCGGCGGCCATGCGTTGCGCCAGGGGCAGCAACTGTTCACAGGCAGCGGTGGAGAGGTCTTTGAGAAAGGGCGCGTGTTCGCGGCTGACAATCAGCACATGGGCCGGGCGCAGGGGGAAGATATCCAGCAGGACGATAAAGTGCTCGTCCTCATAAATACGCTCGGCAGGCAATTGCTCAGCGGCAATTGCACAGAACACACACTCCATAACCCCTCCTTATTTCTGGTGGGCCATGCTGAACGGCTGTGTGCTTTGGCGCAAGGGCAGCGACGTCAGGCGACGCCGCATCGCCTTACAAACGTGGTTCTACGCGCAGGCGGCGGTCGCCGCGGGCATCGTAACGGGTGTCGCCGAAATCCTGCTCATCGCGCGCCATCATTTCGCGCAGGGTCGGTTCGTCATCAGCAATCGGTAGAGGCCCTTTACGCGCCTGCCACCAACGTTCCACGGGCCAGCGTACGGCGACAAACAGCAGGTACAGGGTGAACATGATCAGGCCGTACATGCTCAGATCCGCCACCGCGCGCCAGACGTTGTTGCCCACATCCAGCAACAGGTCCATGGCGGTGATCGCCACCGCAGGGGCGATCTGGTCTTTGCCGGGATCGACGATGGTCGGGCTGAACAGCAGTACCACAACCAGCACACGCAGCGGCTCGCGCACATAGCGCCACATCCAGCTGGTCAGGCGAAACCACACCAACAGGCAACCAAAAGCCGCCAGCAGATAGGCGCCCCAGGCAAGCAGGTAGTCGTTTTCAGTCATAAAACGCAAATTCTCTGGCATTGAAGACCGGCCGGCGCATGCGCATAAGCGCGTAGATTTCAGCAGCCGACGGGCGAAGTGGCGCTTATGATAACGGCTTTTGCCTGCTTAGGCGCCCCTGCTGTCGGCCGCCACCCCAACGGAGTTACCCCATGCACCACGCACCCATCGCCCGCGTCGACAACGCTGCCGACCCGTATCGCTGGCTGGAAAACCGCGACAGCGCTGAGGTGCTTGATTACCTCAAGGCGGAAAATGCCTACCTGGAACAGCAGCTCAGCGAGCAACTGCAACTGCGCGAAACACTGTTTCAGGAGATCAAGGGGCGCATCCGCGAAACCGACCTAAGCCTGCCGTCGCCCTGGGGCCCTTATCTGTATTACCAGCGCACCACCGCCGGCGATGAATACCCACGGCATTACCGCTGCCGCAAACCCGCCGATGGCTCGCTGACTGTTGATGAAGCCAGCGAGCAGCTACTGCTCGACCCCAATGCCCTGGCCGATGGTGGCTTTATCTCGCTCGGCGCCTTCAGCATCAGCCCTGACCACCAGCGACTGGCCTACAGCCTGGATACCAGCGGCGAGGAAACCTATCAGCTGTTCGTCAAGGAACTGGCCGACGACAGCCTGATCGAGCTGCCGTTCGAGGAGTGCGATGGCAGCATGACCTGGGCCAATGACAGCCAAACGCTGTTCTTCGGCGAACTGGATGACACCCACCGGCCGCACAAGCTGTATCGCCACCGCCTCGGCAGCGACGCGGCCGAACTGGTATTCCACGAGCCGGATGGGCGCTTCTTCCTTAGCTGTTACCGCAGCAGCTCCGAACGCCAACTGATCCTGCAACTGGGCAGCAAGACCACCAGCGAAGCCTGGGTGCTGGATGCTGCTACCCCGCAAGCCGCTTTCAGCTGCGTGGCCCCACGCGAAGAAGGCCACGAATATGACGTCGACCACGGCACCCTGAATGGCGAGTGGAGCTGGCTGATCCGCAGCAACCAGCACGGCATCAACTTCGCCTTGTTCAGCGCCAGCGAAGCCGCCCCGAGCCGCAGCCACTGGCAACTGCTGCGCGCCCATGACCCAGAAGTGATGCTGGAAGGCTTTAGCCTCAACCAGCAAGCGCTGGTTCTTAGCCTACGAGAAGGCGGCTTGCCGATTATCGAAGTGCAGCCACAGGGACAAGCGGCCTATCGCGTGCAGCTACCGGACGCCGCCTACAGCCTGTATGTGCAGGACAGCCTGGAATTCGACAGCCCGGCGATTCGCCTGCGCTATGAAGCGCTCAACCGCCCGGCGCAGGTGCGTCAGCTGGAGCTGGCCACTGGCGCGCAATTGGTGCTCAAGCAAACCCCGGTACTCGGACCATTCGATGCCGACGACTATGTCAGCCAGCGCCTATGGGCCACGGCCGCCGATGGCAGCCAGGTGCCAATCAGCCTGGTAGGCAAACGCGAAGTGCTCGGCACCTCTGCCCCGCTCTACCTGTATGGCTACGGCGCTTATGGCGAAAGCCTCGACCCCTGGTTCTCCCACGCCCGACTGTCGTTGTTGGAGCGCGGTTTTATCTTCGCCATCGCCCATGTACGCGGTGGCGGTGAACTGGGCGAAGCCTGGTATCGCGCTGGCAAGCTGGAGCACAAGCAGAACTCGTTCAGCGACTTTATCGCCTGCGCCGAACATCTGATCGCCAGCGGCTACACCAGCGCCGAGCAGCTGGTGATCAGCGGCGGCAGCGCGGGCGGTTTGCTGATGGGCGCAGTGCTCAATCAGCGTCCCGAGCTTTTCGCCGCCGCCATCGCCGAGGTGCCGTTTGTCGATGTGCTGAACACCATGCAGAACCCCGACCTGCCGCTGACCGTCACCGAGTACGACGAATGGGGCGACCCAAACCAGCCCGAGGTATTCGAGCGAATCAAAGCCTACGCGCCTTATGAGAACGTGCAGGTCCAGGCCTACCCGGCAATTCTCGCGGTGGCCGGCTACAACGACAGCCGCGTGCAGTACTGGGAGGCCGCCAAATGGGTGGCCAAGCTGCGCGCGCAGAAAACCGACAACAATCTGTTGCTGCTGAAAACCGAACTAGACGCCGGCCACGGCGGTATGAGCGGCCGCTATCAAGCTCTCAAGGATGCCGCCCTGGAATACGCCTTTATCCTCAAGGTACTCGGCCTGGTTTGAGTCCAACTCGCCGCTCTGCCGCCCGCTCTTATGTGGGCTAACAGGGCGGCGCAGGCTCAGAGTAATTCGCGCTAAACAGCGGACGTTTCGGGCGAAAAATTACTTGACCGTTTATGCAGATTTAACCTGACTGACGTGCAAGTTCGGCTAGGCTGAATGACACGCTGGCGTACTGCCATCTCGCCCATTCAACTGCCTGCTCACCATGGACGGTCTGTGATGAAAAACTGGAAGATCAGAACCCACCTATTCCTTCTCTCTGGCTGCCTGCTGTTTGGGTTGTTGTGTGTCGGCGGCCTTGGCCTGTACGGCCTGCAGGCCACAGTCAAGGGACTGCAAACGGTGTATCTGGACCGCGTGGTGCCGTTGCGCGACCTCAAACTGATTGCCGACTTGTACGCCGTCAATATCGTCGATGCGACGCACAAGGCGCGCAGCGGCGAGCTGGATGAAAACACCGCGCAACAGCTGATCGAGCAGGCCCAGGTGCGGATCGAGGAAACCTGGCAGGCTTACCTGGCCACCGAACTGATCCGCGAAGAAAGCCAGCTGATCGAGCAGATCAACCCGCTGATGCAACAGGCCCGGCAACCGTTGAATGAGCTGCAAAGCCTGCTCAACCGTGGCGATAAAGTCGGCGTTGAAGCCTTTGCCAGCCGGCGGCTCTATCCATTGATCGATCCGCTCTCTGAGAAATTCGCCGAGCTGATCGACGTGCAGCTGCTCGAAGCCAAGCACCAATACCAGCTGGGCGAAGCCGCCTATGCCAGCAACCTCAACCTGAGCATTAGCGTGCTGCTGATTGCCCTGCTGGTTGGTCTGGCACAGGTGTTCTATTTCATTCGCCTGATGAGCCGGCAACTGGGTGCCGAACCCGGTGAGCTGGAAGAAATCAGCGCGCACATCGCCGAAGGCCGCCTCGGCGGAAAAACCTTGGGCAACCAGGTGATGACCGGCGTGATGAAATCCGTGCAGAGCATGCGCCGTGGCCTGCAGGACATGATCGGCAATATCGGCGAAGCCTCCGAGCAGATCGAATGCGCCACCCTGCAACTGGCCGCTTCCTCCGAGCAGGTGCTGACCAGCGCCAACGTGCAGAGCGACACCGCCTCGGCCATGGCCGCCACCGTCGAGCAACTGGCGGTGAGCATCAACCACATTGCCGAAAACGCCCAGCAAACCTACGACATGGCGAAGAAAGCCGGTGATATGACCGACGCAGGCATTCAGGTGATGGCCCGCGCCACCACAGAAATGCACAAGATCGCCGAGCTGGTGGCCGAGAGTTCGCAGGATGTGGAAACCCTGGCCGCGCAATCACGCAATATCAGCGCGATTGTCGACGTGATTCGCGGCATCGCCGAACAAACCAACCTGCTCGCTCTCAACGCGGCTATCGAAGCCGCGCGTGCTGGCGAGCAAGGCCGTGGCTTTGCCGTGGTGGCCGATGAAGTGCGCAGTTTGGCCGGGCGCACTGCTCAGTCCACCACCGAGATCATCGCCTTGGTCGATGCGATTCACAGCGGTATGCACAAGGCAAAAAGCAGCATGGCTGCCGGCTGCGAACGGGTCAGCATTGGCACCCAGCTGGTCGATCAGGCGGGCAGCTCGATGACGGGGATTCGCCTGGCGCTGAATGAATCACTCCAGGCCGTCAGCGTAATCTCGCTGTCGTTGCAGGAGCAACGCGCAGCCAGCGAACAGGTGGCCATGAGCGTGGAGCGGGTGGCGCAAATCGTCGAAGAAAACTCCGCCGCGCAAGGCGGCATCGTCCAGGCCATCCAGTCCCTGCAAGCCATGTCTGGGCGTTTGCAGGGAGTGATGCGGCGCTTCAGTTTCTAGATCGTAGATAGCCGTTCCGGCCACTCGACAGTAGGTCGCAAGTGGCGCTGGCGTATGACCGATGGGCAGCTGGTCGAGCAGCAGCTCTAGCTACCCGCAATTCACTCATCGGGTTTCGGCAGCGGCTGCGCATTGCGTTCACGCTGTTCTCGCAGCAACGGCAGTTCCTGATCGCTGCGTGGCTGGCTGGACTGCGGCGGCGATGGCTGCTTGAGCAACGGCGGGTTATTGCGGGACGGGGCAGGCAGATGCTGCGGCGCAGTCGACGGATAGGGTTGCGGCGTGGCGGTGCCTGGGGCACCTGGCGCAGGCGAAGTAGCGGGCATTTTCGGCGGTTGCTGAGCCAGCAGCGAGGTGCTGGCCAGTGTGGTGAGGACAAGCAACAGAGTCGTCAGGCGCATGCAAATATCTCCATACAGTTACTCACTTGGGCCTCAGCAAGGCTGTTAAGTGCCGCACGGGCGGTTCTCACTGACCGCCGGCAAGGCTAGACTGATCGCACAGCCCCAGCGTACGAGATTCCAGATGAGCAGCGACAAATCCCCCTCCGCCACCGGCAAGCTTGACCGCATCCTCGCCGAGGCCCAGCGCTCGCGTGAAGAAGGCTACCGCGACAAGGCGCTGAAGATGTACCCGCACGTCTGCGGCCGCTGCGCTCGCGAGTTCTCCGGCAAGCGCCTGAGCGAGCTGACCGTGCACCACCGCGACCACAACCACGACAACAACCCGCAGGACGGCTCCAACTGGGAGCTGTTGTGCCTGTACTGCCATGACAACGAACACTCGCGCTACACCGACCAGCAATACTTCAGCGAAGGCTCGCTGAGCACACCGAAGACTGCTCAGGCGACCCACAACCCCTTCGCCGACTTGGCTGCCAGGATGAAAAAGCAGTAGCGCAAGCCTCTAGAAACCTCGCTTGCTGACGATCTAAGGGTTAGTCGCATCGCCAGCAAGCTGGCTCCTACAAAAATCAGCCGGTTGCCATACAGGTATACTCGCGTCTTTTTTGTCGCCCGCCATCCTTGGCGCGGCGTCAAAAACATCCTCAAAAATTCTGTGCGAGTGCCACCGTGGCCAACAAGAGATACGCCTGCATCGGCCTGTTCAACCCCAAATCCCCGGAAAACGTCGGCTCAGTGATGCGCGCAGCCGGCTGCTATAGCGCCGCCTCGGTGTTCTACAGCGGTAAACGCTATGCCCGTGCCCGCGACTTTATTACCGACACCCAGCGCATTTATATGGATATTCCGCTGATTGGCGTGGAAGACCTGCAGCAGATCATTCCCATCGGCTGTACGCCGGTCGCCGTGGAACTGGTCGAAGGTGCGCGGCCACTGCCGCAATATACCCACCCCGACCGCGCCATCTATATCTTCGGCCCTGAAGACGGCTCGCTGAGCAAGGAAGTCCTCGACTGGTGCGAGGACGTGATCTACATCCCCACTCAAGGCTGTATGAACCTCGCCGCCACCGTCAATGTGGTGCTCTACGACCGCATGGCCAAAGGTATCAACACCAAGTCCGGGCCTGGGCTCAAGTAGGCTGCAGCCTAGTTGTTACAACCCTGACTTGAGCCGACTGAAAGCGCGAGGCAGTGCGCGGTTGAAGGCCTGACTGTTGTCATTTCCGGTGTACAGCTGGGCGCGCCCAGCCGCAGCCCGGCCAAAGTGGGCGTACCGGGCGGCGCACTCGAAGGTGCGCAAGGCAATGAGAGACGGTAATGCGAGTCCCAGCCCCGGGCTAGCGCAACAGCTTGTTGTCCAGCGTCTTCGAGGCGCTGCCCATGACGTTTTCGCTGATCTCGATAAAGTCCTTGGTGCTAGCCTTGTCGAGGCGCATCAGGCCGCGGGTCACGTCATCCAGCGAGCGTGGCTGGGTGGTGCCTTTGGTGGCCTGGCGGATTTCCCGATCCAGTTCCTGCAGCAGCAACACCGCACGGGCGGTGACCGGGCCGCTGGAGTTGTTGGTGCGCAGGCTGTCCACCGGCTTGCTCCAACGGATCAGCTGCTCGCGGATCTTCTGGTAGCGCTCCTCGCTGAGGCCACCGGCGCGGCGCATCAGCTCGATGGCGTAATACTCGGCCAGGCCTTCGGTGATCCAGTCGCTGCGATCACGTGCCTTGATTCGGCTGAATACATGCACCAGCTCATGCACCAGGGAGCTGGTGCCGTTCTCGCTGACCAGCGGTCGGTCCGTGTGCATGTAGTAGGAGTTGGCCGCCGACAGGCCGCCGCGCCACATCGGGTCACCGGCGCCGACGATCAGCAGCTTGGCCGGGTCGCGCGGAAACACGTCCTGGGCATGCGGCCAGATAAAGGTCAGCAGGGTCATCACGTCCATGCGGCGCATGCCCTCGCCCACTGGCGCGGCGATGGCCACATCGGTTTCCCCGAGTTTGGCGCGGCGCGTGCCCACCTTGCCGGCCACCATCCAGCCAGTCGGACGGTCAAACTTGCGCTGTGGGTTGTCGATGCGGAACTTGTTCTTGCCGATACGCGGCCAGCCAGTTTCAACGCTCTTCCAGCCCTTAGGCAGATCGAATTGCAGACGCGAGACCAGCTCGGTTTTATCTTCCTGACGCAGCTTGACCGCCGGCACCAGGTCGTCGCCGCGCAGCAAAGCCCAGTCCTTGTTGATCAACGCATCAAAACGCCCAGCGCTGCGCTCATTGTTGATACGCACGCGGTAAGTCAGAGTCGATTTACCTTTGCCCGGCTGCCAGGTACCCAGCTCGGCGCTGTTCTGCGTCCACTGGCCGTCGGCCTTGAAGTCGCTATAGGCACCCTGCTCACCCAGGTTGAAGGCCAAGCTGATCACCGGCGCGCCGTCTTCCAGAATCAGGCTGACTTCAGCCTCTTCGGTGTCCGGCAGGAAGCGCACGTGATAATCCAGATCGACCTTCTTCGCCCACAGCGGCGTGCTCAGGCTCAGCAAGGCGGTAGCCAGCAACAGACGGCGAATCAGCATAAGAAAAGCTCCATGAGGCAGTCATTGATCCAGACGAGTTTAGGCTGAGGTTGCCGGGCAAGGTTCAAACCGATTGCAGGGCCACTCAGCCTGCGCGGAAGATCATGTGATCTTCCCAGTCATCTTCGGCCACGCTGTTTTCACTGAGCATGCGCCCAGCCTGGGAAATACGCTGCTTGTGCACCTGCTCCGGGTCGCCGCATACCAGATGGTGCCAGAGCAGCAGATCCTTGCCCTCACTGACCAGGCGATAGGCGCAGGTCGGTGGCAGCCACTGAAACTGGTCGGCCTGGGCCGGGGTGAGCTGGATGCAGTCGGCGACGAATTTGCGCCGGTTGCTGTAGTCGGTGCAGCGGCAGGTCTGCAGGTCCAGCAGTTTGCAGGCGATGCGCGTGTAATAAACGCTGCCATCGTCTTCATCCTCAAGCTTTTGCAGGCAGCACAGGCCGCAGCCATCGCACAGCGATTCCCACTCGTCCTGATCCAGCTGTTCGAGGGTTTTGCGTTTCCAGAAGGGTTCGACTTTGGCGGCCATGGCGAGGGTACAGTGAGGGGCGAAAAGGCCGGCAGTCTAGCGGCTGGGGCAACAACGGCCAAGGGCGGCAAGCCGAATGGTTAATTAATAACCACGAACAAAGTCCACATGCCCGCGCAGAGCAGAACCTGCCTGCCAGCGCACCAGGTTATCGACAAACAACTTCACCAATAGATGAGGATCAGTCGGAGCTGAGCTATGCCCAGTCAGCAACAGACGCGGTGCATCCCAGAATGGGTGGCCAGCGGGCAGCGGTTCTTCACGGCAGACATCGATCACCGCGCCAGCCAGTTGTCCCTGTTGCAAGGCACTGACCAGCGCCTGATCGACCACCGCCACGCCGCGCCCGGCGTTGATAAACAACGCGCTGGGCTTGCAGGCGGCGAATAGCGCCGCGTCATAGATATCGCGGGTGGCCGGGGTATCCGGTAGCAGGTTGATCAGGTAATCGGCCTCGCCCACCAGGCTTGGCAGCTCGTCGAGCCCCGCCACCTGACGAAACGGCGGCAGATTGCGCGGGCTGCTGGCGATGCCCAGTAAATCGATGCCGAACGGCGCCAGAAACTGCGCCACGCTCAAGCCAATATCACCCGTACCGACGATCAGCGCCTTGCGCCCGGCCAGGCTGCACGGCAGACGATTGTCCCAGCGCTGCTCGACCTGCGCGGCCAGGCGCGACAGCAACTGGCGCTCGTGGGCCAGCAGATGGCACAGCACATACTCGGCCATCACCTGGCCGAAGATGCCCACGGCGCGGGTTAACGCGTAGTTAGTCGGCAAGTCACCCGCCAGCAGCGGCGTGATGCCCGCCCAGGTCGATTGCAGCCACTGCGGCCGGCTGCCCTGACGCAGCAAGGGCGCGAGCAGATCCGGCTGGCCCAGCCATAACGGGTAGCTCGCGGCGTATTCGGCCAACTCGGCCGGCCGATCGCTGCCAAACAGCTCAAGCTCAGGTGCCTGCTCGCGCAGTAACTCGGCATACAGCGCGTGCTCGGCTTCGGCAATCAATACACGTACAGGGGCATTCGCAGTGGCGGGCATGGCGGTTACATCGGGTCGTTACGGCGCAACAACTCATCGGGCAGATGCTCGATGTATTCATCTTCCGGCGGCGGCATCTGCAGGTGGTAGCCCTGCTCGTCGAGGTTGGCCAGCACCTTGTGGATGTCTTCGCGGGCCAGGACGCGCTCGGGGGTCAGCACCATCTCAAAGGCCAGGGCCGGCGGGCCGAAGGCCAGCAGCAGGTTTTCCGGCACGCGCTTGAGACCATCGCTGCGCAGCACATAGAGATACATCTCGCTCTTGCGCGGGCTTTTGTAGATCGAGCAGATACGTTTCACGCGGACTCTCCGGTTGCAGCCAGGCAATCAAGCAGCGCCTGGCCCATTAATTCACGCCGCCAGCCGCGCAGCGACTCCGGCAGCTGGTAAGGCCCATTCGGATAGCCGGTTTTCAGCAGGGCTTCGAGGGTTTTCTTGCGCAGCATCAGCTCAGGGGCAATGTTCAGGCGCTCACCTTCACGCTGGCCAATGGCGCGCAGCTTTTTCAGCAGCGATGCAGCGTCCAGCGGCAAGGGCTCAGGCAACGCCTCGGGCCAATCTTCAGCCGGGGTGGCAGCCGCCTGCTTGATCAGTTGCAACAGAAACTCGCCATCCTGGCGCACGGTTTTCGGGTGCATGTCCTCGATCCGCGCCAGGGCCACCAGGTTATCCGGCTGGCTGCGCGCCAATGGCCACAGCGAATGCTCACGGATAATCCGGTTACGCGGCTGATTGCGCTTGCGCGCCTGGCCTTCACGCCAGGTACACAGCGCTTTCAGCACGGCCAACTGCTGCCGGTTGAGTTTCCAGGCCAGTTTGGCTTCGCGGTAGGCCAGTTCCGGATCGACTTCACGCTTGAGGTTGCTGACCAGCTCGGCACCGTCTTCCAGCACCCAGGCGTATTTCTCGGCAGACAGCTGCGCCTTGAGCTGCGCATACACCTCGGCCAGGTGCAGCACATCTTCAGCTGCATAGCTGACCTGAGTGGCCGACAACGGCCGCTGCAGCCAGTCAGAGCGGGTTTCGCCCTTGGGCAGCTCGATATTCAGCACCGCCTGCACCAGGCGTGAATAGCCCATGGAGAAGCCGAGATTGAGGTAACCAGCTGCCAGCTGGGTGTCGAACAGCGGCGTGGGCAGGCTGCCGGTCAGACGCAGAAAGACTTCCAGGTCCTCGCTGCAGGCATGCAGCACCTTGACCACGGCCGAGTCCTGCAACAGCTCGGCAAAGGGCGCCCAGTCGCTGATCAGCAGCGGATCGATCAGGTATGCCCGCTCGCCCTCGCTCACCTGCAGCAGGCCGGCAATAGGATAAAAGGTGTCGACCCGCATAAACTCAGTATCGACCGCCACAAATGGCAGACTGCGCCAGGTTGCGCAATGCTGCGCCAGGCTGGCGTTATCACCAATCCACTGAATATCAATCGCCACACAGCTCTCCCATCAAGAATGCCGCGCAGTATATATGCCCAGGCCCTGTGCCGGGCATTTGCCGGCCATTTACCCCCGGGACCTCACAGATGCGAATGAACCCTGTAATCTGGCCGGCGCTTGCATCTGCTTACCTTCATCTCAGGGAATAAAAACAATGAAGAAACTGCTTGGCCTGCTTGTGGCCTTGATTGCTGCGGCGGCGATCTACCTCGCCGTCACACCCAGCCCGATTGATCCGCTGGCCTGGGAAGCCCCGGCCATCCCGCCAATGACCGGCGTACTGGAACACAACGACACGCTGATGAAGGCCGAACTGCTCGGCCGTGGCCAGGTGCATGGCCCGGAAGACACCGCAGTGGATACCCAGGGCCTGGTGTATGCCGGCCTGCATGACGGCAAGATCGTGCGCATCAAAGCCGATGGCAGCGTGGAAACCTTTGTCGACACCAAAGGCCGCCCACTGGGCATGGACTTTGACGCCGCCGGCAACCTGATCGTCGCCGACGCCTACAAGGGCTTGCTGAGCATCGACGCCCAGGGGCAGATCAAGGTACTGACCACCGAAGCCGAAGGCGTAGCCTTCAAGTTCACCGACGATCTGGATATCGCACGCGACGGCACCATCTACTTCAGCGATGCCAGCCAGCGTTTCGAACAGCCGGATTACCTGCTCGACCTGCTCGAAGCCCGCCCACACGGCCGCCTGCTCAGCTACAACCCGGCTACTGGCGAAACCAAGGTACTGCTCAAGGACCTGTACTTCGCCAATGGCGTGGCGCTGTCGGCGGCCGAGGACTTCGTGCTGGTCAACGAAACCTACCGCTACCGCATCACCCGTTACTGGCTGAGCGGCGACAAGGCCGGTACCCACGACATCTTTATCGACAACCTGCCGGGCCTGCCGGACAACCTGCAGGGCGACCGCAACGGCACCTTCTGGGTGGCCCTGCCGACCCCGCGCAAAGCCGATGCCGACATGCTGCACCGCTCGCCCTGGGCAAAATCGCAGCTAGCCAAACTACCGCGCGCCTTCTGGCCCAAGGCCGTGCCTTACGGCTTTGCCATCGCCCTCAACGAGCAAGGCGAAATCACCCAGAGCCTGCACGACACCAGCGGCACCCACCTGCGCATGATTACCTCGGTCAAGCCGGTGGGCGACTATCTGTACTTTGGCAGCCTGGATAATGACCGCATTGGCAAACTAAAGATTCGCTAAGCAACCCACACAAAAAAGCCCGCGCAACTGCTTAGCTGCGCGGGCTTTTGAATATTCGGGATTTGCCTATTTGATCTTTTCCGCGATCCAGATGGTATGGCGGGTGCCCTTGTTGCCATGGGCGTAGACCTGCACCTCCTCCACCTTGAAGCCGGCCTTGCGCACCTTGTCGCTGAATACCCGGTCGGCACTGGCTGACCATACCGCCAACACGCCCTTGTTACGCAGCGCCTGGTGGCAGCGTTGCAGGCCCTGGGAGGAATACAGCCAGCTATTGCGTTTCTGGGTCAGGCCTTCAGGGCCGTTGTCCACGTCGAGCATGATTGCGTCGTAGCGCTGATCGGCACTCTTCAGGCAATTGGCGACATCGTCCTGAATCACCCGGGTACGCGGATCGAGGATCGGATAACCGGCCTTGGCGCCCAACGGACCGCGGTTCCACTCCACCACCCCAGGCACTAGCTCGGCCACTTCCACTTCAGCGGTCTTGCCCAGGTTCTGCAACGCAGCCGCCAGGGTAAAGCCCATGCCCAGGCCGCCGATCAGTACCCGTGAATCCGGCCGGCCGGCGACCTTCTTGCAGGGAATCGCCGCCAGGGCATCTTCAGAACCATGCATGCGCGTATTCATCAGCTGACCGCCATCGCCGCCGGCAATCTTGATCACAAAATCCTCACCGTACTCGAACAGGCACAGGGCACCCGAGCCATCGGGAATCGGGGCGGTATCGAGCAATACAAAACGCTTCATGGGGTGCGGCAACCTGGGTCAGAACAAAACGGGCATGCAGCATGCCCATAAACTGGCAAAGATGCAGCGCCCTGTCGGCAGAAATTCTTCTGTACGCGGCGTCTCGACAGCCCAACGCCAGGGTTTATGATGCCGACTGCACTAGAATCTGTTCAGGATCTCGCGAGCTAGAGTCATGCAAGGCAAAAACAGGCGAGGAAGCGGAGTGTACTTTTGTACATGAGCATTCCTCGCCTGTTTTTAACGCAGCAGGGCCGACGCGCAGCAGATCGTGAGCAGATTCTTATTTACCCACAGGATGGACTGCATGCCCCTCGCCCAACTGATCAGTGCCGCCCAGCTGCAGCGCCGCCTTGATGAGCCCGACCTGCTGATTCTCGATTGCCGCTTTGCCCTGGATGATCTCACCTACGGCCAGCGCAGCTACACCGAAGGGCACATCCCCGGCGCGCAGTTTGCCGATCTGGAGCGCGACCTCTCAGGGCCGATCCACAAAGGCATCACCGGCCGTCATCCCCTGCCGGAGCCTGCTCAACTGCTGCAACGCCTGCGCGAATGGGGCCTAAACAATCACAGCGAAGTGGTGCTGTACGACGACGGCCCCGGCGCCTTTGCCAGCCGCGCCTGGTGGCTGCTGGCCTGGCTGGGCAAACGTGAGTGCGTGTACCTGCTCGATGGCGGCCTCAAGGCCTGGCGCGAAGCCGGTGGGGCACTGACTCAGGACCTGCCCGCACAGGCTGCCGGCACCTTCAGCGGCAACGCCGATGCCAGCCTGCTGGTTAGCGCCGCGCAGCTGCAACAGCGCCTCGGTGATAGCCAACTGACCCTGCTCGACGCGCGCGGCCTGCCGCGCTTCAGAGGTGAGGTAGAACCAATCGACCCGGTCGCCGGGCATATCCCTGGTGCGCAGTGCGCAGCGTTCACGGACAACCTCGACAGCGACGGCCACTTCCTCAGCCCAGAGCAGCTGCGCCAGCGCTTTGCCGCGCAACTCGGTGAGCGCCCGGCCAGTGAACTGGTCGCTTACTGCGGCTCGGGCGTAACCGCCTGCCATAACCTGTTCGCCCTGTGCCTGGCCGGCTACCCACTGGCGCCGCTGTATGCCGGCTCCTGGAGCGAATGGATCACTGACCCTGCTCGCCCGGTGGCTACTGGCGGCTGATTTCAGCTCGTGCAGGCTGGCCGTGCGGGTATCGCCCGCCAGCCGTGGTTAAGCACCAACTGGAATATAGGCAATAACCGAAAGCCGAAAACAATTTAAAAACAGCCCTTTACAGTTGAAAGGTCGCACTACACTTCAACATGAGCGGCTAACCCCGCTCCCGGTGGGGCCTTTATCAGAATAAGTCGAAGCTGCCAGCGCCCCGGTCCCATCGGTCATTTACCGCCGAGGGCTTTATGGGAATTGCCGCCTGCGAGTTAAGCCAGTACGTCATCCGCCCTACCCTGCTCTACCTGGGCCGCCATTCCAACGCCGCCGAAGCCTTGTTGCTCGGTGCCGCCGCCAGCCAATCCGGGCTCGGTTCGGCCCTCGATGACAAACATGGTCATGGCCTTTACCGCATCGCCGCACAGCGCCACCAGCAGCTCTGGGATGAGCATCTGGCGCTGGACCCGGATCTCGCCAGTCAGGTACGCGGCCTCGCCAGCCAGCACGCCTTCCTCGCCGCTCCGCACCTCGAACTGACCGTCAACCTGCGCTACGCCACGGCCATTGCCTGGATGCTGATTGAAGCCGAACACCGCGAACTGCCGGCCGCCGATGACCTGCTCGGCATGGCGCAAGTCTGGCGCCGGGTATTCAGGCCACACGGCCGCACCAAGGACTTTATCGCCGCCTGGCAACGCTGCATCGGCAGCCTCAGCCAAGCGGCCTGAAACCCGGATAAACGCCAAACATTGTCCGACAACTTCAGCGTAGTTAGCAGGCAATAGCGCCACGTTAAAAGCATATAGCGCTCTATCTCGGGAACTTCACAGGCTTGGCAAGGGTCAGGAAAAGTTGTTAGTTTCCGCCCCCGCTAAAATCTAGGAGTCCTCCGTGACTAGAAGAGTCGTCAAGACCTGCCTGTCCCTTGCCCTTGCCTCTGCCGCCAGCCATGGCTTTGCCAGTGGTTTTGCCATCAACGAACAAAGCGTCAGCAGCATGGGCACCGCCTTCGCCGGCCGCTCCTCCTCTGCCGATGACGCCAGCACCGTATTCGGCAACCCGGCCGGCATGGCGCGTATCAAGCGCGAACAAGTCAGCGGCGGCATTGCGCTGATCCACGCAAAAACCGAGATCGACAACGCCAGCGGCTCTGTCAGCGGTAGCAATGACGGCGACATGGTGCCGTTTATCGGCGCGCCCATGGGCTATTACGTCAAACCGCTGGACGACAACTGGAGCTTTGGCCTGGGTCTGTATGTGCCGTTCGGCCTGGTGACCGATTACGAACGCAACTTCCAGGGCCGCTATCACGGCGACCGTAGCGAAGTGCGGGTGATTACCCTGCAACCGACCCTGAGCTATCGCTTTAACGAGCACCTGTCGATCGGCTTCGGCCCAACCATCAACCGTATCGACGGCGAGCTGACTTCAGCCATCAACAACCCGATCCCCGGCGCAGGTGACGGCAAGGTCAAAATCAAGGGCGATGACACCGCGCTGGGCTATAACGTCGGCGTGCTGTTTGAAATCACCCCACAGACCCGTTTCGGCATGACCTACCACTCCAAGGTGGATTACCGCCTGAAGGGTGACACCACGGTTTCCGGCCCGGGCTTCGTCATTGGCTCTTCCGCTGGCACCTATGATGCTTCACTGGAGCTGACCACCCCGGAATCGGTGGATTTCTCGGTAACTCACGAACTGGATGCCGACTGGACTCTATACGCCGGCAGCACCTGGACGCGCTGGAGCCGTCTGCAAGAGATTCGTGCTGATAACAAAGGCGTAGGTGGCTTGCTCGCAGGAAACCTCAGCAGCATCAGTGAACCACAGAACTGGCACGACACCTGGGCGCACGCCGTGGGCGCTGCCTACAAGCTGAATCCGCAGTGGACCCTGCGCGCCGGCCTGGCCGTAGACCAGTCGCCGACCAATAACGCCGACCGTTCGCCACGCATCCCCACCGGCGACCGCACCATCCTCAGCCTGGGCACAGCCTGGAGCCCGAATGATGATGTGACCATCGACCTGGCCTACTCCTACCTGATGGAAGACGACGCCCATATCGAAAGGGACGATTACCGCGCAACCTACAAAAACACGGCCCACGGCCTGGGTACACAAGTGACGTACCGCTTCTAAATCAACCAGCGGTTTGGGTTAAACTCACGCGGCGTCCACAAAAATAATAACGCCGCCTGAGACAGCCCTATGACTGCACTCTGCACTGCCCTGCCCGAACAGCTCAGCCTGTTACTGGTAGATGACCACCGGATCTTTCTCGATGGCCTTAGTCTGGCCCTCGCCCCGCTCTGCGCCGACCTGCAGATTCGCACCGCCGAATCCGCAGCCGCCGCCGAAGCCTGCCTGCAACACGCCACCTTCGACCTGATTCTGCTCGATCTGCGCCTGCCCGATATGCCGGGCCTGGAGTTGCTGCAACGCTGGCAACAACAAGGCCGCATGACCCCAGTAGCGATCCTTAGCGCCAGCGATTCCAACCTGGATGCCCAAGCCGCACTGGCCGCCGGCGCGCTGGGCTTTATCCCGAAAAGTGCCAATAGCGATGAACTGCGCCAGGCAGTAACCCGCGTACTGCTGGGAGAAACCCTCCCCGCACCGCAAACTGGCGACAAACCGCAGCTCACCCCTCGGCAGATGGAAATCCTCCAGCTACTCGCCGAAGGCTTGCCGAACAAGTCCATCAGCCGTCAGCTGGGCGTTTCCGAAGACACGGTGAAAACCCATCTGAAATCACTGTTTCAGGAGTTTTCCGTACATACCCGGACTGCCTGCGTCAGTGCGGCGCGGCAACGGGGCTGGCTTTAAGCTCTGCGGGCAACAGCACCGCCAGAGCCTGACGTAAACGGGCTGGCAGCAGCGGCTTGCCGAGCAAGGTGACATGGGCGCGGGTGCAGCGCTCCTGCAGGTCAGCGCTGACGTCGGCGGTAATCAGCAAGGCCGGCAGCATGCGCCCGGCCTCTTCGCGCAAACGCTCGATAACGCGCAAGCCGTCCTCGGTGGCGGCCAGGCGGTAGTCGCTGATCAGCACCTGCGGCTGCGCCTCGGGCAAACACTGCAAGGCCTCGGCTGGATCGGCGCAGGCCCAGACCTCGCACCCCCAGCGCTGCAGCAAACCGGACAGCGCCTCCCGGCCTGCGGCATCGTCTTCCAGCAATAACACCCGTCCGCTCAATGCCGCGGCAACGGCCGCTGGTGCTTGCCACTCGCCGGCTTCAGCCTGCGGCAGTTGCAGGATAAAGCGCGCGCCCGCTCCTGGGCTCGACTCCAGCTGCAGCGGATGCCCCAGCAGCTGCGCCAGCTGCTGGACGATGGCCAAGCCCAGGCCCAGACCGCGCTCGGAATTACGCCCCGGGTTATCCAGTTGGCGGAACTCTTCAAAGACCTGACTCTGCTCCTCCTCACTCAGGCCCTGGCCGTCATCACCGACCTCCAGCAGCACCACGCCCTGCTCGACACGGGCATGCAGCCAGACATGCCGCGCCTGGGCATGGCGCAAGGCGTTGCTCAGCAGGTTGCGCAGCACGCGCTCCAGCAGCAGCGGGTCACTGCGTACCCAGAGGTCCGCGCATTGCAGCTGCAGCTCGACACCCTGGGCGTCGGCCTCGGCGCGGCTTTCACCGCTCAGGCGCGCCAGCAAGGGGCGCAAGGCAAACACTTCCGGCTTGGCCTGCACACCACCAGGCAGGGTCAGACGGGTGTAATCAAACAGCGACTGCAACAGCCGGCTGAGCTGCTCCACGGCAATCGCCAGGCGACTGCTGATGCGGTGCACGCCAGGGTCCTGGTTCTGCTCCAGCAGGTGTTGGGCATACAGACCCATGGCGTTCAGCGGTTGGCGCAGATCATGGCTGGCGGCGGCCAGCAGGCGCAGCTTACGCGCATCGTCGGCTTCGGCGCGCTGCCGCGCCAGATCGAGCAAACGCAGATTGAGCCAGGCGCCGCGCTGGCCGTGCTCCTGCAGGTAGGCGCCAACACTGCCAATCAGGTTGGCGCAAAACAGAAACAAGCCCTGATAACCCAGCGCCACGCTGCCCCCCGTAGCGATCAGCCCTAGCCAGAGGAACAGCCCGCACACACCCCAGGACGCCAGGCTGACGGAGCGGAACGACACCCCTAACAGCACGTAGCCAAAGAGCAACACCAGAAACAGCCCGTCATAGGGCATGGCTACGCCCAGGCTCCAGCACAGATGAATGATCACTGCGACGCAAACACCGTTGAGGGCATAAGCGGCCACATAGACCAGCAAGGCGCGCCGCGGCGGGCTCTGGGGGCGGCGGCAGTAGAAGAAGGACAGTAGCGCACCGAATATGCCCAGCATTCGCACTGGCAAGGTGGTAAGGCTGGCGTTGAGAGGGAGCAGCAATAAATCGAGGACGGTGTAGACCAGCTGAAAGACCACCGCAGTGCTGATGATCAGCAGCAGGCGGCGGCGAATACGTTGCACCCGGTGCTCGACAAACTCATCTTCCAGCACATCAGTAAAACGCAACCGGCGATAGCCGCGGCGCTGCTGGGCCAGTAGCAGCGCTTCCTGACGCTCCAGGCTCATGAATTACAACTCAGGTGACGAGCTGTCCTGCTGCTTGGCGGCAATGGCGTCATAGGTTTCCACCCGGTGCTGATCTTCGGCGCTGAATAGACGCTGGCGCAAACGCTGCTGCTCCTGCTGCTGATCCGCAGCACTGAGGCCATTGCCCTGCAAGGCGGCAAGCTCCTGCTGGTAAGTGGCATAGCGTTGTTGCCAGGCGCGCTCGTTGCGCTGCTCGCTGAGCAGACGTTCGACCGTGGGCGGATCATAGGTCAAGGCAAGCAACTGGCGCACCTGCTCTTCGCTTGCCCCCTCCTGCCAAAGCTTGTCTGTCTGGACCTGCAACGCCTGGGCTTGAGCCTGACGCTCTTCGCTGGCGCGCATGGCTTCGGGGAGTTGAGCGCGCAAACGCTCCTGCGCCAGGGCCTTGCCGTGCTCGCTCAGATCGTCACGGGCCATCAGCGCCAGGTTATCCAGGGTGTAACGGCCGTAGGCTTCCTCGGCGCCGAACAGGGCCTCGGTCGCCGCGCTGGAGAAATGCGTCCGACGCAGCTGCGCTAACTGCTCGAAGGCCCGCTGCAAGGCAACCAGCTGGCCATCCGGGGTGCTTTGCTGAGCAGCGCTCAAGGGTTGCTGCAGCAACGCCAGGCTGGCGCGCTTGTAATCCATATAGTCGCCCAGCAAACCAATAAACTGGCCCAGGGCGGGCTCCGGCAAACGTGTGCGTGCATCGGCCAGCATGGCCTCCACCACGGTTTCCAACCCGGCCTGATCGGCGGCGCTGAGGAAGTAATCCAGGTAATCGCGCAGCGCCAGGTTCAGCTGCAGATTGCCGGCGCTGTCCGCCTTCAGCTCGCCATCCACGTCGGTACCTTGCAAACCCGGCAGGTGTGCCGGCGAGCCAGCTGCAGCGGTATCTGGCTGGGCGACTGGCAATAGAGGGCTCGGTGCGACGGTAAGAGGAGCCGTGGCGGTAACCACTGCAGCAGGCGCGACGGCTACAGCTGTGGCTGGCCATTGCCAATAAAGCGTAAGGCCGGCAACGCTGCCGGCCAGTAACAAAAGAGGGATGGTTGAGCGTAACGACAGGGCCATATGACCTCCAGAATGCGGGCTGCCTTGCGCAGCCCGCCGGTGCGAAGGTCAGACGCCTTTGTTTTTCAGGCGGTTGGCATGCTGGCGATACAGCGAAACCGGCTCGGTCCAGCCACGAATACCGAACAGGTGGTTGATCGCATCCACGTGGTTCATGTTGTAGCCATCGCCGATCACCTGCCCCAGATAGGTGGAGCAGACGCCAACCAGGCCATCATTCTTCTCGCTACCAAAGGCTAGCCCGGTGATCGCCAGGAACGGATCGACCGCATCAAAGACGTTGGTGTAGGAGGTATTACCGGTCCAGGAGAAGTAACGGATGTTGTGCCCACGCACGTTGTGCACTTCGGTGGATTTGGCGCAGTAGCTGCTGCTGTTTACGCCCCACGGATGGCGACCGTTCAGCGCAGTCGTACCGGCAGTGGTGAGGGTTTTCAGCGCATCGATACCGCTCTGCGGATTGCTGCTGCCGGACAGCAGGTTGATTACCGCACCCAGGGCGTTGGCCAGGGCATTGGCACCACCTTCGATGGCGCTGTTCGGCGGGATCACGCCACGCAGTACGTCGGCGACTTTCGAGCCTTTGTTAACGCCGTTGACCGAGGTCACCGAGGCCACCAAATCCGGGCGCAGCGAGGCCGCGACGCGCGAGGTTGGCGAGCCCTGGCTATGGCCGATCAGGTTGACCTTGCCGCCATTGGCACCGGCCCAGGGCACGATCTGCTGCGCCAGTGCGGCACCGCGTTGTTCGCTGTCATTAAGTGCCGAAACGCTGGCCACATAGACCTTGGCGCCATCGCGCTCGAGGTTCCAGGGGATGGTGTGGAAGTAGTTGATCAGACCACCGATGGTGTTGAAACCGGTTACGCCGTGTACCAGCACGATCGGGTATTTGGTCTTGGTGTAGTTGGCCTGAGCCTCAACCGCGCCGACCAGGGCAACGGCAGCTAGAGCAGTAGTAATAACGCGACGCATGGGTGCCTCCTTATTTTTCTTGTTGGCACGCCGGGAAACTGCGTCCGGCGTACTCACAACTCTAAGGAGGTGCGGGGTGGTGGGCTATCGCCCAGATGGGTGATGCATCAAGGCTGCGAGGCGATGGCTTTCTCGACGGCAGCCAGCAGCGCAGGGTCATCCGGGGTGGTGCTGCTGGGGAAGCTGGCGATCACCCTGCCCTGGGCGTCGATCACATACTTGGAAAAATTCCAGCGTGGCGCCTGGCTTTGCGCGGCCAGCTCCTTGAACAGCGGCAGCGCATCGCTGCCGGTAACCCGCTGGGTTTCACTCATGGGGAAGGTCACGCCGTAATTGACGTAGCAGACCTTGGCGGTTTCTTCGCTGCTGTCGGCCTCCTGGCGGAAGTCATCGGAAGGCACACCGAGGATTTGCAGGCCCAGCTCCTTGTAGCGCTGGTAGAGCGCTTCAAGGCCTTTGAACTGCGGGGTAAAGCCGCAGAAGCTGGCGGTATTGACCACTATCAGCGGCTTGCCGGCAAACTGCGCGCACAGGTCGATGCGTTCCTCGCTGCGCAACTTCTGCACTTCGCCCTGCAGCAACGCCGGGCATTCGGCGGCTTGCGCGGGACCAACCCCGGCACTAAGCAGAACGACAACCAACAGGGAAAAACGCCACATACGGATCACCTTGATGAGATCAGCAAACACCCAGCCCCAGCTGTAAGAATGCGAGGCCACTTTGCAGCCAGCCCCACCAGGCCAGGCCCAAGGCCAACATGCCGCCCATCACCAGCGCGGTGTTCCAGCCATAGTCGGTATTCATGCATTCGCCTCCTGTTGTTGCAAGCGTGCCACGGGCAGCTCACGTACTGGCCAGTTCAACGCGGCGGCCAGCAGGCTGAGCAGCACGGCAATCTGCCAGACCAGATCATAACTGCCGGTGTGGTCATACAGATAGCCGCCCATCCAACCGCCGAGAAACGCCCCCAGCTGATGGAACAGAAAGACGATGCCGCCAAGCATCGACAGGTTGCGCACGCCGAACATGGTCGCCACAGTGCCGTTGGTCAATGGCACCGTCGACAGCCAGAGCAGGCCCATGGCCACACCAAAGGCATAGGCGCTCCAGACCGTCAGCGGCGTCATAAGAAACGCCACAATCACCACCGCCCGCGCCAGATACAAAGCGCTGAGCAGGCGCGGCTTGGACATCCGCCCGCCCAGCCAACCAGCAATATAGGTGCCGAAAATATTGAACAAACCGACCAGGGCAAGCACCGTGGTGCCGACCAGAGCGGGCAGATGCTGATCGACCAGATAGGCCGGCAAATGCACGCCGATAAACACCACCTGAAAGCCGCAAACAAAAAAGCCCAATGCCAACAGCCAGAAACCGGAATGGCTGCAGGCCTCGCGCAGCGCTTCACCGAGGGTCTGCTCCTGGCCGGTAAGCGGTAGTGGCGTGTCCTTAAGCATTGCCGCCAACGGTATGATCAGCGCCACCAGCAGGCCCAGGGCCATCAGCGCCACCGACCAACCGAGCCAGCTAAGCAGGCCCAGGGTGCCTGGAAGCATGACGAACTGGCCAAAGGAGCCCGCCGCCGCCGCGATGCCCATGGCCATGCTGCGTTTCTCCATCGGCACGGCGCGGCCCACTGCACCAAGAATCACCGAGAACGAGGTGCCAGACAAACCGATACCAATCAGCAGCCCAGCGCTCAGCGACAGGCTTAGGGGCGAATCGGCGAGGCCCATGCAGCCGAGACCAATGGCATACAGGATGCCGCCGACAATCACCGTACGCTTGGCGCCAAAACGGTCGGCCAGCGCGCCGGTAAACGGTTGGGTCAGACCCCAGATCAGGTTCTGCAAGGCGATGGCGAAAGCGAACACCTCGCGCCCCCAACCGAATTCGGCGCTCATCGGCGGCAGAAACAGGCCAAAACCATGGCGAATGCCCAACGACAGCGCCAGGATCAGCGATGCACCGAGCAATATCCACATACTGCCGCGCCCAATTGTCCTCATGCTCCTGCCTCCCTGACAGCTCAAATAGTCGTTGAATTAGTTGATCGATCAATCAGATCGCCGAGGGTGACGCCAGGCGAGCGTTAAAACAAGTCGACCATCGACTAATCAACAACCGTAGAGCCAGCACTTCAGCTCGGAAAAAACCTGAACACGTCTATCCTCGCGTCGGTCAAACAAAAGTCACCCACTATTGGAGACATGACCATGAGTTCGCCCCAATATGCATCCTGCATGCAAGCCTGCAGCGCTTGCGCAATCGCCTGTGAGACCTGTGCGTCGGCCTGCCTTGAGGAAAACGACGTAAGCATGATGGCCACGTGCATTCGACTCGACCGCGACTGCGCGGACATGTGCCATTTAGCGCAAGTGCTGATGGCCCGCAAAAGTGCCCTGGTCGATGAATTCTGCCGACTTTGCGCAGTCGCGTGCCAGGCCTGCGCCGAAGAATGCTTGAAGCACCAGCACGAGCATTGCCAACAGTGCGCTCAGGCCTGTCAGCGCTGTGCCGATGAATGCAATGCGCTGGCGCAGTCTTAACGCTCTCGGCTTGGATACATGCGCTAAGCGCTGATAGCCAAACCCAGCAGTACAACGCATTCGAGCGTTTCCAACAGAGCACCGGCGGTATCGCCAGTGGTACCGCCGATGCGCTGGCACATCAACCGCCGCACGCAGTAGAACAGCGCACAGGCGATCAGCAGCGCCAGTAGCCCCGAGAGCCCGCCGCACAGCAAGCAAAGCAGTGCGCTGGCGATCAGCACACGCCAGCCGAGCGCCCGTGGCAGATGCTCAGCCATAGCCTGACCCAAACCGCCGGGCCGCACATAGGCGGTGGTCAGAAACAGCGCCAGCATGGCGCTGCGCCCAAGCAGCGGGACCAGCAGCAAGGCGCTAAGCGCAGAGTTGGCTGCAAGCAGCGTCGCCAGGGCGACAAACTTGAGCAACAGCAGCAGCACCAGCACCACCACCGCAATCGGTCCGCTGCGCGGGTCCTGCATGATCGTCAGGGTACGTTCGCGATCACCGAAACCGCCTGCCCAGGCATCGGCGCTATCGGCCAGGCCATCAAGGTGCAGGCCGCCGCTGAGCGCCACCCAGAGCGTCAGCAGCACGGCGGCCTGCAACATTACCGGGCGATCACCCAGCATGTAGCTGGCAGCGACCAGCAGCAGACCGATCAGCAGCCCCACCAGCGGATACCAGAGCAATGAACGGCCGATCTGCTGTGGCGTCGGCATACCGGGCAAACGGATCGGCAGGCGGGTGAGAAATTGCAGAGCAATCAGCAATGGCGTCATGCCAGTTCTCTCAACTCGCCAGCCTTATCCAGGCTTAGGCGAAAGCGCGCGGCATGCGCCACATTGATCTGTAATAAATCGCCGCGCGGCAAACCGCGCGCACGCGCCAGCAGCAAACGGATCACCCCACCATGGGTAACCAGCAGTAAACGCTCGCCGACATGGCACGCCTGCAAACGCTGCAACGCACTGAATATCCGCGCCTCGAAGGCCAGCAGCGGCTCGCCTTCGGGCGGGGTAAAACCGTAGGGATCGCTCCAGAAACGGCCCAAGTCTTCTGCACTGGTCTGCATCAGCTCCGCCGTATTACACCCTTCCCAGGCGCCGAAATGCAGTTCCTGCAGATCGGGCTCCAGGCTAAGCGGCACACCATGTTCCGTCGCCAACTCTTCAGCAAAGCGCGCACAGCGCTGCAGCGGCGAGCTGATCAGCCGATCCCAGGGGCCGGCCTCGGCCACCGCCGCACGCAGTTGCGCCCAGCCGGTTTCGGTCAGGGCATCGTCGAGGCTGCCACGCAAGCCGCCGCCCAATTCGGTTTCACCGTGGCGTAGCAGTTCCAGATACAGCGTCATGCAGGGCGCTCGGCCACCGCCGCCTCGGCAAAGGTGGCCATCTCGTTGTGCAGGCTGCAGGCCAGCTGCAGCAGCGGCACCGCAAGAGCAGCTCCACTGCCCTCACCCAGGCGCAGGCCCAGATCGAGCAAAGGCTCGGCCTGCAACGCCTTGAGCACCCGCTGATGGCCGGGCTCGGCGCCGGTGTGGGCAAACAACAGCCAGTCACGGCACGCCGGATTCAGCTGTACCGCCAGCAAGGCGGCAACACTGCAGATATAACCATCCACCAGGGCGGTGATGCCCTGCTGGGCGCAGGCCAGATAGGCACCGCTCAGCGCAGCAATCTCGAAACCGCCGAGACGCTGCAAGATGTCGATGGGTTCGCTGATCGCCGGACGATGCAACTCAAGCGCGATCTCGATCACTTCGGCTTTATGCGCCACACCGGCGCTGTCCAGGCCAGTGCCGGGGCCGACCAAATCCTGCGCTGGGCACTCCAGCAGCAGGCAAGCCATGGCGGTGGCGGCGGTGGTATTGCCGATACCCATTTCGCCGCCGATAAACAGCTGGCTACCGGCTTCACGGGCGCGCAGCACGCTGGCCTGGCCGGCCTCCAGGGCCAGCAGTAACTGCGCGGCGGTCATCGCCGGGCCCTGGGCGAAGTTCGCCGTACCCGCGCCGATATGCAGATGACGCACGCCACGCAGCGGTTCCAGCGGCAGCGCGGTGCCCAGGTCGATGACCTCAAGGGTTGCGCTCAGCTGCTTGGCCAGTACGCTGATCGCCGCGCCGCCGCCGACAAAGTTGCGCAGCATCTGCCCGGTAACCGCCTGGGGGAACGCCGATACGCCTTCGGCGACCACGCCATGGTCGCCGGCAAAGATGCTGATCCACAGCTGCTCAACCTGCGGCCGCTGCGTACCCTGCATGGCCGCCAGGTCGATGGCCAACTGCTCCAGCTGGCCGAGAGAGCCGGCCGGTTTGGTCAGTTCAAGTTGGCGCGCCTGCGCCTTGCTGCGCACCGGCATATCCAGCGCCTGACAGCCCTGTTGCCACCATTGCTCACTCATAGCGCATTCCCCTTGAGAACCATCGGCAAACCCGCCACGGTAAACACCACACGCTCACAACGCTCGGCCAGAGCTTGGTGCAGCCAGCCCGCCTCGTCGACATAACGGCGGGTCAGCTCGCCCAGCGGCACCACACCTAAACCTGTTTCATTGCTGACCAACAGAATCCGCCCCGGCAAACCGTTCACACAGTCCAGCAGCGCCTCGCGCTCGGCGCTTAGGCGCGCCGGGTTATCCAGCATTAACAGATTGGTCAGCCACAGGGTCAGACAATCGACCAGCAGGCACTTATCCGCTGCGGCCTGCTCACGCAGCACCCGGGCCAGTGCCAAGGGTTCTTCGACCAGCCCCCAATGCGCCGGACGACGTTCGCGGTGATGCTGAATACGCGTATTCATCTCGCCATCCAGCGGCTGGCTGGTGGCGATATAAGTCACTGCCAAGCCAGATTCGGCTGCTAGGCGTTCAGCCAGACGGCTTTTTCCGGAACGGGCACCGCCAAGAATCAGTTCATGCATGGCCTACTCCACATAACTCGCGCAGCCGGGCCGTATCCAGATGATGCTCGACCAGATCGGCCAGGCGCTCAATATCGCGCTCACGCAGGGCGTGGTAATCCACCTGCTGCACCTCGCGCAGCCCGGCCCAGCGCAGCAGTGCGCTGCAGGCTTCCGGGGTTTCAAACAGACCATGCAGATAGGTGCCGAGCACCTGGCCGTCGGCGCTCAGGCCACCATCGGCACGGCCATCATCCAACCGCACGACCGCATTCAAACCTGGGCCAGAGCTGACGCCGGCATGAATCTCGTAACCACTGACCGGAGCATTTTCCAGGCACAGCTGGCCGCGCACATTGCGCAGCTGCTTTTCAGGCTCCAGCACGGTGCTGAACTCCAACAGACCCAGCCCAGGGCTTGAACCCGCCGCACCTTCCAGGCCATGCGGGTCGTCGATCTGCGTGCCGAGAATCTGCAAACCGCCGCAAATACCCAGCAGCTTGCCGCCATAGCGCAGGTGCTTGGCGATAGCCGCCGGCCAGCCTTGCTGACGCAGGAATGCCAGATCGCTGCGAACGCTTTTCGAGCCGGGCAGGATAATCAGGTCAGAGGCAGGGATGGCCTGGCCGGGGCCGACAAAGGTCAGCTCGACCTGCGGATGCAGGCGCAGCGGGTCGAAATCGGTATGGTTGCTGATCCGCGGCAATACCGGCACCACCACCTTGATCCGCTCGGCGACCTTGGCGCTCTGGCGTATATCGATGGCGTCCTCGGCTTCCAGATGGAAATCCATCAGGTAGGGCAAAACGCCGAGCACCGGCTTGCCGGTGCGCTGCTCCAGCCAGTCCAGCCCCGGTTGCAGCAAGGCGATATCGCCGCGAAAACGGTTGATCACAAAGCCCTGCACCCGCGCCTGCTCGCTCTCGGAAAGCAACGCCAGGGTGCCGACTAGATGGGCAAACACGCCGCCCTTATCGATATCGGCAATCAGGATCACCGGGCAGTCCACAGCCTCGGCAAAACCCATATTGGCGATATCGCCGGCGCGCAGATTGATCTCCGCCGGCGAACCCGCGCCCTCCACCATCACCACCGGATAAGCGGCGCTCAGGCGCTGGTGCGATTGCAACACCGCCTGCATCGCCACCTTTTTGTAGTCGTGATAGGCCACAGCATCCATACAGCTAAGGGCGCGGCCATGAATAATCACCTGGGCACCGGTGTCGTTATTAGGCTTGAGCAGCACCGGGTTCATATCAGTGTGCGGCACCAGCCCGGCGGCCTGGGCCTGTACCGCCTGAGCCCGGCCGATTTCGCCGCCGTCGGCGGTCACTGCACTATTGAGCGCCATATTCTGCGGTTTAAACGGCACCACGCTAACGCCCTGGCGCTTAAGCCAGCGGCATAGCGCAGTTACCAAAGTGCTTTTGCCGGCATCCGAAGTGGTGCCCTGCACCATCAATGTGCTCATCGGGCTTCCTTGGCAAATAGTTCTAGAGCCTGCTGCAAACGCTGCCAACCGGCTTCATCGGCCGGCAGACCAAAACGCAGGCTTAGCGGGCTGGCAAAAAGCCGGGTAAGGATGCCCTTAGCGGCGAGAAACTCGTGCAGCTCAACAGCCCTAGGCGTGCAGCAGAACTGAAACAGCGCACAGCCACCGGTGGGCGCAAAACCTTGTGCGCTGAGTAGCACAGCCAGACGTAGGCCATCAGCCAACAAGCGCTCACGCTGCAAACGCTGGCCGGCGTGATCCTGCAGCAGTGCGGTAGCCACCACCCGGCTCGGCCCGCTGACAGTCCAGGGTCCGAGCAATTCGGCCAGCCGTTCCAGCACAGCCGGCTGGGCCAAAACAAAGCCCAGACGAATACCGGCCAGGCCGAAGAACTTGCCAAACGAGCGCAACACAATCAGCCCCGGCCGGTCGCTAAAAGCCGCCAGGCTGAAGTCTGGCGCGCAATCAATAAAGGCTTCATCCACCACCAGCCAGCCGCCTCGCTCGGCCAGGCGGGCATGCCAGTCCAGCAGGCGCTGGGGCTCGATACGTCGGCCGGTGGGGTTATTCGGGTTGACCAGCAGCAGCACATCCAGACGCTCCAGCGCCCGCTCGATGCCGCCTTCGCTAAGCTCCAGCAGACGATGACCCTCGCGCTGCCAAGCGGCAGCATGCTCGGCATAGGCTGGCGAGACGATACCGACCCGAGCATCCCGCACCAGACGCGGCAGTGCCTGGATCGCGGCTTGCGAACCGGCTACCGGCAGCAGATTGCTCACCCCGTAGTAATCGCGGGCGGCGATTTCCAGGCCGTCATGCTGCTCGGGCAGCCGTGCCCAGGCACTGGCGGGGATCACTGGCAGCGGCCAACCATAAGGCGCGATACCGGTGGACAGATCCAGCCAATCCGCCAGGGCAATGCCATACCGCAGCGCCGCAGCGCGCAAGCGCCCGCCGTGCTCAAGCATAAGAAGGTTCACGCATAAAAAGCCCCCCACAACAGCAACAGCGCCAACCACAGCAGCACACCGCCGCACACCAGATTCAACGCCCGTTCGATATCCCGCGCTCTGGGCTGCGGTCCCGCGCCCAGCTCGGGCCGCTGATGCAGCTCGCCGTGGTATTCCGCCGCGCCGCCCAGACTCACGCCCAGCGCCCCTGCCCCAGACGCCATTACCGGGCCGGCATTGGGGCTGTCCCACAGCGGTGCCTGGGTACGCCAGCAGCGCAGCGCCAGCATGGTTTTGCCAAGCAATGCATAGGTCAGGGCGACTAACCGCGCAGGCAGGTAATTAAGTACATCGTCGATCTTCGCCGCGGCCCAGCCGAAGCGTTCAAAGCGCTCATTGCGATAGCCCCACATGGCGTCCAGGGTATTGCTCAGGCGATACAGCACCACGCCCGGCGCACCGGCAATCACAAACCAGAACAGTGCCGCGAACACTGCATCGCTGCCGTTTTCCAGCACCGACTCGCTGCCCGCCCGCGCCACCCCTGCTGCGTCCAGCTGCGCAGTATTACGGCTGACCATATAGCCGACCCGTTCACGCGCCAGACGCAGATCACCCAGGCGCAAGGCCTGCGCTACGGGCATGGCATGCTCGCCGAGGCTTTTCAGACCCAAGGCGGCGTATAGCGCAAGAATCTCCACCGCCCAGCCCAGCCCGCTGATCTGGCTCAGCAGCCAGGCCAGCAGCGTCAGCGGTAACACCGCCAGGCACCAGGCGCTGACGCCATGGCTGCGCAAACCGCCGCCCGCCGGATTGAAGCGTTGCTCGATACGCTCGGCCATACGACCAAAGGCTACCAGCGGATGCCAGCCCTTGGGCTCGCCAAAAATCGCATCCAGGGCGACCCCAGCGCAGGTGCTAAGAACCAGGCTCATGGCGTGCCCCACTGGTTTTCAAAGAGCAACTCGCTAAGCGGCCGAGGCTCGGACCAACCTTGCTGCACCAACATCGGCGCGTCATAGAATTCCGTCACCGGCCCCAGACACAGCACCGCCAGCGGCTTGCTGCCGGCCGGCATGCCGAGCACATCCGCCAGGGCCTGCGGCTCGAACAGCGATACCCAGCCCATGCCCAAACCCTCGGCGCGGGCAGCCAGCCAGAGGTTCTGAATCGCGCAGGCCAGGGATGCCAGGTCCATTTCCGGCAAGGTGCGCCGGCCGAACACATGGGCCTCGCGGCCCTCCATCAGGGCCACCACCAGTAGCTCGGCACAGTCGCGAATGCCCTCGACTTTCAGCCGCATAAACTCGTCGCTGCGCTCGCCCAAGACCTCAGCGGTGCGCAGGCGCTCCTCCTCCACCAGGCCGTGAATCGCCTCACGCAAAGCCGGGCGGGTGATGCGAATAAAGCGCCACGGCTGCATCAGGCCGACGCTGGGGGCCTGGTGCGCGGCTTCGAGCAGGCGTGCGAGCAGTTCGGGGGCTACCTCACCACCGCTGAAATGGCGCATATCACGGCGCTCGGCGATGGCGCGATACACCGCCGCGCGCTCATCGGGGCTAAAGGCCAACCCGCTCATGCTAGCGCTCCGGGGCAAAACAGCGCGGCGGCGGCAACCGGATCAGACGGCAAATAAAAGTGGATATAGGAAGCCGTCAGCCGGCCCTGGCGATAGACCGCTTCGGCGGTGCGTTTGTAGTTGGGGCACTCGCCGCGGGTCAGCGGCTGCAGGTCGCTGCTCAGCGCCGAGTAGTGGAAGCTGTGGCCGCGCAGCAGCCCTTCCGGCAGCTCCGCCTGTTGCAAGGCCATGGCGGTCATGCGTGGTTGCAGGGTCGCCTCGCCATTTAGCAAGCCGAGCATCTGCCCGCTGGCGCCCTGTTTGTCGGTCAGTTTGTCGAGCAAATAAAGCATGCCGCCGCACTCGGCGTGGATCGGCTTACCGGCTGCATGGTGCGCACGAATCGCCTGAGCCATGGGTTGGTTGGCTTCAAGCGTGACCAGGTGCAGCTCCGGGTAGCCGCCGGGCAAATACAGGCTATCGACATCAGGTAACTGTTCATCTGTGAGCGGCGAAAAGAACTGCAATTCGGCGCCCAGCTCGTGCAACAGATCGAGGTTGGCCTGGTAGAGAAAGGCAAAGGCGCTGTCGCGCGCTACACCAATCCGCACGCCCTTGAGCAATTGCGCAGGCCGGGCCTGTTCGGGGGTGGCGAAGCTGACTGGCGATGGCAGGCTGGTATCGGCGCTGGCAGCCAGAGCATCGGCGGCGGCATCCAGGCGCGCATCCAGGTCGGCCAGCTCGCCCGCCTGCACCAGACCCAGATGACGGCTCGGCAAGCCGACTTCGGCGCTGCGCGGCAGCGCGCCGTACCAGCGGATCGAAGCTGGCAGCGCATCACGCAGAATCTCGCCATGTCGCGTGCTGCCGACCCGATTGCCGAGCACCCCGGAGAACGGCAGATCAGGCTGAAAGGTCGCCAGGCCATGGGCCATGGCACCGAAGGTCTGCGCCATGGCCGAACCGTCGATCACCGCCAGCACCGGCACACCAAAGTGCCGCGCTAGGTCGGCCGCCGAGGGCGTGCCATCGAACAGACCCATCACCCCTTCGATCAGAATCAGATCGGCCTCGCCCGCCGCTTCCCAAAGCAGCTTGCGACTCTCCGCTGCGCCGACCATCCACAGGTCGAGCTGATACACCGGCGCGCCGCTGGCGCGGGCGAGAATCATCGGGTCGAGAAAATCCGGGCCGCACTTGAAAACCCGCACGCGCTTGCCTTGGCGTGTATGTAAGCGAGCCAAGGCAGCGGTCACCGTGGTCTTGCCCTGGCCGGAAGCGGGAGCTGCGATCAATAGTGCGGGGCAAGAGCGGGCGCTGATCAAAACTCAACCCCCTTCTGCGCCTTAACCCCGGCCTTGAAGGCGTGCTTGACCAGGTTCATCTCGGTGACGGTATCCGCCGCTTCGATCATCCCCGGCAGCGCGCCACGACCGGTTACCACCACATGCTGCAGCAGCGGCCGCGCTTCGATATCGGCGAGCACCGCATCGAGTTCCAGGTAACCGTATTTCAGCGCGATATTCAGCTCGTCGAGCACCACCAGGCCGATGGCCGGATCGTTCAGCAGCCGCGCCGCCACCGCCCAGGCTTCGCGGGCCTTGTCGATATCACGCTGGCGATCCTGGGTTTCCCAGGTAAAACCCTCGCCCATCACGTGATAGCTGACTTCATCGGGAAAACGGCGGAAGAAGGTTTCCTCGCCGGTGCTGGCCGCGCCCTTGATAAATTGCACCACGCCGACCTTGAGGCCATGACCCAGGGCGCGCGCGACCATGCCGAAAGCGCTGCTGCTCTTACCCTTGCCATTGCCGCTGTGCACCAGCAGCAAGCCGTACTCGTCCTGGGCCTGGGCAATCTTCTCGTCGATCAGGGCTTTCTTACGGGCCATGCGCGCCTTGTGCCGAGCGTCACGTTCAATCGATTCAGTCATCGCACTGCTCCACCGCCACAAGGCGATCTGGCTGGAAAAAGCACGCGGAGATAGGAAAAGCGCGGGCCTGCGCACAGCGCAAACCACACGCCAGCCATCGCCCTCCGCGATGCCGTGGACTGCAGCAGGCCGGTCTCCGGGCTTATGAGCGAACCTTGAGGTTCTCGACCGCGCCTTCCCATGCTTGAGCACAGTGGCAATAGCGGCGTTTAACTCACTTACCGTTGCGGGGGCAGCGTCGGAATGACTGGCGTAAAGACGCTCAGCGCACCGACTTCCCAGTTTCACCTCGCACACGCACAGCGTGGGGGGCACCTGCTACAAGGCGCGAAGGGTAGAGAGTTCGTGATTAAGCGTCAAACGAATGCGCCGTTTGCACCCGTGAATCAGTGGCGGATCAATGCCTGGGCGTAAAGCCCGCAGGCTTGCTGGCCAGCCACTCAACAAAAGTACGCAGGCGCTCGTCACTGAGCAGGCTGTCGCGAGTGTTGTAAGTCAGCGCCAGCTCCTTTTCGCTGAACAACCGATGGATCTGGTTGTGGCAGGCGCGGCAGACCCAGAGCGTGGCGCTGATGCGCTCGCTTTTGCCGAAGCGCTTCTGCACATAGACCTTGTTGTGCAGCGCCTTGGGGATCAGGTGATGGCGCGTCAAAGTGGTCGTGCGGGCGCAGAGTTCGCAGGCAGCGGGTTGTTCGGGCAGACGAATGGGTTCGGGCATACCGGTTCAGCGTTTACGGCATAGGCTCAGGCCGTCGCCCAACGGCAACAGGGACAAGTCGATGCGTGGATCATCCCGCAGCGCCAGATTGAGCGCCTGAATCGCTCGGGTGTCGGCGCTCTCGGGGTTTGCCTCAAGCACGCGTCCGCTCCACAAGGTGTTGTCGAACAGGATCAGCCCACCCTTGTGCACCAGGCGCAGGGCATGCTCAAGATAGGCAGGGTAATTGGCCTTGTCGGCATCGATAAACAGCAGATCGATGCTGCCAGACAGACCTTCAGCCTCCAATGCAGCCAGGGTCTGTAGCGCCGGGGCCAGGCGCTGTTCGATACGTGCGCTCAAACCTGCTTCGCGCCAGTAACGCTCGGCCGTGGCGTTGTATTCGCCGGGAATATCGCAGCAGATCAGCCGGCCATCCTCAGGCATGGCCTGGGCCATGCAGATGGCGCTGTAACCGGTAAAGGTGCCGACCTCGACAATCCGCCGCGCCTCAGTCAGCTGCACCAGCAAGGCCATAAACTGACCCTGCTCGGGGGCAATCTGCCAACGCGCCATACTCAGCTGCGCGGTTTCCTCACGCAGACGTTTGAGCAGCGGTGTTTCACGTAGGGAGACATCCAGCAGGTATTGATACAGGGCGGAATCGAGATTGAGCGTTCGGTTGGTCATGCCTACTCCCTCTGAAAACCAAAGCTGTCAGGGGTTGCTCGCCAGTTCCGGGGTGAACACGCGCTTGGCATTCAGATAGGTGCGCTGCCAGTAAGTGTTGCTCAGGCTGTCCAGGCGCACGGTGCCACCGCTGGAAGGTGCGTGAACAAAGCGCCCATCACCGACATAGATGCCGGCGTGGCTGACCTGGCTACCGCCATTGGTGGCGAAAAATACCAAATCCCCACTTTGCAGACGGTCGCGACCGACAGCCGGGGCGTGCATGCTGATCAGCTCGCGGGTCGAGCGCGGCAGGCTGATGCCCGCCGCATCGCGGTAGACATAACCAATCAGACCGCTGCAGTCGAAGCCGCCATCCGGGGTATTGCCGCCGTAGCGATAGGGTGTGCCGACCAAGCCGAGTGCGCGAAACAGTACATCTTCAGCATTGCCGTTAAAGCTGCCGATGGGTGCATGCACAATAGGTTTGGGAGTTGGTGCGGGGGCATTGCTGGCGCAGGCGCTGAGCAGCGCGGCAAGCACAATCAAGCTGAGACGGGCGATAGCGGTCATGGACGAGCGATCCTGAGCCGGGATGCGCCCTACTCTGCCGGCTTGCACATCGTAGTGCAAGCTTTAGCTTTGCTTGGCAGGTTGTTGAAAATTATCGAGATAGGCCTGGAGTATCAGTTAATCGCAGCGACCGAAGAGATTCAGTCGCCACTCATAGGGCTCAAGGGTGACGTACGAGCGACTCGCTTGGAGCCAGTGCTAGGGCACGTTTGGCCTCGATAAAGGTGCGCGACCAGTAGCGATCATCCAGGCTATCGACCCGTACACCGCCGCTGCGGCTGCTGCTGGAGTGGATAAACTGGTTATCACCCATATAGATACCGGCATGGCTGACGCGGTTACGGCCATTGGTGCTGAAGAACAGCAGATCACCCGGCTCCAGCTCATCACGCGATACCTGCGGTGCGTCGATATTGATCATGTCGCGGGACGAGCGCGGCAGTTTCATGCCCAGCTCTTCCTTGAACAGATAACCGATAAAGCCGCTGCAATCGAAGCCGGATTTCACCGTGCTGCCACCGTAACGATAACGGGTACCCACCAGCGACAGGCCATGAGTCAGGATGCTGTCAGCCAGTTGCGGCAATTTGTAGGATTTGTCTTCAGTGAAGTCGCCCAGAGCCGCTTCTTTGGCTTGTTCGTCAAACTCGGCAAGTTCTGTCGAGGAGAACACTGCAGGCTGGGTTGCCAGCTGCGGCTGTGGGGCATGGTTGGCGCAGGCGGCCAGAACCACGGAGAGTGCGATAGGCACGAGGGGTGCGAGGCGTTTGAGCATGGGCACGACCGTGTCGGTGAATTTCACAAGAGCGCGACTATGCCCTCTATGGCATGCATTTGCAAATTCTATGGCTCTAAATGTGACTCAGTAGTTCCGGCAAAACATCTAACGCCCGCCCTTGCAGATGCGCATTCACACGATCGCTCAAGTCGGTGCGCTGTGGGTTGATTTCCACGGTAAAGCCACCCGCCTGGCGGGTACGCAGCAGCGGCTCGACGATATACGGAAAGCTCGCGCTGGTGCCTATGCTGATCACCACCTCAAAACCTTTGCGCACTTCGGTATAGAGCGTGTCGATGGCCTGCTCGGGGAGCATTTCCTCGAACAGCACCACGGGCGGACGCAGTACCCCGGCGCATTGCCGGCATTTGGGCGGCAGCGGCCGTTCAAGGTGTTCCGCCAGCTCGGTGTCGACAGCGCCACAGGACTGGCAATACAGCGGCGCCAGCTCGCCATGAATCTCGATCACCCGCTCCATCGGGCTGCCAGCTGCGCGGTGGTAGCCGTCGATATTCTGGGTCAGCAGCCAGCACTGCGGCTTTCTACGCTGCAGCTCGGCAATCGCGTAATGCCCAGCGTTGGCCTGGGCGGCCAAGCAGGCCTTGCCCAGCTCCGCCAGGTATTTCCAGCACAGCGCCGGATCACGCTGCAGCATCGAGCCGGACAACGCTTCCTCAATCGGCAATCCTTCGGCGGTGTGACCGTTATACAGGCCGCCGAGGCCGCGATAGGTGGGCAAACCGGAATCGGCGGACAGC
>DASRUM010000110.1:0-11860 GCA_035655415.1 Pseudomonas sp.
CTCCACCCTGATCGCAGCGGCTGTTGCAGCCGTCTTGCTGCTCACCGTGGTTATGCCTGCGGAATATGCCATCGATCCAACGGGCATTGGCCGAGTACTCGGTCTGACCCAGATGGGCGAAATGAAGAAAACCCAGGCGCAGGATGCGGCGCCAGCCCCAGTCTCTCAAGCGTCCGTACCTATTCAGTCTGCACCTCAGGAACAAGTCACGGCCGCACCTGTTGCTGAACCGGTAGCCGAACCTCAGCCCGACCTGAAATCGGATGAACTGACCGTCACGCTGAAGCCGGGCGAAGCCACTGAAATCAAACTGGAAATGCTGGACAAGGCCAGGGTCAGCTACGAGTGGACCACCAATGGTGTTCCGGTCAATCACGACACCCACGGCGAGCCATACAATGGCCCGAAGGGCTACTACCACAGCTACAGCAAGGCCAAGCAGATCAAGGCTGATAAAGGCGAATTCACCGCCATCTTTGATGGTACCCACGGCTGGTTCTGGCGCAATCGAAGCAACAGCGATGTGACGATCACGCTCAAGATCAAGGGCCAGTACCTAAGTGTTAAACGAATGCTTTAAGACCCAAAGCGCCTCCGTCATTAGGCGCAGGCGCTTGAGCAGGACGGATTGAATGAATTGTTAGGCCCAACCAGAGGTGACTCAATAGTCGCACTCTAGATATCCCTCAATGCTATTGGAACCGGTCGTGAGAATGGCGCGGCCACCAGTCCCATTGAGATTGAATGATGGCGGCACGGCGAAATTCTTTGGATTACGGAATTCCAAGCTAACGTTCCGAGTCTTTGGGCTGAATTGCTTAAGCGAGTAATCAGCGGAATGGAGCGTAATGCGTTGACCGGAACCGAATGTCGTTGAGCTAAATACTAATATCGGGTTCGTGTCGTCGTCGCCGATAAACTCCAGCTCGTAGTAGCGGGATGCATCGCCGGCCGAAAACGTGCAGACGGTTTGTGAGGCGTAAGCAGGCTGGCCCGTGAGGGCCAGTAGAGTCACGGCGGAAGCAAGCATGCGCATGAGGCCTGACGAGGCGGTAGAAAAACCAAATGGCAAAGTTTGCGATTGAGGCTCTGGCTGTTTTTTAGCCAAAAAGCCAGCATCTCTCTTGAAATCTAACGTACTCATCGCGCTTAGTTTCTCCGGATTTCGCGCACGGCGAGCTTCTTGAGTAAGCCTTGAGGTTTTTCTACAGCCTCAACACCGGCGCACAGCGGCGCGCTGGTTAGAGTTCACAGTCCCTCCAGCTTTTCTTTTAGTTTGGCTACACCGATTGCGGCTCGTTTATTAATGACGCTCCGAGCCAGAGGCACGAGTGTGAAACGCGCCAGCGAGCCGTTGTTACGACTGAACATCCTCCAGGTGATCTGACATGACTCCGCGCCAGCGCTCTGAAAGCTGATCTCCATCCGAGGCATCAATGGCGCCAGCGCGCCTTCCGTCACCAGAAGCTTGTCCTGTTCGGCTTCTTTAACCCTGAGCTTCACCTTTCTTGTTCCCCGGAAAGGAATGGCTACAGTCTCGAGATACTCTTTGCCCGGCATAGCGTGATCAAGATTATTCGCCGATTCGATGGCGATTACCCCAGGAAACCATTCGCCAAAGCGCTCCAGATTTGACGCGTACCGGTAGGCAGCCTGGACGGAGCAGGCTACAGCGGTCGTCTGTTCGGTCAGCAAGTGCATACAAACCCCCAAATTAAGATCTAATCAAGATAGGGCGACGCCTCACGGCGCCTCTCCGTCAACACCACCGTGCATACGGGTCACGTGCACGGCGGTTCGATGAATACATTCCTACCGCGCCGCAATGGCCGCACCCCAGGTTCTTGAAGTACCGCACCGGCAATGCCAACGCCAGTGCCGGAGTCTTGCTCAACCGCCAGGAGCCATGTACCGACTCGTTGGTGTGCCATGCTGCTTGCACGTTGACACCGCGCTTGCGCAACTCCCAGTCGCCGGCTCGAGTAGCAGCGTAGTTTGCCTCGTGTCCATTTGTCGATGCCGCAGGACAACCGGGACAACCGGGGACAGACCACGATATTGATAGTGCAAGGTGTCAGCTTTTGGTTCGAAAGTTGCCGGTCACGAAGCCCCGGCTTGGCTCTATAGCAGATCAGCAGGCTGCTCATACATCCAGCAGGCGATAGCCGACACCTGCCTCGGTGACGATAAATTGCGGAGCAGTCGGGTCATCGCCAAGCTTCTGCCGCAGATGGCCGACCACTACACGCAGGTAGTGACTGTCATCGGTATGGCTCGGGCCCCAGATATCCTTGAGCAGATGCTGCTGGGTCACCACCCGGCCGAGATGGCGGGCGAGCATCGCCAGCACGGCATATTCCTTGGGTGTCAGCGCCACCTCGGTGTCGGCCAGGCTCACACGCCGATAGGCGAAGTCGACAGAGAGCGCTGCGCTGCGAACCACCACGTCCTGCTGACTGCCGCCAGTGACCTGGCGCAGCAGTGCGCGAACCCGGGCGAGAAACTCCTGAATACCGAAGGGCTTGGTGACGTAGTCGTTGGCCCCGCCATCCAGCGCCAGCACCTTCTCGCTCTCGCTGGCGCGTACCGACAGCACCATGACCGGTACCTGCGACCAGGCCCGCAACTCGCGCAGCACGGCCTGGCCGTCCATGTCCGGTAAACCCAGATCGAGCACCACCAGATCAGGCTTGTCCAGCGCCGCCTGCGCTAGGCCATCACGGCCATTGCCGCCTTCGAGTACCCGGTAGCCCTGGGCGCTGAGGCTGATACGCAAGAACTTGCGGATCTGCGCTTCGTCATCGATAACCAGAACGGTCGGCTGGTCGGCTCTCATGCAGATTCTTCTTCCATCAGAGGTTGTGGGTGCAGCGGTAGATGCAGGGTCAGGCTGGCACCTTGGCCGTCCAGGCCCGCGCCGACGCTGACCTGCCCGCCGTGCGCGCCCACCATGCCCTGGCAGATGGCCAGGCCCAGGCCGGTGCCTTGGCCGCCTCGATCGCCGCGCGCGGCGGTATAGAACATATCGAAAATTTTCTTGCGTTCGTGCGTGGGAATCCCCGGTCCCTGATCGCTGACGACAAACCGCAGCTCGGCCTCGTCCGCCTCCACACCGATGCGTAAACGCCCCTGCTGGGGTGAAAAACGCGCGGCATTGTCCAGCACGTTGACCAGGGCCTGCTCGATCAGTGCGGCATGGGCATAGAGCAACGGCAGCTCGGCCGGTACCCGGATCTCAACTTGCAAAGGTGCCAGCACCGGACGCAGGCGTTGCACCGCACCGGCCACGATATCGGCCGGCGCCACCCAGTCGCGCTCCAGCTTGAGGCTGCCATGGCCCAGGCGGGTCATATCCAGCAGATTCTGGATATAGCGGTCCAGGCGCTCGGCCTCATCGCGCGTGCCTTCCAGCAGCTCGCGACGGTCTTGCAGCGGGATCTGTTCACCGAGTGCCAGCAGGCTGTCGATGGAGCCGCGCATGGCGGTCAAGGGAGTACGCAAATCATGGGACACCGAGGCCAGCAGGGCGCTACGCAGCTCCTCGGTCTGGCCATGCAGGCGCGCGGCCTCCAGGTTTGCGGCCAGTTGCGCACGCTCCAGGGCCTGGGCCAATGGCTGGCCAAGGGCGGCGATCAGTCGGCGCTGCTCGGGTGCCAGCGCTCCGCCTTCCCTGGGGCTGATGCCCAGCAGTGCCAACGGGCCATCTTCGCCAACCAGTGGCCACCACCACCAGCGCCCGGCGGGCAAGGTTCCGGTACCCAGGCCGGCCGGTTGCTCATGCTGCCAGGACCAGTCGGCGGCAGCGCGTTCCTGTTCGGCAAGAGGACGCTGTAGACCGGCTTCGACTTTCCATATGTCGTCACGGCTGCGGGCCAGCAGGCTGATATCCACGTCACGCCAGAGTGCGAACTGTTGCATCGCCGCCGCCAGCACAGCCTGCCGGTCGGTGGCGGCGGTCAGCTTGCGCGACAGATCCAGCAATGCCGTGGTTTCCGCCTGGGTCTGGCGCAAGGCCTGCAGCTGTCGGCGCTGGCGGCTGGCCAGGTTACCCGTGAGGCCGGCCACGAGAAGAAAGAACAGCAGGTTCAGCACATCTTCCTGGCGCGCGACGGTCAGGGTCAGGGTCGGCTGAATAAACAGAAAGTTGTAGGCCAGAAAGGACAAGCCGGCGCAGAGCAGGGCCGGGCCCAGACTGCTGCACACCGCCACCACCAGCACGGCGGCGAGAAAAATCAGGGAAATATTCGGCAATTCGAGAAAGCGCGACAGCCCCAGCGCAACACTCGCCGCGATCAGGGTGGCCAGCGGCGCCAGCAGGTAGTCATACCAGACCAGCGGTTGGCGGCTGCCGCGCCGCGCGGGAGCGCGATCAACCTCGGTGTCGAGGACACTGATTTCCAGGCCCTGGCCCTGCGCGAGTAACCGCTCGGCCAGGCCGCGACCGAGCCAGCGACGGCGCAACCGCTGACGGCTGCGGCCTACCAGGATCAGGCTGGCGCGGCGCTCGCCGGCATGCTCGATCAGGGTGCGTGCCACCGCCTCGCCGCGCAGGCCGACCACTTCGCCGCCGAGGCGCTCGGCCAGCTGTTGGGCGGCCTGCAGGTAGCCGAGACGCGTTTCGTCGCGTTTGCCGCCCGTATCCACATGCACCACGGACCAGGGTAAATGACGCCGCTCTGCCACCTGGCAGGCATGCCGGACCAGGCGTTCAGCCTGCCCATCGCCGTCTATCCCGACCAGTAAACGACCACGCACCGCCGGGGCGGCCTGCCCATGCAGGCGATAACGCTGATGCAGGTCGGCATCGACTCGGGCGGCGGCAGTCTGCATCGCCAGTTCGCGCAGGGCGGTCAGGTTGGTCTGGCTGAAGAAGGCATCAATGGCCGCGCACGCCTGCTCCGGCATCTGGACCTTGCCTTCGCGCAAGCGCTCGAGCAATTCCCGCGGGGGCAGATCGATCAGGAGGATTTCATCGGCTTCCCGCAGAACCCAGTCCGGTACGGTTTCCTGCACCTGCACCCCGGTAATGTCGCGCACCCGATCGTTAAGGCTCTCCAAGTGCTGCACGTTGACCGTGCTGTATACATCGATGCCGGCATCGAGCAGCTCCTGCACATCCTGCCAGCGCTTGCTGTGGCGGCTGCCGGAGGCGTTGCTGTGAGCCAGCTCGTCGACCAGTACCAGCCTGGGCGGATTGGCCAGGATGCCGTCGAGGTCCATCTCGTCGACGGCCACGCCCAGCTGCTGTGCGCGCAGCAGGGGTTGCTGCAGCAAGCCGGCGAGCAGGGCCTCGGTTTCCCCACGACTGTGGGTTGCCACCACCCCGACGCGCAGGTCGACGCCCTGACGCAGCTGCGCCTGCGCTGCCTGCAGCATGGCGTAGGTCTTACCGACCCCGGCGGCAGCACCGAGAAAGACCTTCAGCCGGCCGCGCCCATTCCTGGGCAGGTCATCCAGCGGGGCGGCGACGCGTCGAGCATCACTCATGGGCCTGACTCGGTATTTATGGAGGGCGAATTGTCGGCCCGTGTTTGGTTGAGCGCCAGCACATTGCAGCGCGGAGGAACGCTTTGGGCGATTGGCGTAAAGGTTCGCTACGCGAAGGCTGAAGGCGTGTAAAAAAATAGTAAATTTTCGTCGCGCAGCCCGCAGGGCAACAGCGGGCGAGATTGAATCAGAGGTAGCATCCGGCATCTGAACCGGTTCCCAGCGAAAAGAACCCCTGACTCCCAGCGAGTGACCCGCAGGCCTGGCCATCGGCTGGAATGAGGCTGCATCAGCGCACCCGCGCGCCCACCTTGAGAAGCGTCCCCCAATGCACGCAAGCCTTCGCCCATGCCTCCCGACCCTGCGGGCGACCGTCAAATGAAATTACTGCTTCATCCCGCCAGGGTTGTCGCTCTGGTTTTTCTGCTCGCGATTCTGCTCGGTAGCGCGCTGCTGATGCTGCCGATAGCCCACGCCGAGGGTATGGCTGCACCCTGGGTGACCGCATTTTTCACCGCGGTATCGGCCGTGTGCGTGACCGGGCTGGTCGTGGTGGACACCGGAACCTACTGGTCGACCTTTGGCCAATCGGTGATTCTGCTGCTGTTTCAGCTTGGCGGCTTCGGCATGATGACGGTGGCGACCCTGCTCGGCTTGATGGTCAATCGCTCCTTTCGCCTACGCACCAAAATGGTCGCCCAATTCGAGTCGCGTTCATTGGGGCTGGGCGACATTGCCAGCGTGGCCAGGCTCGTGCTGGTGGTGACGTTCGTCCTGGAACTCATTCTGGCTCTATTACTCACCCTTAGATTACGCCTGGCCTATGACCTGCCCTGGGCCGACGCGGCGTGGAACGGGCTGTTTCATGCCGTATCCGCATTCAATAACGCGGGCTTCTCGATTCACGCCGACAGCCTGATGCGCTATGCCACCGATGCATGGATCCTGCTACCGGTGATGACGGCGATTGTCATTGGTGGCATCGGTTTCCCCGTCCTGCATGACTTGCGTAGCCGATTCAGGGATCCCCGGCACTGCTCACTGCATACCAAACTCACCCTAGCTGGCACGGCCATATTGCTGCTGGGCGGATTTTTCGCCTTGCTGCTGTTCGAGTGGTCCAACTTGGCCACCCTCGGCCCCATGCCTGTGGCCGATAAAGTGCTTTCGGCGGCATTTGCGTCAGTTTCTGCGCGTACTGCCGGCTTCAACTCGATCGACATCGGCGCCTTGACCCATGAAAGCTGGGCATTGCACTACTTCCTGATGTTTGTCGGCGGCGGCAGCGCGGGTACCGCCGGTGGTGTCAAGGTCGGCACGGCTGCCATCCTGATCTTGCTGATCATCGCCGAGATACGTGGCCACAGTGACAGCGAGGCATTTGGCCGCAGAGTCAGTGCCTCGGCCCAGCGCCAAGCCATCACCGTGCTCGTGCTGGGCAGCGCCATGATCGTGTTGGGGACGCTGACCATCTTGCGCCAAACCGATTTCCCCACCGATCAGGTCATTTTCGAAGTCATCTCGGCGTTTGGCACGGTCGGACTGTCCACCGGCATCACTGCCGATCTCCCCGAGTCGAGCCAGCTGATGCTGACGCTGCTGATGTATGTCGGGCGGATCGGCACTATCACGTTTGCGGCATCACTGGCCCTGGGCGAGCACCGCATGCCCTACCGCTACCCAGAGGAGCATCCCATTGTTGGCTAAGTTTCTGTTTACCGAGCAGTTTGCCTTTTCCAAGGGCGATAGCGTGGTGGTGATTGGCCTCGGCCGCTTCGGCGGTTCCGTGGCTCAATCACTGATGCGCCTGGGCCATGACGTCATGGGCATCGACCAGGACGCCGAACCCGTGCATGAATGGGCCGATCTGTTGACGCATGCAGTCCAAGCCGACTCCACCAACCTCATGGTCTTGCGTCAACTGGGTGTTGCCGACTTTGCTCACGCCATCGTGGGGATCGGCACTGACCTGGCAGCCAGCCTGATGACCATCATGGCGTTGACCGAACTGGGGATCAAAGATATCTGGGTCAAGGCCCTGACTGCCGAACATGGAAAAATAGCTCAACGTATTGGCGCGCACCATGTGGTCTACCCGGAGGCCGATATGGGGGAGCGTGTGGCGCACCTGATTACCGGGCGGATGATCGACTTCATCGAGTTCGATGACGGCTTTGCCATCGCCAAGATTCACGCGCCGCTGCCGAGCCACAACAGCACCTTGGTTGACTCCAATATTCGGGACAAATATGGCGTCACTGTGGTCGGGCTGAAGCGGGCCAATGAAGACTTCCAGCATGCCACGCCTAGCACTCTGATCCTGCCGGGCGATCTCCTTATCGTGTCCGGCTCAACCCATCTGATCCAGAAATTTGCGGGCCACTCGAGATAACCAGAGAGGGGGCACTGTTTAGTGACCCCGTGAGCGATGAGGAAGAGGTCCAGAACTTCCTTACTGCTACTGATGCTGATGCCATCAATACACAACTACGCTCCCCATTTCCTGGTAATAACGCTTGTGCAGCGACAGATCGAGGTCAGTACCTGTAGGCCGCTCGCTATCAATGCTACAGTCCCGTACTTTCAGGATGAGGGAACGTCATGCGGATCGTAGTAACGGCTTTAATAATGACACTGCTGGCAGGATGCGCGACTGCCAACGAAACCTTTGGCGATGGACAACTCTGCGGTCTCCATCCTTACTGCGGCGCTTCTACCGATATCATGGTGATCAAGGCCACGACGGCAAAGAACGCTGGAGCCATGCGCGCGTTGGCACCGTTTGCAATTATCGACCTCCCTTTTAGTATTGTCGCCGATACGTTAATCCTGCCCTATACCATTTTTCATATAAAGCGTTCCGAGGAGTAGTTGTATCCCGGCGCCCCCAAAACCACTCAGTATCTATCAAGGGTCACGTCTGGCTGACGGCCAGGGTAAAACGGCGCGCCTGGTTGATTGCAGTCCCCCGCACTACACCGCGCTGTGAGTGCAAGATCCGGTGTGTGAGGAGCGTTAGTAGCGGTTCAACGCAATGGCCGCTTTCGACCAGAAACCGCCGTTTAGAAGCATCAATACCCTGTTTGCGCCCGATTGTTTCCTGATTATTGCCTAACTCAGGCGATACTGGTGCCCGGTGCAGTCGAGTGTGTAAACTGGTCCCGTCAATACGGTCGCTAGCCCTAATCGGAGTAATCAATGCTTAAGCACCTCTGGAAAATCGTTTTCGCAGCCACGATGATCACCTCCGTGCCTGCACTTTCAGAGGAGTCAGCAGAGCCCACAAAAGACACTTTGGCAGCTCATAATGCAAAAAATGCCATCCTCAAAAAATACAGTGAGAAACAGCGGTTTAGCGTGATGAATTACTGCATGAAGTTTGAGCAAATTCCTTCGCAGATGACCGGAGCGCTTCTCAAGGAGTTTGAGTCAAAAGGTATATCCCCTGAAGCTTATCTGATGGCTCCGCTGTGCCAGCCAGAGGGTTACTCAGATGCTATATCAAGCCCGATGATTCACGCCGTTGCCGATGATCCAAACAAGCGCGAGGAGACGCTGAACAATATCTGGCTTTACTACTCGAAAAAACGCAAGCAGCCAGAAATATTCACTGAATTACTGAATGCCAAAAATACACAGGGAGAAACGTTTCTCGATTACTTTGTCACCAGAATTGACCGAGATCACTACAATGTGGTGAACCAGTACTTTTCAATAGCATATATCGTTAAGTTTTCTTGCGAGCATGGCGCTACTTACTCAACCACAATTAAGGAGTTTGATATAGGTGTGCCGTCTGATCTTAGCTACCCACCAAATTGTATTGCAGCATTCAGAAGTAGATTGAAATAGGTTTCAGAGTAAGAATCTCAGTTGAATAGGCGAATATCACGAAGGCTCCAGGCATCAGGCATCAGGCATCAGGCATCCAACTGACTGCCAGTGATTCACGAACAATCGGGGGCAGACCACGATATTGATGTTTCTGTTCGGCGGCATCTAGCCAACTCCCGCCTGCCATAACCGCCCGCTCGGGGCGTTTCACCTGATTCTCCAGGAGTCGATGGTCCGTCGGCTATGGGGCGAGCGGCCTGCTCGGGTCGCTCGCGCATTTGTCACGTCTCAATAGGCCCGCCTGCCCGCATAGGGTTTCAGCACCCGCACCAGATCGGCCAGCTGTGGGTGCAGGAACACCAACTGCGGCGGAATCGCCGTGCCCCAGAGTGCTTGCAGTTGGGCGCAGAGCATTACGGCCCGGAGCGAGCTGCCGCCTTGTTCGAAGAAGCCCGCCTGGGGATCCAGTACGGGTTGCTCCAGCAGTTCCTCCAGCAGGGCGTAGACCTGGGTTTCCGCTTTCAGCGCGCTGCGGGCAGCGATCTGGGGCGTCCGGCTCAGTTGGGCGCTCAGTTCGTCCAGGCTGACCTGCGGCCGCTCCAGGATGCTCCGCAACAGGTGCCGGTAGTCCGCGGCGAGGGTGGCGATATGGGCCGCGTCGAACAGGTCGGTGCTGTAGGTGAAGGTGGCGACCAGGCCCTGTTCGCGCTCGCCGATATCCAGCATCAGGTCGAACAGGGTGCCGTGGTTGCTGCCTTCCTCCTCGGGGCTGATGTGCAGGTCGCCGAACGTGTTGGAGCCGAGGATGCGCTCGCGGTGCAGGTCGAACATCACCTGGAGCAGCGGCGCGCTCTGCTGCTGGGGCGTGGGCAACGCTTGCAGCAGTTGCTCGAACGGCAGGTCCTGGTGGTCGTGGGCGGCCAGCAGGTGCTCGTGCAGCTGGGCCAGTAGGGCCTCGAACGAGGGGTTGTCGCTCAGGTCGCTGCGCAGGGCCAGGGTGTTGACGAAGAAGCCGATCAGCCCCTCCAGCGCTTGCTGGTTGCGGTTGGCGATGGGGATGCCGACCCGGATATCGGTCTGCCCGCTGTGGCCGGCCAGCAGCAATTTGAAGGCCGCGAGCAGGCTGGTGAACAGGGTCACGCCCTGGCGTTGGCTGAAGTCGTGCAGCGCCCGGGTCAGGGCGATGTCCAGACCGAATTCATGCTGGGCGCCGCGATGGCTGGGCAGCGCCGGCCGCGGGCGCATGCCGGGCAACTGCAGCAGCGGCCTGTCTTTGCCCAGATGATTGAGCCAGAAGTCCAGCTGTGGCTTGAGGGTCTCGGGGCCGAGTTGGCGGCGCTGCCAATGGGCGAAGTCGGCGTAGTGCAGCCCAGGCTCGCCCAGGGGCGAAGGCCTGCCGGCGCTGAACGCCGTGTAGAGCGCCGTCAGTTCGCGGGTCAGCACGCCCATGGACCAGCCGTCGGTGACTATGTGGTGCAGGCACAGCCAGAGCACATGGCTCCGCGCTTCCAGGCGTATCAGCCCGGCGCGGATCAGCGGTCCGCGGGCCAGGTCGAAGGGCTGCAGCGCCTGGCTGTCCAGCTGCAGGCGCAGTTCCTGGTCGCGCTCGGCCTGGCTCAGGTCTTCGAGGTCCAGCAGCGGCAAGGGGAAGGGCCGTGGCGCGGCGATGCGCTGTTGCGGCTGGCCGTCCACCAGCACGAAGGTGGTGCGCAGGCTGGCATGCCGGCGCAGCAACTCGGCGAAGCTGCGTTCCAGCGCCCGGTGATCCAGTGCGCCGGTCAGTCGCACCGCCTCGGCGACCTGGTAGGCCGGGTTACCCGGGTGCAGGCGATCGAACAGCCACAGGCGCTCCTGGGCGAAGGACAGCGGCAGGTCCGTCTCAGCCGGTGCCGGCTGCAGCGGCGGCAGGCTGGAGGTGGGGGCGGCCGGCAATGCCTGCCCGGCGAAGCTGGCCAGGGTCGGGTGCTGGAACAGCGCGCGCACCGGCACTTCCAGGCCCAGGGCGCTGCGCAGGCGCGAGATCAAGCGGGTGGCGGTCAGCGAGTGGCCGCCCAGTTCGAAGAAATGGTCATCCAGGCCGACTCGCTCGACCCCCAGCACCTCGGCCCAGAGGCCGGCCAGCAGGTGCTCCCGCTCGCTGCGCGGCGCCCGATAGCCGCGCTGGCTGCCGCGCTCGGGAGCGGGCAGGGCGGCGCGGTCGAGCTTGCCGTTGGGCGTCAGGGGCAAGGCCGCCAGCATCAGGTAATCGGCCGGCAGCATATGAGCCGGCAACTGCTCGGCCAGGTGCTGGCGCAGCGCCTGGGCACCGGGGCAGGCATCGCGGCAGACCAGGTAGGCCAGCAGCTCGACCTCGTCGGTCGGGCCCGGGCGGGCGATCACCGCGGCTTCGCGAATGGCTGGATGCTGCAGCAGGCGCGCCTCGATCTCGCCCAGCTCGATGCGAAAACCGCGGATCTTCACCTGGTGGTCGGTGCGACCGAGAAACTCCAGGTCGCCGGCCGCGTTCAGCCGGCCGATATCGCCGCTGCGGTAGAGGCGG
>DASRUM010000111.1:0-4715 GCA_035655415.1 Pseudomonas sp.
GGTTCTCCCCGGCCGGCTCAGGCCACCGGCCGGAGCCGCTCAAAAAAGCCGGTTGAGGCCGTCGAACGCCGCCACCCGGTAGGCTTCCGCCATGGTCGGGTAGTTGAAGGTGGTGTTGACGAAATACTTGATGGTATTGGCCTCACCCTTCTGGTTCATGATCGCCTGGCCGATATGCACGATCTCCGAGGCCTGGTAGCCAAAGCAGTGCACGCCCAGCACTTCCAGGGTTTCACGGTGGAACAGCAGCTTCAGCATGCCCACTGGTTCGTGGGAAATCTGCGCCCGCGCCATACCCTTGAAGAACGCCTTGCCGACCTCGTAGGGGATCTTGGCCTGGGTCAGCTCGCGCTCGTTCTTACCAATCGAGCTGATTTCAGGAATGGTGTAGATACCGGTTGGCACGTCATCGACGAAGCGCCAGCTGCCATTGTCGACGATGCTACCGGCAGCTGAACGACCCTGGTCAGCTGCGGCACTGGCCAGGCTCGGCCAGCCGATCACGTCACCAGCGGCGTAGATGTTCGACACCTGAGTGCGGTAACTCTGGTCGACTTCGATCTGCCCACGGCCGTTGACCTTGATGCCGATATTTTCCAGGCCCAGCTGATCGGTGTTGCCGGTACGGCCATTGCACCAGAGAAAGGCGTCGGCCTTGATCTTCTTGCCGGACTTGAGGTGCAGAACCACCCCGTTATCCACGCCTTCAACGCTTTCGTAGTCTTCGTTATGGCGAATCAGCACATTGTTATTGCGCAGGTGGTAGCTCAGCGCATCGGAGATTTCCGCATCGAGGAAGCTCAGCAACTGATCACGGTTGTCGATCAGATCAACCAGCACGCCCAGGCCGCTGAAGATTGAGGCGTACTCAGAACCGATCACCCCGGCACCGTAGATGATGATACGGCGCGGGGTATGGCCGAGACTGAGGATAGTGTCGCTGTCATAGATACGCGGGTGGTGAAAGTCCACGTCCGCCGGACGGTAAGGCCGCGAGCCGGTGGCGATGACGATCTGCTTGGCCACCAGTGTTTCCACCACGCCATTGGGGCACACCACTTCGACGGTCTGCTCGTCGGCAAAGCTGCCGGTGCCAAAGAACACATCGATACGGTTACGTGCGTAATAACCGGTACGCGAGGTCACCTGCTTGGCGATCACCCGCTCGGCGCTTTTCAGCACATCCGGGAAGGAGAACCAGCGCGGCTCGCCGATCTGGCGGAACATCGGGTTGGTGTTGAACTGCATGATCTGCCGCACCGAATGGCGCAGCGCCTTGGACGGGATGGTGCCCAGGTGGGTGCAGTTGCCGCCGACTTCGCGGCGGCTGTCGACCACTGCCACCTTGCGCCCGGCCTTGGCCGCGTTCATTGCCGCGCCTTCACCCGCAGGGCCGGAACCCAGCACCACTACGTCGTAGTTGTAGACCGCCATGTTTACTCCTCAGATCACACCGGAGCACTTGTAGCGCACTCTCGGCAGGGCCAGCACTGCGCACGCAGCCTGACAATCAATTCGTTCGCTGCAAGCCTAGCCTTTAAGCCGGCCGCAGGACGATTAGCGTTTGGTCGCGTCGTAGGCCAGGTCTTCGGTTTTGCCTTGCGAGTCGCTGTTGATCTCCTCGCATTTCTCGCGGCTGCCACCACAGATCGAGCATTCCTTCTCGATACCCAGATTGGCGATACCGCCGCACGAACCGGCGATGGGCTTGCGCCCCATCATCACGCCTACAGCCATCATGCCGACTACCAGCACCATGACCAGAAACACCACTAAAAATGTCATTGCTCGTCTCCTGCAGCGAATAGCTGCTCGAAAGCCTGAGTTGTCTGTGTGACGAAAGCGTCACCTTCACGGGTCACGAAAAACGCCGCAATACCCATGCGTTCAGCAAATGCCAGGCCACGCTCAGTGCCCATCACCATTAGCACTGTAGACAAGCCATCGGCGCGCAAGGTCGATTTGTCCACCACGGTTACCGCTGCCAGCTTGTGGGTGATCGGCGCACCGGTCAACGGATCGAGGGTGTGCGAGTAGCGCTGGCCCTCTTCCTCAAAGTAATTGCGGTAATCACCCGAAGTGGAAATGCCGTAGCCATCCACCGCCAGCACCCGCTGGGCGACACGCTGGCCGTCCTGCGGGGCTTCCAGGCCAATGCGCCAAGGCTGACCATCGGGCTTTTTACCCGCGGCCTTAAGCTCGCCGGTTACTTCAACCATATAGCTGGTCACGCCTAGCTCAGTGAAGTGCTGCACAAGCTTGTCCACCGCATAGCCGGCGGCAATGCTGTTGAAGTCGACCTGAACATCAACCTCCTTGCACAGCTGCTGCCCATCACGACGCAGATGCTGCATGCCCACCCGCGCACGCGCGGCGGTCAGTTGCTCAGCGGTCGGCACCTTTTCGGCGCGCGCTTTAGGGCCAAAACCCCAGAGATTGAGCAGCGGTTCCAGGGTCAGGTCGAATGCACCCTGACTTTGCTCATGCAACACGCGCCCGGCGTCAACCAGCTCCAGCACCCCGTCCGGCATGGCCTGACAGGTACCCGCTGGGGCATGGTTGAATTGCTCGATTGCGGAATCATCGCGATAGGTCGACATCTGCACGTCAACCTCAGCCAGGATTGCATCGGTCTCGCGCTTGAGTAGCTCAACGCTCGGCGAATCCTTGCTGCGCACGTATTTGACCGTGTAGGTGCTGCCCATGGTCGGGCCGCCAAACTCTTCTACAGGCTCTGAAAACCAACAGCCCGTTAGGGCTGCCAGCAAGCTGACAGCGATAACGGGCCGCAGTAGCACATGGATCATGCTTAACCGCCGAAGTCGTCGAGCAGGATGTTCTCCTCCTCCACACCCAGGTCGATCAGCATCTTGATCACGGCTGCGTTCATCATGGGCGGGCCGCACATGTAGAACTCACACTCTTCCGGAGCAGGATGGTCCTTGAGGTAGTTTTCGTACAGCACGTTGTGGATAAAGCCCTTGAGACCGGTCCAGTTGTCTTCCGGCAACGGATCGGACAGCGCCAGATGCCACTTGAAGTTGGGGTTCTCGGCCTGCAGCTGATCGTATTCTTCAACGTAGAAGGCTTCACGCATGGAGCGCGCGCCGTACCAGAAGCTGATCTTGCGGGTCGACTTCAAACGCTTGAGCTGGTCGAAGATGTGCGAACGCATCGGCGCCATACCGGCACCACCACCGATAAACACCATCTCGGCGTCGGTGTCCTTGGCGAAGAACTCACCAAACGGGCCATACACATCGATCTTGTCGCCCGGCTTGAGGCTGAACACATAGGAACTCATCTTGCCCGGCGGCAGATCGTCCTTGCCCGGTGGCGGCGAAGCAATACGGATATTGAACTTCACCAAACCGACTTCTTCCGGGTAGTTGGCCATGGAGTAGGCACGGATCACGGTCTCTTCGACCTTAGACACGTACTTCCACTGGTTAAACTTGTCCCAGTCACCGCGGTACTCTTCCTGAATATCGAAGTCCTTGTAGTGCACTTCGTGCGGCGGGCATTCCAGCTGCACATAGCCACCGGCACGGAAGTCGACGCTTTCGCCTTCCGGCAGTTTCAGCGTCAGTTCTTTGATGAAGGTGGCCACGTTGGGGTTGGACTCAACGGTGCATTGCCACTTCTTCACGCCGAACACTTCTTCCGGCACTTCGATCTTCATGTCCTGCTTGACCGGAGTCTGGCAGGACAGACGCCAACCAGCCTTGGCTTCGCGACGAGTGAAGGCAGCCTCTTCGGTCGGCAGCATTTCACCACCGCCATGCTCGACCACACACTTGCACTGGGCGCAGGTACCGCCGCCGCCGCACGCCGAAGACAGGAAGATGTTGTTGGCAGCCAGGGTCTGCAGCAACTTGCCGCCCGCGGGTACCACAATGGTTTTTTCGCCGTTGATCTCGATGCTCACGTCACCACTGGAAACCAGCTTGGCGCGCGCCGCGAGAATGACCAACACCAGCGCCAGCACGATGCCGGTGAACATGCCGATGGCGATAAGAATCTCTAAATTGATCATCTATGCATCCCTTCCTTACAACTGCACGCCGGAGAAGGACATAAAGCCCAGAGACATCAGACCGATGGTGATAAAGGTGATACCCAGGCCCTGCAGGCCAGCCGGAACGTCGCTGTACTTGAGCTTCTCGCGGATGCCCGCCAGTGCGGCAATCGCCAGCGCCCAGGACAGACCGGAGCCGAAGCCATACACAGTACTTTCCGCCAGGTTGTAGTCACGCTCGACCATGAACAGGGTGCCGCCCATGATGGCGCAGTTCACCGTGATCAGCGGCAGGAACACCCCCAGGGCGTTGTAGAGGCTGGGTACGTACTTATCCAGGAGCATCTCGAGGATCTGCACGATGGCCGCGATCACCCCGATATAGCTGAGCAGACCGAGGAAACTCAGGTCCACTTCCGGCAAACCGGCCCAGGCCAGCGCGCCATCTTTCAGCAGGTAGGTGTAGATCAGGTTGTTCGCAGGCACGGTAATGACCTGCACCACGATAACCGCGATACCCAGGCCAATCGCCGTCTCGACTTTCTTCGAGATGGCGATAAAGGTGCACATGCCGAGGAAGAAGGCCAATGCCATGTTCTCAACGAACACCGCCTTGGCCAGCAAGCTGAGGTAATGCTCCATTAGTAAGCCTCCTTATTCGAGACCTGCGGAGCCATCTTGAAGCTTGGCTTCTCCA
>DASRUM010000112.1:0-9591 GCA_035655415.1 Pseudomonas sp.
GAGCGCCAAAACGGTTAAAGCACGTCGGCACGTACGCATATCGAATTACTTACGCAGTTCGACGCGACGGTTTTGAGCCCAGGAGGACTCGTCGTTGCCAGTGGCGATTGCGCGCTCTTCACCGTAGGAAACCAGTTCCAGTTGAGCCGGGGAAACGCCCTGCAGTACCAGGTAACGCTGCACAGCTTTGGCGCGACGCTCGCCCAGAGCCATGTTGTATTCACGAGTACCGCGCTCGTCAGCGTGGCCTTCCAGAACTACGCGAGCGCCATTGCCTTGCAGGTCTTTGGCGTGCACGTCCAGAGCGCGCATGGCCTCGGGTTTCAGGTCGGAGCTGTCGTATTCGAAGTAGAAAGTGGTGATAGCGCGCAGAGCAGCTTCTTCGCTCAGGCTGCCATCGACAGCGCCAGTGTTGGCACCGTAACCAGCGTTAGGATCGGTAGCGCCTTCGCCAGCAGCGTCGCCGCCTTTCGAGGAGCAACCAACTGCAACGGCCAGAGCCAGGCTCAGCGCGGCGAACTTACCAAATTTCAGCATTTCCATCATGTAACTCCTAATGAACCCCAGTGTGTTAAGCAGTATTTCAAACAACAACGGTGTAGCGCCGCATCAGTTCAGGTAAGGGGACCAAGAAGGCTCTCGAACTTCGCCTTGAGCGGTAGGAAGAGGGAGCCTCACACGTCCATTGGTGGACGCTAATACCAAGACTCCCCGACCCTGCTGGCGGGTGGCGTAGATTACCATGGTGCCGTTAGGCGCAACAGTAGGCGACTCATCCAGACTGGTATCTGAAAGTATCCGCAAATTGCCGCGCTGCAGGTCTTGCGCCGCCACTTTGAACACGGTGTAACCATCCTGGCGGTGGATCATGACCAAGGTCTTCTCATCAGCAGAGAGTTTCGGGTTAGCGTTGTAGTTACCGATAAATGTCACACGCTCTGCCGAGCCACCATTGATATTGGTTTTGTAGATCTGCGGTTTGCCGGAGCGATCCGAGGTGAAGTACAGAGTCTGACCGTCTTTACCCCAGAATGGTTCGGTATCAATCGATGGCTGAGTCGTCACGCGGCGCAGCTGACGGCTACCCATGTCCATCACGTAGATTTCCGGGTTGCCATCACGCGACAGCACGAAGGCCAGGCGGTTGCCATCTGGCGACCAGGCCGGCGCACCGTTGAGACCTTCAAAATTGGTGATCTGCTCGCGGCGACCGGTATCGATGTGCTGCACGAAGATGCGCGGACGCTTCTGCTCGAAAGAGACATAGGCAATACGCTTGCCATCCGGGGCAAACGATGGCGACAGAATCGGCTCGCGCGATTGCAGCAAGGTCACCGCACGGGCGCCGTCATAGTCGGAACGCTGCAGGGTGTAACGGGTGTTGCTCACCGAGAAACGCTCAGCGGTGACGTAAAGCATGCGAGTGGAAAACGCACCCTTGACGCCGGTGAGCTTCTCATACGCCTGGTCAGCGATATGGTGCGCCATATCACGCAGCTGATCGACACCACCACCGACACTGCCAGTCATGACTTGCTGTTGAGTGGTGACGTTGAACAAGGCGAACTGGATCTGCAGGCGACCGGCGTTCGGCACAATGCTGCCGACCAACACGTACTGCGCGCCCAGAGCCTGCCAGTCGCGGTAGATCACTTCAGTCGCCTGAGTCGGCAAGCTGATCATGTTCTGCCGAGGAATCGGCTCGAATACCCCGGAGTTGCGCAGGTCATTGCCGATGATTTCAGCCATGTCCTCGGGTAACACGTTGCCGCCTTGCCAGCCAAAAGGCACCACAGCGATGGGTGTGGCACGGTCGGTGCCACTGCTGATCACCAGCGGATCAGCGGCCTGAACGGTGCCGACCATCAGGGTCAGACCGAGCAGAACAATACGCATCAGGGTATTCACAGACCTAAATCCTCCGGTTTGAAGACAGCGCGACGCTGCCGGTAAAGGCGATCAAAAGTGGCGCGGTCCAGCTGTTGCATTTCAGCAATACGGCCGACGTTACGCACCGCTTGCACGGCCGAGTTATCAAATGGCGAGTCGCCACTGGAGCGCGTCACGCTGGCATTGGTAATGGTGCCATCAGGCAGCATTTCGATCAGTACTTCTACGCTCATGCCATTACGCGCAGATGGCGGGCGCCGCCACTGCTGGCTGACCAGCATAACAATCAGATCATCCAGACTGCCGGCGACTTCATCACCGACGGTATCGGCGATTGCCTGCTGGCGACCGACATCCTCGGACAGCAGCTCGGCCAGTGCGGCAGCCTTCTTGTCTTCTACAGATTTACGCTGAGCCGCTTCTGCCGCCTTTTTCTTGGCGTCATCAGCTTTTTTCTTCTTCGCAGCTTCTGCAGCGGCTTTCTTCTTCGCCTCTTCTGCAGCTTTTTTCTTGGTGTCTTCAGCGGCTTTTTTCTTAGCCGCCTCATCCGCCGCTTTCTTTTTGGCTACATCGGCGAGCTTCTTCTGCTCTGCCGTCTTCTTGTCGGCGTCGGCCTTTTTGGCAGCCTCCGCTTTCTGAGCCTCTTGAGCTTTCTTTTGTTCCGCTGCCTTGGCCGCTACTTTTTCCTGCTCAACTTTTTTCTGCTCAAGCTGTTCGGTTTCGTACACCGGGGCAGTGGTCTTCTTGGTTTCGCCAGCGATTTTCTGATTGGTCTGTGTGGTGGCCTGGCTCTGCGACTGCAACTTGTACAGCGTGGCCTGTACCACCGGCTTGGCCGGCGGTAGATCCGGGGCAAAGGCGAAGCTGACGAACAGCATGGCAAACATGATGACGTGCAGGCCCACAGCCCAAACCACAGGCCAGAACAGACTTTCCGAGGGCGAACGCTCGCGCTGGTAGTGCATCAGGGGGCCTCGGTAATCAGCCCGACGTTACCCACGTCAGCCTGCTGCAAGCCACCCATGGCCGCCATGATGGTGCCGTAGTCAACGGTCTTGTCGCCGCGCACGAACACCTGCACCTGCTTACCGGTTGCCCGGCTCTGGCTGATGATCGCAGTCACTGCGCGGGTCATTTCTTCCAGGGTCAGCGCCTGGTCCTGAACGGTATCGACATCAACCTCAGTGCCCATATTCCAGAAATAGGTCTTGTCGGCCTTGATCGAGATGGTCAGCACCTGAGCGTTATTGTCCTGTGGCAAGACCTCACTGCTGACTTGCGGCAGATCGACCTTGACCCCTTGATTGAGCATGGGCGCGGTCACCATAAAGATAACCAGCAGTACCAACATCACATCGATGTAAGGCACCACGTTCATCTCGGCGACGGGCTTGCGTCTGTTGCGAATTCTGGCCATGGCTTAAAACCTTTCGTAAAGAGTGCCTAAGGCTTAGTCGTCGCTGGTGTGGACTTTGCGGTGCAGGATCGCCTGGAATTCATCGGCGAAGGTGTAGTAACGACCGATCAGCATTTCGCCACGGGCGGCAAAACGGTTGTAGGCGATTACCGCAGGAATGGCGGCAAACAGGCCGATAGCAGTGGCGATCAGCGCCTCGGCAATACCCGGGGCCACAGTGGCCAGGGTCGCTTGCTGCACCTGCGCCAGGCCGCGGAAGGAGTTCATGATGCCCCACACGGTACCGAACAGGCCGATATACGGACTGGTCGAACCGACAGTGGCGAGGAACGGCAGGCTCTGCTCAAGCTTCTCTTCTTCACGCGAGATGGCCACACGCATGGCACGAGCCACGGCATCCATCACCGCATCCGGATCAACACCGGACTGCTGACGCAGACGCGAGAACTCTTTGAAGCCTGCTCGGAAGATCTGCTCCAGACCGGAATCTGGGTCCGGGTTGCTGCCCGCCTGGCGGTACAGCTTGGACAGGTCGATACCCGACCAGAAGCGTTCCTCGAAATTATCCAGGGCACGCTTGGCCGCACGCAGCAGCGCGGTGCGCTGAAAAATCATGACCCACGAAGTGACCGAAGCGGCCACCAACGTCAGCATTACCAGTTGCACCACCAGGCTGGCGTTGCTGATCAGACTCCACATCGACATGTGGTCAACGGCGTTGGCTTCCACGCTTACTCTCCTGCTCTAGATGTACCCGCGCCGCCCTGCCCGGCAAAGGCCGTGTGCAGAGCTTGGGGAATGGCCCGGGGTTTCAAATTGTCGGCGCGCACACAGGCCACCATAAACTGCCCTTCACAAAGCAGCGCATCATCCGTTGCCCGCCTGACCTGTTGACGAAAACGCAGGCTGGCACGGTTTAATTCAATTACTTCAGCGCTTACCAGCAACTCGTCGTCGAGCTTGGCTGGCGCGTGGTAGCGCGCTTCAGCCGAATGCACAACGAACAACAGGCCCTCCTCGGCCAACGTCGACTGGAGAAAACCCAGATCACGCAGACACTCGGTGCGAGCCCGTTCCATAAATTTGAGGTAATTGACGTAGTAGACGATGCCGCCTGCATCGGTGTCTTCGAAATAAACCCGACAACGATGGGTGAACGGCGTAACTCCGTTTTGCGCGCGCATACTCTAGTGCCAGCTCCTGATCTTGCCAATCGTCTTCGACAAGTATTTTTTGTTAATCATCATCCCCGAACAGGTCAGCCGTGGGGAGTTCGCCCATGCGCTTGGGCACATTCAGGCCAAAGTGCAAATAGGCATGCCGGGTGACCACGCGCCCACGCGGGGTGCGCATGATATAGCCCTGCTGAATCAGATAGGGCTCCAGCACATCTTCGATGGTGTGGCGCTCTTCGCTGATGGCAGCGGCCAGGTTATCGACACCCACCGGGCCACCGTCGAACTTCTCGATCATGGTCAACAGTAGACGTCGGTCCTGGTGGTCGAAGCCACGCTCATCAACATCCAGCAGGTTCAAAGCCAGGTCGGCGATTTCGCGGGTGATATCGCCCTGCGCACGCACTTCGGCAAAGTCGCGCACACGGCGCAGCAAACGGTTGGCGATACGCGGCGTACCGCGGGCGCGACGGGCAATCTCGAAGGCGCCATGGGGCTCGATCGACAAGCCGAGAATCCCCGCAGAGCGCATGACGATGGTCGCCAGGTCTTCGGTATTGTAGAACTCCAGACGCTGCACAATGCCAAAACGGTCGCGCAGTGGATTGGTCAGCATGCCGGCACGGGTGGTCGCACCGACCAGGGTAAACGGCGGCAGATCGAGCTTGATCGAACGTGCGGCCGGGCCTTCGCCGATCATGATATCGAGCTGAAAATCTTCCATTGCCGGGTACAGCACTTCCTCGACAATCGGCGACAGGCGATGAATCTCATCGATAAACAGCACATCGCCCGGCTCAAGATTGGTCAGCAAAGCCGCCAGATCACCCGGCCGCTCCAGCACCGGACCCGAGGTGCTCTTGATCGAAACATTCATTTCCTGAGCGATGATATTGGCCAGGGTGGTCTTGCCCAGACCGGGCGGGCCGAAGATCAGAGTGTGATCGAGCGCTTCGCTGCGCCCACGGGCCGCCTGGATAAACAGCTCCATCTGCTCGCGCACGCTCGGCTGGCCGATGTATTCGGCCAGTTTCAGCGGGCGAATGGCACGGTCAACCTGCTCATCACGGTCACGCGGGGCTGCGGTAATCAGGCGATCAGCTTCTAGCACTAGACCATTCCCTTCAGGGCTCGACGAATCATATCTTCACTGCTCAAACCGTCTTCCTTAATAGCTGAGACGGCGCGACTGGCTTCCTGGGGTTTGTAGCCGAGCGAAATAAGTGCACTGACCGCATCATTCTCCGCGCTTGAGACTGCACTGCCGCCGCGAGGTTCCACCACCAGGTGCGACATGCCGGGCACGGTTTCCCAGGCTTTGAAGCGATCCTTCAGTTCAACCAGCAGGCGCTCGGCGGTTTTTTTACCGACACCCGGAATCTTCACCAGCACCGAGGTGTCTTGCGCTTGCACACAGCGCACCAACTCATCGACCTCCAACCCGGACATCAAGGCCAGGGCCAGTTTCGGGCCGACGCCATTGAGGCGAATCAGCTCACGAAACAGCTCGCGCTCGCGCTTTTCGAAAAAACCATAAAGCAGATGCGCATCCTCACGCACCACAAGATGGGTGTGCAGGGTCAACGGCTCACCCACCGAGGGCAAACGGTACAGGGTGGTCATGGGCACTTCCAGCTCATAACCCAAACCATTTATGTCCACAATCACATGGGGCGGCTGCTTTTCCGCCAGGGTGCCGCGCAAACGTCCGATCACCGCTGCTTTCCTTAAAAATTACGTTACAAACGAAGGCGACCCGCGCGCCGCTTGGCCCCGGCCAAGCCATGGGGAATCAGACTCTGCCGGTGGTGGGCATGGCACAGGGCAATGGCCAGGGCATCGGAGGCATCGATCTGCGGTTTCTGCACCAGCTTGAGCAGGTGCATGACCATCATCTGCACCTGCTCCTTATCCGCCCCGCCCGTACCGGCAATCGCTTGTTTGACCTGGGTCGCGGTGTATTCGGCGATATCCAGCCCCGCTTCGATCCCCGCGACAATGGCCACCCCGCGCGCCTGGCCAAGCTTGAGCGCGGAATCCGGATTGCGCGCCATAAACACCTGCTCGATGCCCATGGTCACCGGCCCGTAGGTTTCGATGACCTCACGCACGCCGCGAAACACCACCTGCAGACGCTCAGGCATCGAACCATTGCCCGTGCGAATGCAGCCGGAGGCAACATATTCGCAATTGTGCCCGGTATCACGCACCACACCGTAACCGGTGATGCGCGAACCAGGGTCGATGCCAAGAATCAAGGTCATGCCCTACCGCCCACTCAAGGCACCAGCCAACTCAGCCGGCACACTGTCTATTTATCCAGTTAGCGAGTATAGGGCCAGCCCACTTCGGCGTCACCCAGGCACACAAAAAAGCCGGACGCTTCGGGCAAATAACCCGAATACCTCCGGCTGCTGTAGATACCCAGACACTTAGCCAAGCTGCTCCATCAGCTCATCGGAGATCTCGGCGTTGTGGTAAACCTCCTGCACATCATCAAGGTCTTCGAGCATATCGATCAGCTTGATGACCTTTTGCGCGGTTTCCAGATCGGCAACCGTCGCATTGATCGATGGGATCATGGCGATTTCCGCTTCATCGGCCTTGAAACCGGCCGCGCTGAGCGCCTCGTTGACCCCATGGAAATCGGCAAAGCTGGTCGACACCAAGGCCGAGCCATCCTCAGCCATTTCCACGTCATCAGCTCCGGCTTCCAGCGCCGCTTCCATCAGGGCATCTTCGCTGACGCCTGGGGCGAAGCTGATTTGGCCCTTGCGATCAAACATATAAGCCACCGAACCATCGGTACCCAGGTTGCCGCCGCACTTGGTAAAGGCATGGCGTACTTCGGCTGCCGTGCGATTGCGGTTATCGGTCATGGCCTCGACGAAGATCGCCACGCCGCTTGGCGCGTATCCTTCATAGGTCAGCTCGATCATGTTGTCGGCTTCGTCGTTACCCGCCCCCCGGGCGATGGCACGGTCGATAACGTCGCGCGACATGTTGGCCGTCAGCGCCTTGTCCACCGCCAGGCGCAGACGCGGGTTGTCGGCCGGGAGCGGCCCGCCATGCTTGGCAGCAACGGTCAGCTCACGAATCAGCTTGGTGAAGATCTTGCCGCGCTTGGCGTCCTGACGCCCTTTGCGGTGCTTGATGTTGGCCCACTTGGAATGACCAGCCATAACTCACTCCGTTTGTCTCAGTTCAATTCACTGTAGGAGCGGGCCATGCCCGCGAAAGAAAGATCGCGGCCATGGGCCGCTCCTACGGGATACCTATAAAGAAGAAGCCTGGAAAACCAGGCTTCTTTTGACGCTTTATTCCGCTTTCGGCTGCTCGCGCAGACGAATATGCAATTCGCGCAGCGACTTGTTATCCACCTCACCCGGCGCCTGAGTCATAACGCAGGCCGCGCTCTGGGTTTTCGGGAAGGCGATCACTTCGCGGATCGACTGGGCACCGGTCATCAGCATTACCAAACGATCCAGGCCGAAGGCCAGACCGCCATGGGGCGGCGCGCCGAACTTGAGGGCGTCGAGGAGGAAGCCGAACTTCTCCTGCTGCTCGTCTTCGCTGATACCCAGCACGCGGAACACAGTCTGCTGCATCGACTTGTCGTGGATACGGATCGAACCGCCACCCAGCTCGGTGCCGTTAAGCACCATGTCATAGGCACGCGACAGCGCGGCGGCCGGGTTGGCTTCCAGCTCGGCCGGGCTGCACTTCGGTGCGGTGAACGGGTGGTGCATGGCGGTCAGGCTGCCGTCGTCGTTCTCTTCGAACATCGGGAAGTCGACGACCCACAGCGGCGCCCACTCGCACGTCAGCAGGTTGAGGTCGTGACCCAGCTTGATGCGCAGCGCGCCCAGGGCTTCGCTGACGATCTTGGCCTTGTCGGCACCGAAGAACACGATGTCACCATCGACCGCACCAACGCGATCGAGGATCACATTGATATTGTCCAGCGGGATATTCTTGACGATCGGCGACTGCAGGCCTTCAACACCGGCAGCACGCTCGTTGACCTTGATGTAAGCCAGGCCCTTGGCACCGTAGATGCCAACAAACTTGGTGTATTCGTCGATCTTGCTGCGCGGCATGCTCGCCCCGCCCGGTACACGCAGCGCGGTAACGCGGCACTTCGGATCGTTGGCTGGACCGCTGAACACTTTGAAGTCGACCGCTTGCAGCTGGTCGGCCACGTCCACCAATTCCAGCGGGTTACGCAGATCCGGCTTGTCCGAACCAAAGCGACGCATGGCTTCGGCCAGGGTCATGTGCGGCAGCTCGCCGAACTCGACGTCCAGCACTTCCTTGAACAGCTGGCGAATCATCTTCTCGGTGATGGCCATGATGTCGGCTTCATCGAGGAAGCTGGTTTCGATGTCGATCTGGGTGAATTCCGGCTGGCGGTCGGCACGCAGGTCTTCGTCGCGGAAGCACTTGGCGATCTGGTAGTAGCGGTCGAAGCCGGCGACCATCAGCAATTGCTTGAACAGCTGCGGCGATTGCGGCAAAGCGAAGAAGCTGCCGGCATGAGTGCGGCTCGGCACCAGATAGTCACGCGCGCCTTCAGGGGTGGCACGGGTGAGGATCGGCGTTTCCACGTCGAGGAAGCCATTGTCATCTAAGTAGCGACGGATGCTGCTGGTGATGCTCGAACGCAGCTTCAGCTTGGCCGCCATTTCCGGGCGACGCAGGTCTATAAAGCGGTAGCGCAGGCGGGTTTCTTCGCCCACGTCGGTGTATTCGTTGAGCGGGAACGGCGGGGTTTCCGCTTCGTTCAGCACTTCCAGCTCATAGCCCAGCACTTCGATAGCGCCGGACGCCATATTGGCGTTGCCGGCACCGGCCGGACGCAGACGCACCTTGCCGGTGATCTTGACCACATATTCGCTGCGCACCTTGTCAGCGGTGGCGAAGGTCGCCGCGCGATCCGGGTCGAATACCACCTGAGCCAGACCTTCACGGTCACGAATGTCGAGGAAAATCACCCCGCCATGGTCACGACGGCGATGTACCCAACCGCAAAGGGTGACTTCCTGGCCGTCCAGGCTCTCGTTCAGTTGGCCGCAATAATGGCTGCGCATCATGGTGGTGGTCGCTTCT
>DASRUM010000113.1:0-31078 GCA_035655415.1 Pseudomonas sp.
GGAGGCCTTCCCCTCTCCCTAACCCTCTCCCCGGAGGGGCGAGGGGATGATCGCGTCCACCCGATGCTTAAGTGAACAGCATTACGCAACTGTGGGGACTTTTTGTTTACCTGCGATAGCCGCGATGTTTTTACTTTTTTGTTTTTGCCGTCCACACATCGTGTAAGCAACGCGGTTCCCGAGCCCCATCAGGAGGCCTAAACGACGCGCCGTAACAGCCCTAGGCTGGCCCGAGGGGTGAGCGCAGCGAATCAAGTAACTCGCCGTAAGGGCGAAACCCTTAATCTGCGTCACCGCTGCGGCGGCGGAATGCCTGCGGTCAACCAGCGGCCGATTGACCGTGACAGTCGCTTTTGCTCGGCAGCGTTGTCGTGGTGAGTCCCACGCTGGCGCTGTCATAAGCCTTAACTATCCTCAACACGCGCCGATAGAGCGTATTACTGGTCAGCTAGAAGGCGAAGTCCCATGAATATCAAATCCAAACTGTTGGTGAGCTTTCTGGTTGCAACCCTGATTCCGGTTCTGGTGGTGGCGCTGCTGACGATTCGCAATGTCACGCAGCAGGCCAAAGAGAACTTCCTGGTATCCAGCAGCCTGGATATGAAGCTGGTGAACAACAGCTTTGCGACCTTCTTTGATTCGGTGGGTTACACCGTTTCCGCCCTGGCGGAATACCCCGCGGTGAAGGATGCCGAGAATGGTGAGCTGACCACCTACTTCGGTGAGGCGCGTAAGCCGGGTGAGGTGGCCACCGCCAACGGCGGGCGCGAGAAGCAGATTTTCGATTACTTCTCCAGCATCGGTAAGAACAACCCCACCTTCGGCTACGTGTATATGAGCGATACCAAGGGCGGCTATGTGGAGTGGCCGGGCACCGGGGATTACGGTGACTGGGACCCGCGCAAGCGTGAGTGGTACCCCATTGGCCGCGACGCCAACTTCACCCTGGGCCGCCGCGACGGTTATTACTGGGAGCCGGATGATGCGGTGTATGTCTCGGTGCTCAAGGGCTTCAAGGACAACGCCGGGCAGTTTGCCGGGGTGGTCGCGGTGGATGTGTCGCTCAAGGCGCTGACGGATATGGCGCAGAAGGTGCGCTTTGGCGAAACCGGTTTTCTGATGTTGGCGGAGGGCAGCGGCACCTTGCTGGTGGATGGTCTGCAGCCGGACAACAACTTCAAGAAGGTCAGCGAGCTGCCCGGCGAGCACTTTGCAACCATCGGCAAAACCGAGAACGGCCTGGTCGAGGTGGAGATCGACGGGGTGGCGTATATGGCCAACGTCTACACCTCGCCGGAGCTGGGCTGGAAGTTTGTCGGCTTCAAGCAGGCCGATGAGATCTATGCGAGCGCCCGTGAGTTGACCTGGATCACCCTGATTGTCTGCATCGTGCTGGTGCTGGTATTCGGCGCGGCTGGGGTGGTTATTGCCAACCGTATCGTCAACCCGATCAACCTGGTGAAAGACGGGCTGCGCACCATCGCTCAGGGTGAAGGTGACCTGACCCGCCGGCTGGACCTGCTCAGCAAGGATGAAACCGGTGAGCTGGCCAAGTGGTTCAATCAGTTTATTGAGTCGATCCAGGGCATGATCAAGGTGATCAAGGAGAACGCCATCAGCATGGATGGGGTTTCCAGCGATACCAACAAGCGCACCACGGCGATGTCCGCCACGCTGCAGCGCCAGTTGAGTTCGGTGGAGCAGATTGTCACGGCCGTGACCGAGATGTCTTCGGCGGCCAATGAGGTGGCCAAGACCTGCGTGCAGACCGCCGATGTGTCGGAGCAGGGGCTGATGGCCACGCGCAATGGCAAAGAGGTGATTGCCCGCAGTACCTCCGGGGTCAACAAGCTCGGCGCCAGCATCCAGAACTCCAGCAAGGTGCTGCAGGAGCTGGAGAAGGAAACGGTCAATATCAACAACATCCTCTCGACCATTCAGCAGATCGCCGAACAGACCAACCTGCTGGCCTTGAACGCTGCTATCGAAGCCGCCCGTGCGGGCGAGCAGGGGCGCGGGTTTGCGGTGGTGGCCGATGAAGTGCGCAACCTGGCCAAACGCACTCAGGACTCTACCGAGCAGATCAACAGCATCCTCAACCTACTGGTCAATCGCATCAAGGAAGTGACGGTAAGCATGGACCAGAGCCTGGTCGAGTCGGGCAAGGCTATCGTGCTGTCCGATGAGGTGATGGCCGCCTTCGAAAGCATTGAAGGCAAGGTGCAGATGATCCGCGACATGACCATGCAGATCGCCACCGCGACCGAGGAACAGCATCTGGTGACCGAGGAAATCAACCAGAACATCGTCGCCATCAACGACGCGGTAACGCAGATCTCCGTGCAGGCCGCCGAGGTGGAAAGCTACGCCCAGGAACAAAGCGGCCTGAGCAGTGAGCTGAAGCAACTGGTGGTGCGTTTCCGGACGGAGTAAGGCTGCGCGAGTTAACTCCCAGAGAAAAGCCCCGCAATTTTGCGGGGCTTTTTATTTACCAGCGATGGCCATGACCATGGCCGTCGTGCCGACGGTGTTTGTGGCCATGCCAGCGTTTATGGCGCGGCCGTTCCTGCACGTAATACACGGGGGCCGGTTGGTAATAAACCGGCTGGCGTTCGTAGTACACCCGTTGTGGCGGGTAATAGGCCGGTGGTGGCGGGTAGTACTCGCGCGGTGGCGGGGCGTAGACCTGTACGGGGCGGGTTTGGCTGACGATAACGCCGCCAATCACCGCGCCCACCACGGCTCCGGCAATCGCTGCGTCACGGTTGGAGGCCTGCGCTGGGGCCTGGGCAAACAGCGCCAGGCTGGCCACCAGGCCGGTGATAAGGGGGATACGCGACAGCATGATCGAAACTCCTCTGCAAACCGGTCTTTCCCGGCATGTTGTTTCGACACTGGCTGTTGCGCGGCATTGCAGGGCGAAATGTAAAGCCTGTGTAAAACAGGGCGTGGGCCGGAGAAGTAACTATTTGGCAGTATCGGCAGGCTGGCGGAGCAAAAAAATAATTCATTGCGCCGCTTTTGCTTCTTTACTTCTGCCCTAGGCCTGGAGCCAGAAGCGCAGAACCCTCTCAACCAAGGAGTCACTTATGCTGAGTCGCAAAGGATTTATGCTCGTCGCAGTCGCCTGGCTGTTGGCCTGTCACGCGCAAGCCGCTGATGTCACGGTCAAGCTGGGCAGCACCGAGCGCGTCACCCGTTTGTTTGCCTATCCCAATAACTGCAATGTGATCTGCTATCGCGATTGGACATTGGAGCAGACCGCTGAGCACTATTTGCGCCAGAGCCTGCAACGCGATGGTTACGACAAAGCCACGGTCACCGTGCACCGCGAGGAGCAAGAGCTTTTCGCCAAATTCAGCGAGGTGCCTGAAGGCTACGGTAAGCCACTCGAGCAACTGCTGAAGACCGGCGAGCTGGCCTACAGTGGCGCCAAACTGCTCAACAAGGATGGCAAGTGGCAATACAACTGGTCGCTGTTCCTGCCGCTGGGTATGGCCCTGGATAACCGCAAGAGCGTTGAGTTGCTGCACTTTCCGCCGGATTACTCGCTGACCCAGGCGCAGGACTATCTAGAGTCGAGCACCACCAACCGCTGGGCTGATCTGCTTACCGAGAACGGCATCAGTGCGGCGCAGACACCGGCCTTCCAGACCATTATCGACATTGCCCCAATCGCCGCGCCGGCCAACGCCGGTAGCGCGCTTGAGGGTGTCTACAGCTATTTCAACGCTTACCAAACACAGATGGTGATGCAATTGACCGCTGGTGAAGGCGGCCAAGCGCTGCCCATGGTGGCCTTTGGCAGTCCGGTGCGCAGCTGGGTTAATCAGCAGTATGGGGTGTCTATCGATGTCCTCGGCCTGGCGCAGATCAGCCCGGCTGCTGGGCAGCAAGTGGCCGTGCTCGGTGCCAACCACCCCAGCTACATCTGGTATGCCGCTGACCCGGAAAACTACGATGGCGATCAGCAGAAAGCCGATGCTGCTGGCCTCAAGGTCATGGGGCAGGATCTTAGCGCTGCCTGCTGGCAGGCCAGTATGGGTGAGCAACCCAGTCAGGACGCGAGCCCGGTGCTGAGCGCCTGCAGCGAGAAATGGCAGGTCACGGAAAAGCTGCAAACCTGCGAGCTGTTCTACACCTCGGTGCGCAACCTCACCCCCGAAGCTGCGCAGGCCAAGTGCACTCCGGCGAGTAGCTAAATGCCCCGATCAAGGCCCAGTGCTCTGGGCTTTGATCGCTTTCGGGCTTAAGGAATAGCCGGTGTTTGATTTCCAGCTGTAGCTGCTGACACCTCAGGTGTTACAGCTGGCACCTGGTTTTGCGCGTCTTTGCGGCATTGCGCCTGCAGGGTAGCCCAGCCGTCTGCACCGAGCTCTTCCAGAGTCTGGATATTGGCTTCGAAGATCGTCTCCGGGTCGGGAAAGGCGGCTACAGCGCGGTCGATGCTGGCTTCGCGGAGGATATGCAGGGTCGGGTAGGGCGAGCGGTTGGTGGCGTTGCCCATATCCGCGGCATGGGTGTCGGCAAACTGGAACTGCGGATGGAAGCTGGCCACTTGCAGGATGCCGCTATAGCCGAGGTCGTCTAGGGCGTCGTCGGCTACGGCGAGAAAGTCGTTGAAGTCGAGAAAGTCGGTAAGGGCCGCTGGGTGAATCAGCAAAGTAGTGTCGGTTTCGCTTGGCTCGCAGTTGGCCAAGTGGTGCAGCTCATCAATCAGCATGGCGAGCAGTTCTTCCGGCTCGGCGCTGGCGCACACCACATAACGCACTTGCCCTTTGACCTGCACGGCCTTGGCGAACGGGCAGAGGTTCAGGCCGATTACGGCGCGATCAACCCAGGCGCGGGTTTCGGCAATGGCGTGGGCGGCGCTGGGGGTGGCGGTGCTGGGCATAGAACAATACTCGGGTTGGCGTGGCATGAAGTTTAGCGTCAATAGCGGCGCGCAGGGGTCGCGGGGCGGTTGCCAGCGCTTAGCCGCTGTTGCGTTGCGGGTTGCCGGCGCGGCGTAGTGGATTGCACTGGCTGGGGTCGATGGCGCCGATATAGGGGTTGCCGTGGCCCATCACGCAGCCGACCTGCTGATTGCGCCAGCGCTCCCATTCGCTGATCGGGTATTGGCGGCTCCAGGCTTCGTAGGTGCGCCGGTCGAGCTTGGACAGGCGCAGCTGGTAACGCTCGGCCATATACAGGTAGATGCGTGCTGCCGCGCCGCGCGCATGGACCGGCGGCATGGCAGTTTTCGCCTTGAAGTTGACCACCATCGGGCAGCTTCCGTATTGCGTGGGTTTGTCGCTGAGCATGCCGAGGGCGTAGTTGGAGCGGTCGCCATTCACTTCGCCGATGCTCGGCACCAGGTTGTGTAGGTCAGCTTCGGCAGCCTTGAAGCTGGCGTCTGTGCGAGTGCAATTCTTGCGTCCGCCGTTCTGCCAGCACTGACGCTGATGGCCGATCACCCAGGCCGGCACCACATGCTCCCATTCCACGCGGGCGGCGCGCCGCTCCTGCTTGCGCACTTTGTAACCGCAGCTGCCGAGGTCGACCCGGTTACCGCTATACGCGCATTGGCAATAGAAGGTATTGGGCCGCTCGGCATACAGGCGCCAGGCGATTTTCTTCGCGGCGCTAAAGGTTTTTGGGGCATCGGCAAAGGCGGGCAGGGCAACTAACAGGCAAAACAGGGCAAGCAGACGCAGCATGGGGCACTCGGCAGCCAAAAAGCTGCGGAGCATACCGCTTAAAGCGCTCTGCGACGGGCCTTTTGCCGCTGCGCTGATAAGCGGTTGCCAACCTTTTGCGCAGTACGCGGTCTTTTAGCAGTCCACCTGAGCTTATGTGGCTAGGTGCTTGATTGTGTTCAAAGTCATGTCTTCGGGTAGGAAAACTGGCCAATCTGGATTTTGTTGCTAGCGTTACCCCATCACACCGCAGCGGACGACCTCCTCTGATGAGCACTGTGCAGCGTTTGCCATGGCTAAAAACTGCCCCCGCCTGGTCGGGCGGCAATGCTGTGGTGATGCGCCTGCTGGTGCTGATTGTGCTGTTGCTGGCTGTCAGCGGCTGCTCAACCCGGCAGGACCATCAGACCATTATCAGCAACCGCAGCGCGATCAAACCTTCCGAGTTCTTCCAGAGCCATGCCGACCGCATGGCCACGATCGGCATGCGTAACAACCTCAACAGCCTCTACCGTTTGATGGACAAGCTGTACCTGCGCAACCCGCGCGAGTGGCGCAAAACCGGCCTGGCTGATGTAGAAGCCGCCAAGCGTGCGGTACATCGCTCCATAGAACTGGATCAGCCGCTGCCGCAGCTGGGCGGGCGTACCGATGTTGCCGCTCTCGGCTATGCCTTGAGCGCCGAATACCAGGGCGATCGTGTGGGGGCCTTTATTTATTCACTGGCGAGCATGCTGATTACCGCCCATGGCGGGCGCACCGAGTATTACCTGAGCGACACGCTGAACCCGCAGTTTGTCCATAACGCGGCGCGCAACTTTGAGAAGGCCAGCTGGATGCTCGCTCAGCGTACCGATGCCAGCGGCAAGCCCTGGCTGCTGTCCAACGAGATTTCCGCCGAGGGGCATAACCTCAGCTATGCCGTGGAGTTCGGCAAGATAGTCGCGCGCCTGGATCTGCTCACCGATGTGCTGGATGAGCGCTATCGGCGCATGGGCGTGAGTTATGCCCAGGGGCTGCTGTTTCTGAACTTCCTGCCGGTGCAATAGGGCTGTTTACGTCTTGCCTTAATCGCGGTGTCGGCCCTTGGCTGTGTTCGGCACGTCTGCGGCCAGTCGCTCGAGAAACATCGCCAGCGCCACCTCCTCGGCTTTCAGGCCCTTACGCACCCTCGGCTTGGGCAGTTTGGATAACGCGCCCAGGCTGAAGTGCTCCAACACGGCAGGGTGGATATAGCATTTGCGGCACACCGCAGGGGTGTTGCCCAGTTGCTTGGCGACGGCCTTGACCGTGGCCACCACATGCCGTTTCGCGTCCGACTCTGGCTGCCACTCCAGCTCGCGCAACACGGCCAACGCCATCGCGGTACCGGCCCAGGTGCGGTAATCCTTGGCGGTGAAGTCGGCCCCGGTAAGCTGGTGCAGGTAGGCGTTGACGTCGGTGGAGCTGATGGTGTGGCGCGCTCCATCTTCGTCCAGATACTGGAAGAGGTTCTGCCCCGGCAATTCCATGCAGCGCCTGACCACTGTGGCCAGTCGCCGGTCCTTCACGCTGACTTGATGTTCGATGCCACTCTTGCCGACAAACTGGAACTTGATATCGCTGCCCTGGATAGCAACATGGCGCGTGCGCAGGGTGGTCAGGCCGTAGGATTTGTTGTCTCGGGCGTATTGGCTATTGCCAACGCGAATCAGCGTGGCATCCAGCAGCATCACCACGGTGGCCAGCACCTTCTCGCGGGTAAAACCTGGCGTGGCTATTTGCGCTTGCAGTTGCTGGCGCAATTTGGGCAGGGCATTACCGAACGCTTGCAGACGCGCGTATTTATCGGTGTCGCGCACCTCACGCCATCGCGGGTGATAGCGGTACTGCTTGCGCCCACGGGCGTCGCGGCCGGTGGCTTGCAGATGGCCGCGCGGGTCGGCGCAGATCCACACGTCGGTATAGGCGGGCGGCACCGCCAGTGAGTCGAGGCGCTTGATTTCATCGGCGTCGGTGATGCGCTCACCCTTGGCATCGAAATAATTGAACGTGCCGCGCACTTTCTTACGGTGGATGCCGGGTTGGCTGTCGTCAACGTAATGCAGGTCGCGGGGCAGATCAGCAGGCGACGCGGAATCGGGCATGGCGCAATGTCCTTGGCAGCCAGTCAGGTGGGTATACCTGATTGACCGCAGCGGTTTGCCGGCGTGCCAAAAGCTTTTTTACCGAGGGCTCAGTTCAGGTCTGTTATTGCTTGTTTGCTGGCGGGTGTTGATCAGCGACAGCACACCGTTGTGTGCAACAGCAGCTGCCCCTGCTCAATAGCCTTCTTCCAAGCGCTTATTGCTCTGTGCATTAGCCGCTTCGATCTGCTGCTTCAGCTGTTCAGTTTGCTGCTGCAGTTGCGCCGCCTGTTCGGCTTGCAGGCTGGTGGTTGCCGCTGTTTCACCGAGGCCGCAGCCGCTCAGGGTGGTTGCTAGCAGCACTAACGCAAGGGTGACGCGCATGGTGGCTCCTGAGTGAAGGGATGAAAGGCACGGCTTACTGCCAGCGCTTATAAATGCTCTCCAAAGTGCCAGCCTGTCTTAAACGCTCCAGCGCCGCAGCGAACTGCTTGGCACGGCCGCTATCGCCCTTGGCGAAGGCCACATAGCGCGGCATTTCCACCAGCGGCTTGGGCAGGATATGTACGTTCTTCTCCGCGCGTTGCTCGCGCACGAAGTACATCAGCTGCACCCGATCCCCGACTATTACATCGATACGCCCGGCCAGCAGCATCGACACCAGTTGCCGTGGGTTCTGTGCGCTGGTGTCGCGCGACAGCTCGGCCTTGTCGAAGTCCGACTGGTAGGCATAGCCGCGTACCTGGCCAATGATATAGGGCGACAGGTCGTCGAGTTCGGCCCAGTCGTTGAGGGTGATTTTGCGCGAGGTCATAAACACCGTGGAGCCGGTGCGGATCGGCCCGACGAGCTCGTATTGCTGCATGCGCTCAGGGGTACCGGCGAACTGAAAGGCCATGGCCACTTCGCTGCGGTCGATCATGCGTTTGACCCGTTCCCAGGGATACAGGCGCAGGCTGTAGGGGATCTTGGCTTCCTGCAGCACCGCCTCCACCAGCTCGACATCCAGCCCGCGCGGCTGGTCGTCTTCGATGGTGACAAAGCTGTAGGGCGCGAACTGCTCATCGCCCACCACCTTCCACGGCTCGGCCTGCACAGCCCAGGGCAGTAGCAGCATCAGGCACAGCGCAGCAATACGCATACGATCCCTCCAGGCGAGCGCCTCGAACGAGCAGTTTGCTCTGTATTGATGCTAGCCAATGAAAAAAGCCCCGGCATGCAGGCCAGGGCTCTTTTTTGTTGCCGGTGGTGCGCTCAGACTTTGCGCACGAACTCGGATTTCAGCTTCATCGCGCCGATGCCGTCGATCTTGCAGTCGATGTCGTGGTCGCCGTCGCACAGGCGGATGCCCTTGACCTTGGTGCCGACCTTGACCACCAGGGATGAACCTTTGACCTTGAGATCCTTGATCACGGTGACGGTGTCGCCGTCCTGCAGCATATTGCCTACCGAATCCTTGATCACCTTGGCGTCATCTGCCGCGTCGCTCGCGCCAGTGGCCGACCATTCGTGGGCGCATTCCGGGCAGACCAGCTGAGCGCCGTCTTCGTAGGTGTATTCGGAGTTACATTTTGGGCAGGGCGGCAACGTGCTCACGGCGGGTCCTTGATGGGGTGATAAGAAATGGCCGCATATTGTATAGGGTTTTATCGCGCTGCGCCGGGCGCTGGCGGTTGTGGCCAGTTCAGCGTGCCACGGTCATTGAAACGCCAGGTACCGAACAGGCCGTTGGCCAGTTTGCCGCGCAATTCATAGGGTAGGCCCTGGCCGTCCTGATAGCCGGCCATGCCCCAGGCTTGACGCAGCGCGGCGTAGGCGGAAAGGCTGACCGGAATACGCAGGATGCTTTCGCCGTAACGGGGTACTTGCCCGCGTTGGTCACTGACGCCACTGAGCAGCGGTTGCTGGTTGACCTGCAATTCCAGGTCTACGCCGTCGAAATCGATGGGCTGGTCATTGGGATTCTGTACCCGCAGTTTGATCGCAAAGCGCGCTTCCAGGCCTTCGCCGGGCAGCGGTTCGATACCGACCAGCTCGATGCGTAATGGGTCGCGCGGGGCGAGGGTGCTGCACGCGGTTAGGGTAAGCAGCAGGCTGACAAGCAGGGCGCGGACGAGTGTGCGGTGAAGGGCGTTGGGCATGCTGGGTTTCCACTGCTGAATAATTACAGAGTAGAAGACCCCGAGAGCGGGGCGATTACGCCGCAGCTGGGCAAATTAGCGCGAGAAAGGTTGTTGCGGTGAATGCCCGCCAGCCTGCAGTCGCAGGTGCTGGCGGGTTTGTAGCGACTTATCAGAAGTGCGCTTTTACCAGCAGACTGGCGGTGTTCTGATCGGTGCCCTGGAGGATTTCGTCACCGAGGAAGCTGTTGTCGTCGATGCCGTATTTGTCCTTCCAATAGTCGTATTCGATGCCGACATACAGCTGCTTCTCGCCCCAGTTCATGGCCTTGCCCAGGTCGTACTTGATCTGTGGGTTGAAGTGCAGGTTGGCGTGGTAGCTCTTGTCGTTGTCCACCACCCAGTCCATAAAGCCGTCGATCACGATGTCGGATTTGCCCACCGGGATGGTGTAGCTCCACACCGGGGTGATCTGCCAGACATTATCGCCGTCGCGCTTGCCATCCGTTGTCCGGTTGTAGAAGTTCAGCGAGAAGTAGTCGAAGCCGGGGATCGCCAGATCAAAGCCCGGGCCGATCAGGTAGGAATCGACATCGTCCTCACCGAATTCATAGGTGCTGGCCAGCAGCACGTCCTTGATTGGGCCGAATTCCAGCTTGGTATTGAACAGCTTGCCGAACGACAGGCGCGGTGAGAACTCGCCGTAGAAGGTGTGACCGTCGCCTGCGCCATTGGTGGCGTCGGTGTTGTACTTGATAGTGTCGACGAAGAAGAACAGGTCGCCGATAGCCCAGCCACTGGCGTGTTCGAAGGTGATGGTCTGCTGGATTTCCGGGTCGATCTTGTAATCCTGGCCATACAGGTAGGTCAGGCTGTTGTTCTGCCAGTGCAGCAGGTCACCCGCTACGGCCTGGCCGCCCGCCAGCAGCCCGCCCGCCAGGACCAGAGAAGAAAGAGTACGGTTCATCGAGTGGTGCTCCCCAAAGTGCTGAATTATGGTTTTAAACCTGTCTAAGTGGTCAGGCTGTCGGAGCTTGAGCAAGAACAAGGCCAAGTGCTGAGGTTGTTTACTGCACGCCCACGCAGAGCGACGCGGGCGCGCACTCTAGTGGTTTTCAGGGGAATGTAAATGCGCTGCATGCACTGATAACTGACCGGGTGGACAGTTTCGGCTTTAAGTTGGTGCGCCTGTGCTTGAGAGTAGGTTGGCCGAAAGCAGTCGAGGTGCGCCTAGTTTTCCAGTGTTTCCACACCCTTCAGCACCACCTGCTCCAGTGCGTTGCCTGGATCCTGTTGTGTGCCGGCCAGTTGGCCGAGTAGCTGCCATTGCTGGTCCAGCTCGCTGTTGATCGCCAGCATGCGCTCGATCATCTTGTGCGCGGTGGCGTTCACGGCGCTGTCCTGGGTGTTGAGCAGTTCAAACGACATGGCGGTGATGGCGGCAGTCAGGTGGGTGAGGGTGCGCGTGGACAGACTGAGCAACTCGGTCAATTGCGCTTCCTTGGCAGTCATGGTCGTCTCCTTGTGAATCCTGTTCTGAGCTTAGCGCGACATCGTGTCACCCGGCTATCTGCTCCATCGCCTGGGGAGTACCGCCGGGCTTGTGTGCAGTTTCTTTCTCCTCTTTATTAATAGGTCTATGGCCGGTTGCACTGATCGCATACGCACTCCGTCGGCCAATGCGCGCGCTGGTATCTGGTGTGCTTTGCTCAGTTAGGACGTGAATAGAGGAAGCGGTACAACCTATTGGCTGTCGTGGTTGTACCTGTCGTCGGAAGCGCTGCGGTTTTTTAAAACGAGCGTTTTGCTTACTTAGCGTCCGATTTTTACTGGAACTGCGGCAGAACTGGGCTTGCGCCAGAACGCAGCTGGATTACTGGCAGCTGAAGGCCGTAAAAAACTCTGATTTTGTTTGGTTGCACCTAGTTGCACCCTGCGCCTTGTGGGGTTTAATCTCTCGCCATATTTTTTGTGACCCGCCACCCATGGCGGCCACCTCTCGGGGCCGTCGCGGGGCAACGTCCAAAATTGCTCCCGGCGATTTTTTGCCGTGCTCCAGCCCATACAGGACAAACCAATGGCCACCACCACCCTTGGCGTAAAGCTCGATGATGCAACCCGTGATCGCCTCAAGCAGGCTGCGCAGTCGATTGACCGCACGCCGCATTGGCTGATCAAGCAGGCGATCTTTAATTATCTCGAGCAGATCGAGGGTGGTTTGACCCCGGCCGAGCATTCGGGGCTGGCGGCAGTCGCCGGTGAAGAGTCGGTGGATTCCCTGACCGAGCAGGGCCTGCAGGTGTTCCTCGATTTTGCTGAAAGCATCCTCCCGCAATCGGTACTGCGCGCGGCGATTACTGGCGCTTATCGCCGTCCGGAAACCGAAGCGGTGCCGATGCTGCTGGAGCAGGCGCGCCTGCCCAAGGACATGGCCGAGGCGAGCAACACGCTGGCCATGAAGATTGCCGAGAAGCTGCGTAACCAGAAGAACGCCGGTGGCCGTCAGGGCCTGGTGCAGGGTTTGCTGCAGGAGTTCTCGCTGTCCTCGCAGGAAGGTGTGGCGCTGATGTGCCTGGCCGAAGCGCTGCTGCGTATTCCGGACAAGGCCACTCGTGACGCGCTGATCCGCGACAAGATCAGCAACGGCAACTGGAGCCAGCACCTCGGCAACAGCCCGTCGATGTTCGTCAACGCGGCCAGCTGGGGCTTGCTGATCACCGGCAAGCTGGTGGCTACGCACAACGAAGCTGGCCTGGTGACTTCGCTTAACCGCATCATCGGCAAGGGCGGCGAGCCGCTGATCCGCAAGGGCGTGGACATGTCCATGCGCCTGATGGGCGAGCAGTTTGTGACCGGCGAAACCATCGCCGAAGCTCTGGCCAACGCCACCAATATGGAAAGCAAAGGCTTCCGTTATTCCTACGACATGCTCGGTGAAGCCGCGCTGACCGACGAGGACGCCAAGCGTTACCTGGCGTCCTACGAGCAGGCCATTCATGCCATCGGCAAGGCCTCTCACGGCCGTGGCATCTACGAAGGCCCGGGTATTTCGATCAAGCTCTCGGCGCTGCACCCACGCTACAGCCGCGCGCAGTACGAGCGCGTGATGGACGAGCTGTACCCGATCCTGCTGGGCCTGACCAAGCTGGCCAAGCACTACGACATCGGCCTGAACATCGATGCCGAAGAAGCCGACCGCCTGGAAATCTCCCTCGATCTGCTTGAGCGCCTGTGCTTCGACCCGGCGCTGACCGGCTGGAACGGTATCGGATTTGTCATCCAGGCTTACCAGAAGCGCTGCCCGTATGTGATCGACTACGTGATCGACCTGGCCAAGCGCAGCCGTCACCGCCTGATGATCCGCCTGGTAAAAGGCGCCTACTGGGACAGCGAGATCAAGCGCGCCCAGGTCGAAGGCCTGGAAGGCTACCCGGTCTATACCCGCAAGCCATACACCGATATTTCCTACATCGCCTGCGCGCGCAAGCTGCTGGCCGTGCCGGAAGCCATCTACCCGCAATTCGCCACCCACAACGCCCACTCGCTGTCGGCCATCTACCAGCTGGCCGGGCAAAACTACTACCCAGGTCAGTACGAGTTCCAGTGCCTGCACGGCATGGGCGAGCCGCTGTACGAGCAGGTGGTGGGCAAGGTTGCTGATGGCAAGCTGAACCGTCCGTGCCGCATCTACGCACCGGTAGGCAGCCATGAAACCCTGTTGGCTTATCTGGTGCGCCGCCTGCTGGAAAACGGCGCGAACACCTCGTTCGTCAACCGCATCGCTGACACCAGCATCTCGATCAAGGAACTGGTGCTCGACCCGGTGCTGCAGGTCGAGCAGATGGCCACGCAGGAAGGCGGCCTCGGCCTGCCGCACCCGCGTATTGCTCTGCCGCGTGCGCTCTATGGCGACGCCCGATTGAACTCGGAAGGCATCGATCTGGCCAACGAACACCGCCTGGGTTCGCTGTCCTCGGCACTGCTGAGCAGCACCAACACCGTCTATAAAGCCATGCCGCTGCTCGGTTGCGAAACGCCTGAGCTGAGCGACGCACAGCCAGTGCGCAACCCGGCGGACCACCGCGACATCGTCGGCCATGTGCATGAAGCCAGCGAGCAGGATGTACGCAACGCCGTGCTTTGCGCCGTGTCCAGCGGGCAGATCTGGCAGTCGACCCTGCCGGCCGAGCGCGCCGCCGTGCTTGACCGCGCCGCCGACCAGATGGAAGCGGAAATGCAGCAGCTGATGGGCCTGCTGGTGCGTGAATCCGGCAAGACCTTCGCCAACGCCATCGCCGAAGTACGCGAGGCGGTGGACTTCCTGCGCTACTACGCGGCGCAGGCACGTAATCACTTCAGCAACGACAGCCATCGCCCGCTGGGCCCTGTGGTGTGCATCAGCCCGTGGAACTTCCCGCTGGCAATCTTCAGCGGTCAGGTTGCCGCCGCGCTGGCTGCCGGTAACACCGTGCTGGCCAAGCCGGCCGAACAAACTCCGCTGATCGCCGCGCAAGCCGTGCGCATTCTGCTGGATGCCGGTGTACCGAGCGGTGCCGTGCAACTGCTGCCGGGCCGTGGCGAAACCGTCGGCGCCGGCCTGATCGGCAACGAGCGAGTACGTGGCGTGATGTTTACCGGCTCCACCGAAGTGGCCGGGATTATCCAGCGCAACCTCGCTGGTCGCCTGGATGCCCAGGGCCGCACCATTCCGCTGATCGCCGAAACCGGCGGCCTCAACAGCATGATCGTCGACTCCTCGGCGCTCACCGAGCAGGTTGTGGTCGATGTGGTGGCCTCGGCCTTCGACAGCGCCGGCCAGCGCTGCTCGGCCCTGCGCGTACTGTGTGTGCAGGAAGACGTGGCGGATCGAGTGATCAACATGCTCAAGGGCGCCATGGCCGAATACAGCCTGGGCAACCCGGAGCGCCTGAGCACCGATATCGGTCCGGTGATCGATGCTGAAGCCAAGGACAATATCGACCAGCACATCGAGAAGATGCGCGAGAAGGGCCGCAAGGTATTCCAGACCGCCCGCGCCGTGGGTGACGACATCAAGCGCGGCACCTTTGTGCTGCCGACGCTGATCGAGCTGGACAGCTTCGACGAGATGCAGCGCGAGATCTTCGGCCCGGTACTGCACGTAGTGCGCTACCAGCGTGCTGACCTGGGCAAGTTGCTGCAGCAGATCAACGACAGCGGCTATGGCCTGACCCTCGGTGTGCACACGCGCATCGACGAAACCATCGCCCAGGTGGTCAACACCGCCAAGGTCGGCAACCTGTATGTGAACCGCAACATGGTTGGCGCTGTGGTCGGCGTGCAGCCGTTCGGCGGCGAAGGCTTGTCCGGTACTGGCCCGAAAGCCGGTGGCCCGCTGTATATGTACCGCCTGTTGGCGACGCGCCCGCAGGACGCAGTGGCCAAGCAACTGCAGCAGGAAAATGGCGAAATCACCCGTCCTGCCGAGCAGGGCAAGGTGATCCAGGCCTTGCAGGATTGGGCGGCCAAGCATGAGCCGAGCCTGACTGCCCTTAGCGCGCAGTATGTTGAGCTGGCGCAGAGCGGCACCGTGCAGATGCTCAACGGCCCAACCGGTGAGCGCAACAGCTACAGCCTGCTGCCACGTGAGCATGTGCTGTGTCTGGCTGATGAGCGCGGTGACCTACTGGTGCAACTGGCGGCGGCCCTGGCCGTGGGTTGCCAGGTGCTGTGGCAGGAAGGCGAACTGACCCGCGAGCTGTTTGCCGCTCTGCCTAAGGCCGTGCAACAACGCATCACAGTGCTTAGCCAGTGGAGCGAGAGCGAAACGGTGTTCGACGCCATCATTCATCACGGTGACTCCGATCAGCTGCGCGAAGTCTGCCAACTGGCGGCTCAGCGCCCTGGCGCAATCATCGGTGTGCATGGTCTGCACAAAGGCGAGACGGATATCCCGCTGGAGCGCCTGCTGATCGAACACGCCCTGAGCATCAACACCGCAGCAGCTGGTGGCAACGCCAGCCTGATGACCATCGGCTAACAGGTTCTACGAGCATCCTGCCCCACTGGTTTACCAGGTGGGGCAGTTGGCAACACCGGCTTACCGCCACCCCGGAGACCTGTTTTAGGTGTCTGATGCTGCCCTGCAGCGCTCAACGCACAACCGGCAACGGTGGGTTACCCGCCCGGTGTGTTGGGTTTCTTCCCTCGGGCATTTCGATGCATGACCCCTGCCTACCCGGCGGGTGTCGCGACGATGTAACACGCGCCGTCGCGCATCGAAGGCCATTCCTTCTCTGACTCCATTCTGCGCGTCGCCTGCCAAGGCTCTGTGTGGCTGTTTTTTGCGAGCCTGGAAAATACCTGTTCGCCTCATTGACGCGCCTGTGCCAGTATACCCCTATGGGTATATTTAATTGAGGCGAGGTAGATGATGCGATTGTTAACAGCGGTGTTAATCGTTGGCCTGAGCGTGAGTGCGCAGGCTGACAATCTGCAAGCGTTGACTGCTGAAGGCATGGCGCTGATTCCGCCGTTTCAGCAGCAGCTGATGGGCACGGTCAAAGCGGCAATGAGTAGCGGTGGCGCGGCGCACGCGGTAGAGGCTTGTCAGCTGTCTGCCCCGCAAATTGCCAGCGAGCACAGCCAAAAGCCATGGACAGTGGGGCGCACGGCGCTCCGGGTGCGCAACCCGGATAACGCCCCCGATGCCTGGGAGCGTGAAGTGCTGGCGCAGTTTGCCCGGCGTGCGGCGGCCGGTGAGCCGCTGGAGCAGATGAGCCAAAGCGGCGTAGTGGCGGGCGAGTTACGGGTGATGAAAGCCATTGGCGCCGCTGAACCGTGCCTGGCGTGTCACGGTAAGCAGATTGAGCCAGCGTTGGCGCAGTTGATTGAGGTACGCTACCCGCAAGACCAGGCCCGTGGTTTTGCTCAGGGTGAGCTGCGCGGTGCCTTCACATTACGGCGACCTGTAGATTGAACGAATGAATGATCAACGTTTGCAACACCGCGATGCCCTGCTCAAGCGCCTGGCCCGCGTCGAGGGGCAGGTGCGCGGCATTCAGGCCATGATCAAGCGCGGCGACGAGTGCGAGTCCGTCGCGCAGCAGTTCAGCGCGGCGCGCAAGGCGCTCGATAAGGCCTATCAGGAAATGCTTATGTGCTTGGCGGAAGATGCTATCCGCAGCCCTGAGCAAAGCCACGAAGCCACCCTGGCGCAACTCAAAACCATCTTCACCAAGTACACCTGATTCGCGCGCCTCACCGCGCGCGCCCCTCTGTTGCCAATCGTTTCGGCGCGCGGCCGTGCTTCTGTCGCAGGGCCTTGCCGTGCGCGTCATTCAGGCCCGCAGTGGCTTCTGCGTGCGCATGGTGCGGCAATACACCCCATACCCCCCAGGGTTTAAAGGCATACACTCGTGTCTGCTAGACGAGCCTTGCGTCTCTCCGGCTCGTTCAGTCAGTTCCACACACAGGATCTACTCAGATGGAATTAGACCCGCTTTTCCTCTCGCGACTGCAATTTGCTTTTGTGGTCTGCTTTCACGCCATTTTCCCGGTGTTCACCATCGGTTTGGCGTCCTTTATCGCCTTTCTGGAGGGCATGTCCTTCCGCACCGCTGATCCGGTCTGGGCGCGCCTGTCGAAGTTCTGGACTCAAGTGTTTGCCGTGGTCTTCGGCATGGGTGTGGTGTCGGGCATCGTCATGGCCTTTCAGTTCGGCACCAACTGGAGCAACTTCTCCTACGCAGCGTCGAACTTCCTCGGTCCGGTGCTGAGCTATGAAGTGATTACGGCGTTCTTCCTTGAGGCCGCGTTCCTCGGCGTGCTGCTGTTCGGCCGCGACAAGGTGCCGCCGGGCGTGCACCTGTTTGCCGCGTGCATGGTGGCGCTGGGTACTTTTATCTCCTCGTTCTGGATTCTCTCAGCCAACAGCTGGATGCAAACGCCAGTTGGCACTGAGCTGCGTGACGGCATGATCCATGTCGTGTCCTGGTCGCAGGCGCTGTTCAGCCCCTCGTTTATCTACCGTTTTATGCACATGGCGCTGGCCTCGTTCCTCACAGGGGCCTTTGTGGTGGCGGGTGTCAGCGCCTGGTACCTGCTGCGCAAGCGTGAAGTGGAAGTGAACCGCAAAGCCTTGTCGGTGAGCTTGTGGATGATCCTGCTTATCGCCCCCACTCAAGCGGTAGTGGGCGATTACCATGGCCTTAACACCCTGCAGCATCAGCCGACCAAAGTGGCAGCGATGGAGGGTAACTGGGAGCGTGCTTCTGGCGTGCCACTTCTGCTGTTTGCCTGGCCGGATCAGCAGGCGCAGACCAACCATTTCGAGATTGCCATTCCCAAGCTGGCCAGCTTTATTTTGACCCATGACTGGGACGGCGAGCTTCCGGGTATCTCCGAAGTGCCCTACGAAGAGCAGCCGCCGGTTTGGATCGTGTTCTGGTCGTTCCGGGTAATGGTAGGCATTGGCCTGCTGATGATTGCCTTCGGTTTGACCGGGCTGCTGCTGCGTCGTGGTGGTCGTTACTGGCAAGCACCCTGGTTCCTCAATGGCATGCGCTGGATGAGTTTCACACCCTTCTTGGCAGTGCTCGCTGGTTGGGTCGTTACCGAAACGGGCCGCGCGCCCTGGCTGATTTACGGGGTGATGACACATGCCCAGGGCCTAACGCCATCGCTCACCGGAGGCATGGCGCTGTTCACCCTGATTGGCTACATCGTGGTCTATGCGATGGTCTTCAGTGCCGGCCTGTACTACCTGTTCCGTGTGCTGCAAGCGGGCCTGGAAGAAGACCTGAGCGCAGAAGACACCCATGAAGTGGAGCGGGCCTCGCGTCCGTTGTCGGCAACCCATGTACGTCTGGAACAGGGGGGACACTGAAATGGTGCCTTTTGACCTCACAATGATTTGGGCGGTAATCATCGCCTTCGGCATCATCATGTACGTGCTGATGGACGGTTTTGACTTGGGCGTGGGGATTCTCTTCCCCTTCGCCCCGGACGAGCAGGCCCGCGATGTAATGATGAACTCGGTAGCTCCGGTCTGGGACGGTAACGAAACCTGGCTGGTGTTGGGCGGCGCGGGCCTGCTGGCGGCTTTTCCGCTGGTGTACTCGGTGTTGCTGCCGGCCATGTATATCGGGGTGTTTTTGCTGCTGGCGGGTTTGATCTTCCGTGGCGTGGCCTTTGAGTTTCGCTTCAAGGCCAACACCTCGCGCTACCTGTGGAACTGGGCCTTTGCCGGCGGCTCGATCATTGCTTCGTTCGCCCAAGGCGCAGTGGTCGGGGCCTACATTCAGGGCTTTAACACCGAAGGGCTGGTGTATGTAGGCGGTGCGCTGGATTGGCTGACGCCGTTCACTGTGCTCACCGGTATCGGCCTGCTGGCCGGTTACGCCTTGCTCGGCTGCACCTGGTTGATCATGAAATCCGAAGGCTACATTCAGGACTGGGCCTACAGCCTGGCCCCGAAACTGCTGGCCGCGGTGTTGCTGGTGTTTGTCGCCATCAGCATCTGGACGCCCTGGGTTGATCCATCGGCCTATGCACGCTGGTTCTCGGCCATCGGCCTGATCTGGATCTTCCCGGTGATGGCAGCATTGTGCGCCCTGCAGATTTTCCGCAGCCTGCGCAAACGCCGTGAGGCCATGCCCTTTATCGCCACCATGGGTTTGTTCATCTTCACCTACCTGGGGCTGTTGGTGACCAAGTGGCCGTACATCATTCCGCCTAACCACACCATCTGGGACGCCGCCTCAGCCCCTGAATCGCAGTTGTTCCTGCTGTTGGGCCTGTTGTTCGTCATCCCGATTGTGCTGACCTATACCGCCTGGACCTACTGGGTGTTCCGCGGCAAGGTGAAAGCAGGTGTCGGCTATCACTGATAAAACCCGCAAGCAGCGCAGCCGCCACTGGCTGACCCGTCAGCAGCAGGCCGTACGCCCGTTGCTGCTGGGCGCGGTAGCGGCCGGCGTGCTGGGCGGTGTGGCGATTGCGGCGCAAATGGGCCTGATGGCCTGGCTGGTGCACGCCTTGCTGATCGACGCGGCCCCGGCGCTGAGCCTTTGGCCGGTGATGTCGGCTCTGCTGTTGGCGGTGCTGTTGCGCGTGACTGCGGCGGCCGTGCAGGAGCGACTGGGCCAACTGGCCAGCGCCAAGGTTCGCCAACAGGTGCGGGTGGAGTTGAGCGCCTTGTGGGCCCGGCTCGGGCCGGTGCGTTTGGCGGAGCTGCCCAGTGCCAGCCTGACCAACCAATGGGTCGAGCAAGTCGACGCCCTCGACGGCTATTACGCCCGTTACCTGCCGCAGCAATGGCTGGCCGCACTGGTGCCGTTGATGTTGGTTGCGCTGGTGTTCTGGCTGGATTGGCTGGCGGCGCTGTTTCTCTTGCTGGCCGCACCGCTTATTCCGTTGTTTATGGCCCTGGTCGGCATGCATGCCGAACGCATCAGCCAGCGCCATGTGCTGCAGGCCGGGCGCATGGCCGGGCAGTTTCTCGACCGCGTGCGCAACCTCACCAGCCTGCAGTTGTTTGGCCAGGTCGGGCGCTCTATCACACGTATCGAACAGGCCACGCAGGCTTATCGCACGGTGACCATGGCCACGCTAAAGGTGGCGTTTTTGTCCTCGGCGGTGCTGGAGTTTTTTGCCTCGGTGGCGATTGCCGTGGTGGCCATGTACATCGGCTTTGGCCTGTTGGGCTATATCGACTACGGCCCATCGCCTGAACTGAGTTTGTGCAGCGGGCTGTTTATTCTGCTGCTCGCACCGGAGTTTTTTCAGCCGCTGCGCAGCCTCGCGCAGTATTACCACGACAGGGCGGCGGCGCTGGCAGCCGCCGATGCGCTGGCCGAACTGGAGGCGCTGGACAGCCTGCCTGCTGCGCCGGAAGACGTGCCGAATCACGCGGCAGAGCCCGGCATTCAACTGCGCGATGTGCACCTGAGCTACGTCGGTCGCGGCGAGATTCTGCGTGGGGTGAACCTGCACATTAATGCCGGCGAGGTGCTGGCGCTGGTTGGGCCATCGGGTTCCGGCAAGTCGAGCCTGCTGCATGGCCTGGCCGGTTTTATCCAGCCGCAGGCGGGGACGATCTGGCTGTTCGGCCAGCCGCCCGGCCAGCCGCCCGGCCAGCAGGCCGTGGCCTGGATGGGCCAGCGGCCATTTCTGATCAAAGGCAGTTGGGCCGAAAACCTGCGCCTGATCGCGCCCGAGGCGGATGCGTCCGCCATGCAACAGGCGCTGGCGTCGGTGGGGTTGAGCGCGCTGCTGGCCGCTCAACCGCAAGGTCTCGACAGCCCGCTGGGCGAGGGCGGGCGCGGGCTGTCCGGTGGGCAGGCGCAACGGCTGGCCTTGGCGCGGGTATGGTTGAGCAGCGCGCAGCTGGTGCTGCTGGACGAGCCCACCGCCAGCCTCGATGAACAGAGCGAAGCGGAGGTGATCAAGGCTCTGCAGGCCTTGGCCAGCAGCGGGCGCACGCTGATCATCGCCACCCATCATCCGGCCCTGATGCACATGGCAAACCGCGTGGTGCGCCTGCACGACGGGAGGTTGCTCGATGCATGAGCTGAGCCCCTGGCTGCGTGACATGCGCTACTGGCGCGGGCGTTTGTGCGTCGGTGCACTGCTGATGCTGCTGACGGTGCTCAGCGCCATTGGCCTGCTGGCGTTATCCGGCTGGTTTATCACCGCCACGGGCGTCACCGCGTTGCTCTGGGCGGCGGGAAACCGGGTGTTTTTCGATATTTATGTGCCGGGCAGCGGCATCCGCTTTTTTGCCCTGGCACGTACGGTGGCGCGCTACACCGAGCGGGTGTTCAACCACAACACGGTGCTCGGTTTGCTCGCCGATTTGCGCGTGCGCCACTTCAGCGCCCTGGCGCAACTCGACGGCGCGACGCTGGGCCGGCTGCGCGCGGCGCAGTGGCTCAACCGTCTGACCGCAGACATTGATGCCCTCGACACACTCTACCTGCGCCTGCTGGCTCCGCCCGCTGTGGCCTTGCTGGCGACGCTGCTGGTGTGTGGGCTGGTGGCGCTGTTCCACCCGTGGCTGGCGTTGCTGTTGTTGTTGCTGTTGCTGGCACTGTTGCTGCTGGTGACGGTGGGCATGGCCCGCGCCGGCCTGCACCTGAGTGCCCAGCGCGTGGTGCAATTGGATAGCTTGCGCGTGCAGTGCATCGAGCAGTTGCAGGGCTTGGCCGAGTTGACTGTTGCAGGCAGCCTCGGCCTGCATCAACAAGCCTTGCTGGCGCGCAGCGAGCAACTGATCAACGACCAACTGGCGTTGCAGGGGCGGGTAGTGCTGGGGCAGGCCTTGAGTCTGCTTGGCGTGTTGGGTGCGAGTTTGCTGGGTCTGTTTGCCGGGGTGATCGCCTATCAGCAAGGGCTGCTTAGCGGGCCACTGATGGTGATGATTGCCCTGGCGCTGATGGGCCTTAATGAATCTTTTTCCGCCTTGCCGGCGGCGTTCGCGCAATGGGGGGCTACCTGCGCGGCGGCGGCGCGGCTCAACCAACAAGTGGCCATGAGCGGACGTTTGCCTCACGCCGCCAGCCCGGTTGCCGTACCGGCTAACCTGACCTTGAGCTGGCAGGATGTCGCCGTAATCCATGCCGGTTTGAGCGGCGTGCAGTTGCAGCTTGCCGCTGGAGAACGCCTGGCGCTGGTGGGGCCTTCCGGGTGCGGAAAGTCCACCCTGGCGGCGCTGGCCGCACGTTTGCTCGACCCGGATGCTGGTGCGGTGTGTGTGGCAGGCGTGCCTTTGACGGCATTGGAGCTGGACGCTTGGCGCGGGCAAATCGCCTACCTGACCCAGGAAACCGAATTGCTGCACGGCAGCATCGCCGACAACCTGTTGCTCGGTTGCCCGGATGCCAGCGATGCGCAGCTCTGGTGGGCGCTGGACATGGTCGATCTGGCTGACACCGTGGAAAGCACCGCCAATGGCCTGAACACTTGGGTCGGTGAAACCGGAAAACAGCTTTCCGGTGGCGAAGGCCGCCGCTTGGCGCTGGCGCGGGTGCTGCTGCGCGATGCACCGCTGGTGATTCTCGATGAGCCCTTCTCCGGGCTGGATGAGGCCACCCGTGAACGCATCAAACCGCGCCTCAATGCTTGGTTGCAGGGCCGCAGCGCACTGCTGTTGGGCCACAGTGAAGCGGCGTTGCCGCAGGCCGATCGGCTGCTGAGCTGGCAGCAACTGCCGCGCGTGCCGCGATGATGCTTCTGTAGGTTGGCGTTGAGCGCAGCGAAGCCCAACGGGTTGTAGTGTGATTTGTTGGGCTTCGTCGCTGCGCGCCTCAACCCAACCTACGGGGGCGTGGGGCTGTTAAGGGTTTAATCAAACGCGGGCAATTGCGGGGTTTGCACCGGTTTGCCGACGGCGTGCCACGCCTCATAGCCGCCGGTAATCGACAGCACGTTGCCATAGCCCATGTCCTGCAATGTGCTGGCCGCGAGGGCCGAGCGGCCGCTGTTTTTGCAATACAGCACCAGGTTGAGGTCGCGCCGCGTCAGGGCGGGGTCATTGCTGAGTTTGAACTCCAGCAGGCCGCGGGGAATGTTGACCGCCCCCGGAATGTGCCCGGCCTGATATTCATCCGCTTCGCGTACATCAATCAGCACATCGGCTGTGCGGATGGCGGCATCGGCGGCGTGTAGATCGACTTCTTCGATGCGTGTCTTGGCTTGGCTGACTAGATCGTGGGCGCTTTTCATCAGGGCATCCTGTTGGCAATGGGTGAGGGCTGCGTGGTCTGTGGGGCGAGGGTTTTCAGCGCGTCGAACTGGCTGATAAACACCTGCCCGGCAAAGGTGTCGAGAAAGCTGGAGCGACGCAGTTGGTCCATCACCGGGCCTTTGACTTCCGACAGGTGCAACTGCACGCCAGCGGCCTGCAGGCGCTCGACGATGGCTTCCAGCGAATCCAGCGCGCTGGCGTCGATCAGGTTGACGCCCGAACACATCAACACCAGATGGCGCACTTCGGGCCGGCTGGCGATCAGCTCGCCGATGCGGTCTTCGAGGTAGCGCGCGTTAGGGAAATACAGGCTTTCATCGACGCGCAGCGAGAGCACGCTGGGCGACTCGATCACCGCGAAACGCTCGACATTGCGGAAGTGTTCGCTGCCCGGCACCTGGCCCACTACGGCGATATGCGGCTGGCTGGTGCGCCAGAGAAACAGCAGCAGCGACAGGCCGACACCGAGCAGAATGCCAGCTTCCACCCCAATCAACAGCACGCCCAGCAGGGTCGCCACCTGCGCGGCCCCGTCCTGGCGTGAGTAGCGCCACGTGCGGCGCAGCGAGCCGAGATCGACCAGGCTCAAGACGGCGACAATGATGGTCGCGGCCAATACGGCATGCGGCAGGTTGTGCAGCAGCGGCGTTAGCAGCAATACGCTGAGGGCAATGCCGGCTGCGGTGAATACACCGGCCATGGGGGTTTGCGCGCCAGCATCGTAGTTGACCACCGAGCGGGCGAAACCACCGGTCACCGGAAAGCCGCCGCTGAAGGCCGAGGCCAGGTTGGCCGAACCGAGGCCGAGCAACTCGTTATTGGGTTGGATGCGCTGGCGGCGTTTGGCCGCGAGGGTCTGACCGACCGACACCGATTCGACAAAGCCCACCAGGCTGATCAGCAGCGCGGCAGGCAGCAGTTGCAGGGCCAGGTCGAGGTTCAGGGTGGGCAGGGTCAGGCCCGGTAATCCTTGCGGTATGGCACCGACCACCTTCACGCCGGCGTGATCGAGTTGCAGCGCGCTCACCGCCACAATCGCGGCAATAATCGCCAGCACCGGGCCAGCTTTGGTCAAGTTGCCGGCCGCAGCAGCAGGTATGCCCAAGCGTTGCAGTGCGCCCTTCAAATGCGCCCGCGCCCACCACAGCCAGGCCAGGCTCAGCAGGCCGATCAGCAGAGTCGGCTCGTGCACGGCTGACAGGCCCAGCCAGAGCTGCGTGAGCAGGTGCAGCAGGTTTTCGCCCGAGGCCGAAATGCCCAGCAGATGCTTGAGCTGACCGATGGCAATCAGAATGCCCGAGGCACTGATAAAACCGGACACCACCGGATGGCTGAGGAAATTGGCGAGAAAGCCCAAACGCAGCACCGCCATGGCGCTGAGCAGCAGCCCGGAAAGCAGAGCCAGCAACATGGCAGCGCCGATGTATTCGGCGCTGCCTGCCGGGAACAGCGGTTGCAACGCGGCGGCGGTCATCAGCGACACCACCGCCACCGGCCCCACCGCTAGGGTGCGGCTGGAACCAAACAAGGCATAGGCCAGCAGCGGCAGGATGCTCGCGTACAGCCCCATCACCGGCGGTAGCCCGGCGAGCATGGCGTAGGCCAGGCTCTGCGGGATCAGCATCAGCGTGACGATCAGTGCGGCCAGGCCATCCTGGCTGGCGTTGCGGCGGCTGTAGTGTCGCCCCCAGTCGAGGCTGGGCAGCCAGCGGCTCAACTGCATGGCGTGGATTCCTGATCGGTACAGCAGGTTGAAGCCATGGGGCCGTTCCTCAGAGCACGTCGAGGGGGATTTTCAGGTAGCGAGTGCCGTTGTCTTCGGCAGGGGGCAGTTGCCCGGCGCGCATGTTCACCTGCACCGACGGCAGAATCAGCATTGGCATGTCTAGGGTAGAGTCGCGGGCGTTGCGCATGGCGACAAAATCGGCCTCGCTGATGCCTTCATGCACATGCACGTTCAGCGCGCGTTGCTCCGCCACCGTGGTTTGGTAGCGGAAGTCATCGCGCCCCGGTGCCTTGTAGTCGTGGCACATAAACAGGCGGGTGTCGTCGGGCAGGGCAAACAGCTTGCGAATCGACTGAAACAGCGTGCGCGCGTCGCCGCCGGGGAAGTCGCATCGCGCAGTGCCGTAGTCCGGCATAAACAGCGTGTCGCCGACAAACCCGGCATCGCCAATTACATAGGTCATGCACGCCGGGGTGTGGCCGGGGGTGTGGATGGCGCGGGCCTGAATGCTGCCGATTGCAAACGTATCGCCTTCCTTGAACAGGTGATCGAACTGACGGCCATCGGTGGCGAACTCGCTACCGGCGTTGAACAACTTGCCGAAGGTGTTTTGCACGGTGGTGATGTGCTCGCCGATGGCCAACTGGCCGCCCAATTCTCGTTTTAAATAGGGCGCAGCTGAGAGGTGATCAGCGTGCACGTGGGTTTCCAGCAGCCAATCCACTTGCAGGTTGTGCGCCTTGACGTAATCGATCAGTTGGTCGGCACTGCTGTGCGAGGTACGCCCGGAGGCGGGGTCGTAATCCAGTACCGAGTCGATGATGGCGCAGCGCTGGGTGCTGGGGTCGCTCACCACATAGCTGTAGGTGAAGGTGGCGGGATCAAAGAGTGCTTCAACATGGGGCTGCATGGCGATCGTCCTTCCCATATACCCTGAGGGGTATTTAATTAAGGCTAAGCTTAACTATTTTTCAGTTCTATATATAGATTTAAAAGGAATATGAGGCTTGGCCCTTGTTCAGTCATGCCATATGCCGCTGTAAGCCGCTGAAAAGCCGACGGTTCGCGACAAAACGACGACTCAATTTAAAGGCGCAGACAGCCTGCTAGCCGGTAAAGAGGTGTTTTCCACGCCACGTTATATCTCCAACCTCGGCGCGCAGTACCAACCGCATCAGGATTGGCAGTTCGGCCTGCAGGCCCGTGCTCAGGGTGATTACTACATCGACGAGTTGAATGCGCAGGGTAAGTACGGCGGCTTTGCCGTGCTGGACGCCAACGTGCGCTACAACCTGTCGGCCACCACCAGCCTGGATCTACAAATGAAGAACGTTCTGGATGAAGAGCACGAATACGTCTGGTATGACAACTTCTTCTGGGGTGGTGACGACCAGCCGATGTTCTCTGCTGCACCAGGGCGTTCGGCCTACCTGTCGGTGAATATGAAGCTGTAAGGCTGGCGCGACGGCTTAACCGCCACAGGTAAATCGTACAAAACACAATGCGCCCAGTTGGGCGCATTGGTTAACGAGCGCAGGCATTGCACCTGCGCAGCGTTGCGGTTTACAGCAGGTCGAAGCGGTCGGCGTTCATCACCTTGCTCCAGGCCGCGACGAAGTCATGCACAAACTTCTCGCGGCTGTCGTCCTGGGCGTAGACCTCGGCGTAGGCGCGCAGGATCGAGTTGGAACCGAACACCAGATCGACACGGGTGGCCGTCCACTTGGTGGCACCGCTCTTACGCTCGACGATGGCGTAGCTGTTACGCCCAGTCGGCTTCCAGTTGTAGGCCATGTCGGTCAGGTTGACGAAGAAGTCGTTGCTCAGGACACCGACCCGATCCGTGAACACGCCATGCTGGCTGTCGCCATGGTTGGTGCCCAGTACGCGCATGCCGCCGATCAGTGCAGTCATTTCCGGTGCCGTGAGGCCCATCAATTGTGCGCGGTCGAGGAGCATTTCCTCAGGCTGAACCACGTAGTGCTGCTTCTGCCAGTTGCGGAAGCCATCGTGCAGCGGCTCCAGCACTTCGAACGATTCAACATCGGTCTGCGCCTGACTGGCGTCGCCACGCCCGGCAGCAAACGGCACCTTGACGGTTACGCCGGCTGCTTTGGCGGCTTCTTCGATGGCCAGGTTGCCACCCAGCACGATCACATCAGCGACGCTTGCACCGGTTTCGCTGGCGATTTTTTCGTATACCGCCAGCACTTTGGCCAGACGGGCCGGCTCGTTGCCGTCCCAGTCCTTCTGCGGAGCCAGACGAATGCGCGCGCCATTGGCTCCACCGCGTTTGTCCGAGTGACGGAAGGTGCGTGCACTGTCCCATGCGGTGCTGACGCGCTCGCTGATGGACAGCCCGCTGGCGGCAATTTTCGCCGCCACGGCAGCTACATTGTAATCGCTGCGACCGGCTGGCACGGGGTCTTGCCAGATAAGGTCTTCAGCCGGTACATCCGGGCCGACATAACGGGCTTTAGGGCCCATATCACGGTGCGTCAGTTTGAACCAGGCGCGGGCAAACACGTCCGAGAAATAGGCCTGATCTTTGTAGAAGCGCTCGGAGATTTTGCGGTACTCCGGATCCATCTTCATCGCCATGTCGGCGTCGGTCATGATCGGATTCAAGCGAATGCTCGGATCTTCCACGTCCACCGGTTTGTCTTCTTCCTTGATGTTGATCGGCTCCCACTGCGTGGCACCGGCCGGGCTCTTTTTCAGTTCCCAGTTGTAGTTCAGCAGAAGGTGGAAGTAACCGTTGTCCCACTGGGTCGGGTTGGTGGTCCAGGCGCCTTCAATGCCGCTGGTCACGGTGTCGCGGCCCACGCCACGGCTGACGTGGTTGTTCCAGCCCAGGCCTTGTTCTTCAATGTCTGCACCCTCTGGCTCAGGGCCGAGGTTCTTCGCATTACCGTTGCCGTGTGCTTTACCCACGGTGTGTCCGCCGGCAGTCAGGGCCACGGTTTCTTCGTCATTCATCGCCATGCGGGCGAAGGTGATGCGCACGTCATGGGCGGTTTTCAGCGGGTCGGACTTGCCGTCCACGCCTTCCGGGTTGACGTAAATCAGACCCATCATCACCGCTGCCAGCGGGTTGGCCAGGTCGCGCTCGCCGGAGTAGCGGCTGCCTTCGCTGCCGGTTGGCGCCAGCCATTGTTTTTCCGAACCCCAGTAAATGTCTTTTTCCGGGTGCCAGATGTCTTCGCGGCCAAAGGCGAAACCGAAGGTCTTCAGGCCCATGGACTCGTAAGCGATGGTGCCGGCCAGGGCCAGCAGGTCAGCCCAGCTGACGCAGTTGCCGTATTTTTTCTTGATTGGCCAGAGCAGGCGACGGGCTTTGTCCAGGTTGGCGTTATCCGGCCAGGAGTTGAGCGGGGCAAAACGCTGGCTGCCGCTGCCGGCACCACCACGGCCGTCGGCGATACGGTAAGTACCGGCAGCGTGCCAGGTCAGACGAATCATCAGGCCGCCGTAGTGCCCCCAGTCGGCTGGCCACCAGTCCTGGCTGTTGGTCATCAGCGCAGTAAGGTCACGCTTGAGTGCGGCGGCGTCGAGTTTTTTCAGTTCTTCGCGGTAATTGAAGCCCTGACCGAGCGGATTGGACTTGCTGTCATGCTGGTGCAGGATGTCGAGGTTCAGCGCGTTAGGCCACCAGGCGACGCTCGATTGATCATTGGCCGTGTTGGCACCGTGCATAACGGGGCATTGGCCGGCAGTGCTTTGGCTTTTCGGGTCCATATCAGGCTCCTCAGGTTTGTAGATGCCCGATGCTGGGCGGGTAGCTCAGAACAGGCATGTTCTCGGTTGCCTTGGGTCGTCAGAGCAGCCGTTTGTCGATTTGCCGTTGAGGTTAGCAGCTAAGAATTGATTAAAGGGCCGAAAGGAGATTCGTATTCTCTATGGGCTTGTTAGGCAGAATTGCATGCCGCTAGGGCGCGAGATTTGCTCAGCTACTTGCGTGTTGCGATAGCGCTGTTGTGCTCCGCATGTGCAAGCGGAAATCAGGCGCGAATCCAGCGCTGTCGGCTCCAACTGCTCAGCGCATCAACGCCAAATACCAGCAGCAACATGGCGATGATCACCGTGCTTGCCTGAGACTCCTGAAACAGGCTGAGACTGATGTAGAGCATCTGCCCCAGTCCGCCGGCCCCGACGAAGCCGAGCACGCTGGCCATGCGGATATTGTTTTCCCAGCGGTACAGGCAGTAGGCCAACAGCTGTGGCCACAGGTTGGGCAGGGTGCCGTAGCAGAACGCCGCGACCTGGCTGCCGCCCTGCAGGCGAATCGCTTCGGCGGGTGCGGTCGGGGTGTTTTCCAGCGCCTCGGCAAACAGCCGGCCGAGCACGCCAGCGGTGTGCAGGGCCAGGGCCAGGGTGCCGGCATTTGGGCCAAGGCCTGCGGCCAGTACCATCAGCGCGGCCCAGACTAATTCGGGAATAGCGCGCAGGGCATTCAGCAGCAAACGCGCGGCGCTCTGCAGCGGCCAGCCAAAGCGCCCGGCCGCAGGCAGCGCCAGCAACAGGCCGAACACCGCTGCCAGCAAGGTGCCGAGGGCCGACATGGCCAGGGTTTCCAGGGCGCCACGGCCGATGGCCGCCAGGTGCTCGGCGCTCAGGTCGGGGCTGAGAAAGCGCCGCACATAGCCAGCCATCTGGCCCAGGCTATCGCCACTGGTCAGCGCGCCCAGGTCGATGCCCAGATAAACGAAGGAGGCGATCACCGCTGCGCCGATACCAAGCAGCAGCAACAGGTTGATCAGCCGGTTCATGTCAGCCGCCCGCGCAGCACACGGCTGAGTTGGTCGGCTAGCAGCACCAGCAGCAGGAAGGTCAGCAGCATGCTGGCCACTTCACCACCGGCGAACATGCGCATCGACAGGTCGATCTGCTGGCCCAGGCCGCCGGCGCCGACGAAGCCCATTACCACCGAAGCGCGAATTGCGCATTCCCAGCGGTACACGGTGTAGGAAGTCAGTTCTGCTGCGGCATTCGGCAGGATGCCGTAGACGAACGCCGCCAGCCGACCGCTGCCAGACTGCAGCAGGGCGTGGGCCGGGCGCTGATCGACCGATTCAAAGATTTCCGCATAGACCTTGCCGAGCATGCCGCTGTAGGTGATGGCGATGGCCAGCACCCCGGCGGTAGGGCCGAGGCCGACCGCGCGGACGAACAGCAGCGCCCAAACAATTTCCGGCACGCTGCGCAGGAAGATCAGCAGGCCGCGCACCGGCCAGCGCAGCAACTGCGCCAGCGGCTTAGGTCGACCGCCACGGGAGGCCGCTGACAGCGACAGCGCGCGGCTGGCTAGCAGGCTGGCTGGAATCGCCAGCAGCAGGGCCAGGGCCATACCAGCGGTGGCGATGGCCAGGGTTTGCAAGGTAGCGTCGAGCAGTAACTGCAGAAAGTCCGCGTCATGCGCCGGCGGCCAGAAGGCCGCGACGAAGCGGCCCATCTCGCTCTGGCTGTCGGCTTGCAACAGCACGCTCAGGTCCAGCTCGCTGAGCTGAATACCCGGCCACAACAGGGCCAACGCCAGCAGCGTGAGCAGTAGGCGGGGCAGGGCGGCCGGGTCGCGGCTTAGCATCGCGGGATCTGCAGGCTCAAGGTCACGCTAGGCGCGGGCGGCGAGAGCAGTTGCTCATTGGCATACAGCGCGTCGAGTTGCGCCTGATCGACTTCGCCGGCAGGGCGGTCGAACAGGATCTGCCCGTCGCGCAAGCCGA
>DASRUM010000114.1:0-12181 GCA_035655415.1 Pseudomonas sp.
CTCTCGCCGCCGCGAAACACGATGAATACTGGATGAATATCGTCAACGCCCGCTTGCGCAAGAAACCCGGCCTTTACCGCATCGAACTGCACGGCGAACGCATTGCCGCGATCACCGAACAAGCGGCTCTTATCGACGCCAACAGCAACGACTTGGACGCCGCCGGCAATCTGGTGACAGCGCCCTTTATCGAACCGCACATCCACCTCGACGCCACCCTCACCGCCGGCGAGCCGGCCTGGAACATGAGCGGCACCTTGTTTGAAGGGATCGAGCGCTGGGGCGAGCGCAAAGCCGTGGTCACCCACGAAGACACCAAGCTGCGCGCCCGTAAGACCATCGACATGCTGGTCGATCACGGCATCCAGCATGTGCGAACGCATGTCGACGTGACCGACCCGACCCTCGCCGCACTCAAGGCGATGGTCGAGGTGCGCGAAGACGTGCGCCACCTGATTGACCTGCAGATAGTCGCCTTTCCCCAGGAGGGCATCGAGTCATTCACCAACGGCCGCGCCTTGATGGAACAGGCGATTGCCCTGGGTGCCGATGTGGTTGGCGGCATTCCGCACTTTGAGAACACTCGCGACCAGGGTGTCAGCTCGATCAGGTTTCTGATGGATTTGGCCGAGCGCACCGGCTGCCTGGTGGATGTGCATTGCGACGAAACCGACGACCCGCACTCGCGCTTTCTCGAAGTGCTAGCTGAAGAAGCACGCGTACGCGGCATGGGCGAGCGCGTCACCGCCAGCCACACCACGGCCATGGGCTCTTACGACAACGCCTATTGTTCGAAGCTATTTCGCCTGCTCAAGCAGTCGAAGATCAATTTTATCTCCTGCCCCACCGAGAGCATCCACCTGCAAGGCCGCTTTGACAGCTTCCCCAAGCGCCGCGGCCTAACTCGCGTAGCCGAGCTCGATCGTGCTGGGATGAACGTCTGCCTGGCGCAGGACTCCATCGTCGATCCCTGGTACCCACTGGGCAACGGCAACATTCTGCGCATTCTCGAAGCCGGACTGCACATCTGCCACATGCTCGGCTACGAGGACCTGCAGCGCTGCCTGGATTTCATCACCGACCACAGCGCCCGCACCCTCAATCTGGGTGAACGCTATGGACTGGAGGTAGGGCGCCCGGCCAACTTGCTGATTCTGTCCGCGCCTGATGACTATGAAATGCTGCGTAGTCAGGGCCACGCGCTGGTGTCGATACGAGCCGGCAAGGTGCTGATGCAGCGCACACCTGCGCAGATCAGCCGCGCCAGCTAGGCATAGGGTAGCGGATGCGACGCCTCGCGCTGAGGCGCGACAGGCCGCCCACGAGCAGGGCGGCCGCGCCGAAGCAAACGATTAGCGGGCGTCGATCTGCTGTTGCAGGTTCTGCACCTGCGCCTGCAAGGTGCTTATGTTGCGGGTCATCTGCGCGCGGAAGGCGTCGAACTCGGCCGTGCTGCTGCCGGCGGAACGGGTTTCCAGATCGCTTTTCAGCACCAGCAGATCTTGCTCGACGCGGGCAATGGCCTGGTTGGGGTTGCCCTGTTTCTTCAGCGCATCGATCTCGCCGCTCAAGCTGGCAAGCTTCTCGTCGAGTTTGCTCTGCCCGGCCAACGCACTCTTCAGGGTGGCTTGCTCGCTTTTCAGCGCAGCCTGCTCGGTGTTGAGTTTCTTCAAAGCGGCTTCGAACTTTTCACCGCCGCCTTCCTGGCCCTTCAGTTGTACGGCCAGCTGTTCAAGACGCTTGCCCTGCTCGCTCTGCTGGCTGCTGGCGCCCTGCTGTTGTTTGCTCAGCTCCGCTAGTTTGCTTTCCAGTTGCTTGACCTGCAGCTTCAGCGCTTCGCTGCCACTGGTGACCGAAGATTCGGTGGCCACCACCTTGCCGGAAATGTCCTGAATCCGCCCAGCCGCTTCCTCGCTGATGCGCGCGAAACTCTCCTGGGTGGCAACCAGTTGCTGCTCCATCAGGCTGATCTGCTGAAAGCTCCACCAGCCGAGCCCACCCAGGGCAATCATCAAGGCGCCAACCAGGGCCCAGAGCGGGCCGGTGCTGGCCGACTTCACCGGTGCAGCGACCGCCGCGCGGCCATAGGCATTGCCGCGAGCTGGCTCCGGGTGATCAGCCGCGTAGTCATCATGATCGTGATCGCGCTGGTCAGCCCGCAGGCTGGGCACGTGATCGAGTTCGTCGTGGGCATCGTTACGCATGGGTCAACCTTCAAGAAAGCGCGGGGATAGCGAATTGCCGCGCAGTATAACGGTTCGCGCGCAGCGCTTCAGTGTCGCGCCAAGCCAGTGCGAAATGCACCGACGAAGGGCATGGCACAGGCCATCGACTCGCTACAGGCCGCGCAGTTCCACAAAGTGTGAACTGGTATGCGCTTTGCACTTGTCTATTTGCGACGTTTTCGCAGAACCGGGGAGGCACAGGTGCTGCAGGCGCTATCCGCACGCGGGAAACGCGGCGAGACCAGGCAGGTGGCATTCCGGATGGATGCAACCTAGCCCACTTGTAATAACGGGGGAAAGGTCCATGGAGCTGAACAGAGAAGTACTGGATTGCATGAAGAGCCTGCGCCGCCGGCTGCGCGAAGAGCAGGCGGTGGATATTCGCATGAGCCAGCCAGACGCGATCAACAGCATGCTCAGCGCCTGCCTCACCTCAAGCAATGAGGAGACCCGTCGACTGGGGCAACTACTGGCCCAGTACAGCGACCGCCCCTTCGGCGAGCCCGCGACTGCAACGCGCATGCAGGCCGGGCACCCGCTGCTGGTGGAAGACCTGGCGCATCGTCAAGCCAGCACCTCGGTACGGATGTATCGCGGGCAGCGCGTCTACGCCTGAGCCGCGCCTCGCGCAGTCAGCTCGGGTGATGCGCCTGCCACCAGGCGCAGAACTCATCCAACGCACTCCATAAGCTGGCCTTGGGTTCGTACTCCAGATACTGCTGCGCGCGGCTGATATCCAGGGAGAAATCCTTGGCCATCACCGCCACGCCCAGGCGGAACAGCGTCGGCTCCGGGCGACCGGGCAGCAGCTTGCACACGCCTTCATTCAACGCCGCCGCACCATATGCCAGGCGATAGGGCAGATGACGGGTGACGGGCAGCAGGTCGAGTTTGCGCAGCACATAGTTGACCACGTCCCACAGCGGCACTGGCGCGCCATTGCTGATGTTGTAAACCTGCCCCAGCGCCGGCCCGGCCGCCAGCAGGCAGCTCATCAGCGCTTCGTTGAGGTTGTGAACGCTGGTGAAATCAACCTTGTTCAGGCCGTTGCCGATGATCGACAACCGCCCCTTGCGCTGCATATTGATCAGGCGCGGAAAGATGCTGGTATCGCCCGCCCCGGTGACAAAACGCGGGCGCAGCGCCAGCACTTCCAGGCCGAATTCCTGGGCGGCAAACACTTGCTGCTCGGCGAGAAACTTGGTTTTGCCGTAGTGATCGGAAAAGCGCTTGGGCAACTGTTCTTCACGCAGCCCGACATGCGCCTGACCATCGAAATACACCGACGGCGACGACAGGTGCACCAGCCGCCGCACCTTCTGTTTCAGGCAGGCATCCACCACATTCTCGGTGACCGTGACATTGGCCTGATAGAAGTGTTCGTAACGCCCCCAGACGCCGACCGCGCCAGCGCAGTGCACCACCGTTTCAACATCCCGGCACAGCTGCTGCACCAGCTCCGGGTCGGACAGATCACCCTGCACAAACTCCGCGCCACGCGAGCACAGATGTTCAACGCCCTCGGCGCGCCGCCCGTTGACCCGCACGTTTAGGCCCTGCTCCAAGGCAAAGCGAGCGAAACGCCCACCGATAAAACCACTGGCCCCGGTTACCAGAATCTTCATTGCCGCCCCCTTTACCGTGATTGCAGGCCACTCTAGCAGCGCAGGCTGGGCGCTGCCGTGGCATTGCAAGCCAGAACAACGACTGCGCACACCCTGCGATAGGCCAACAGGCCCGTCCACAGCGGCTAAGCTGCCAGACGCAAACCTAATAACAACTAAGGAGCACGGGATGGCGACGCACTGGATGATTTACGGAGCCAACGGTTACACCGGCCACCTGCTGGCCGCCGAAGCCAAGCGCCAGGGCCTTACGCCCATTCTGGCGGGGCGCAACCCGGCCGCCGTACACGCCCTGGGCAGCCTGCTGGGCCTGGAATGCCGGATATTCGATATCCACCAACTGGATCGTGCCAAGGAAGCCCTGGCCGATATTGCCGTGGTCGCCCACTGCGCCGGGCCATTCTCTGCAACCAGCGCGCCGATGCTCGACGCCTGCCTGGCCAGCGCCACCCATTACGTCGATATCACTGGTGAAATCAGCGTGTTCGAAGCCGCCCATCAACGTGATCAACAAGCGCGCGAACTGGCCGTGGTGGTCTGCCCCGGCGTGGGCTTCGATGTGATTCCCAGCGATTGCCTCGCCGCCTGCTTGCACCAGGCTCTGCCCGATGCCACGCACCTGGCGCTGGGCTTCGACTCTGGCAGCGGGCTGTCGCCCGGCACCGCGAAAACCTCGGTGGAAGGCCTGAAATTTGGCGGCAAGGTACGCCGCGCAGGTGTGATCACCGATGTGCCACTGGGCTATAAACGCCGCGCTATCAACTTTGGTCGTGGTGAAAAGCCTGCGGTAACCATTCCCTGGGGCGATGTATCCACCGCCTACCACTCCACTGGTATCGACAATATCGAGGTGTACCTGCCCACACCGACAGCCGCCGCGATCGTTATGCGCCTGATCGACCCGTTGCGTGCCCTGCTGGGTCTGGATGTGGTGCAGAACTGGCTCAAGCGGCTGATCGAAAAACGCGTCAAAGGCCCTGATGAAGCCAGTCGTACGCGCCAACGCACCTGGCTGTGGGGCGAGGCACGCAATGCCGCAGGCGTGGTGAAAACCGCGCGCTTGGAAACCGCCAATGGCTATGACGTAACCGTACACGGCGCCTTGCTGGCCGTGCGGCACTTACTCGATTACAACGGCCCCGGCGGTTATTTCACCCCCAGCAAACTGCTCGGCGAGCGCTGCGTGGAACAGCTGCCAGGCTCGGGCAAGGTGGTTATTAGCTAAGCATCACCAGGCTTTGGCCGGCGGCCTGGGTAAGGTGACGCGTCAGCTGATTAAGCAACTCGCCGCCATTACGCCAATGGTGCCAGTACAGCGGCACATCAATCGGCCGATCACTGATCAACTCGACCAACTCGCCCCGGTCCGACTCCCCCAGCACCTGCAGCTCGGGGATCAGCCCCCAGCCAAACCCGGCCTGCGCCAGGCGGATAAAGCCCTCGGATGACGGGCACAAATGGTGGACAAACCCGCCTTCCACGCCCAGTCCGGACAGGTAACGGTGCTGCAGCAAGTCATCCGGACCGAAGACGATAGCCGGCGCATGGGCCAGCGCCTGCGCCGTCACCCCACCCGGAAAATGCCGGGAAATAAACGCGGGACTGGCCATGGCGCGGTAACGCATCGCCCCCAGCAGCACGGCGCGCGCACCGGCTACCGGGCGCTCACTGGCGCATACGCAGGCGGCCACTTCGCCGGCGCGCATACGTTTGAGGCCAACTTCCTGATCCTCCACCACCAGATCCAGTAGCAAACGCTGCTCGGTGCAGAACGCACCCACCGCGCTAGCCCACCAGGTGGCCAGGCTGTCGGCATTCAGCGCAATGCGCAGGCGCTCGGGCAAGCCGCCCTCATCCAGCCCCGGCACCTGCGCCTGAATATCGCGCTCCAGCAAACGCACCTGCTGCACATGGTTAAGCAAACGTCGACCGATTTCCGTCGGTGCGGGCGGCACCGCACGCACCAGCACTGGCTGGCCGACCCGCGCCTCGAGCAACTTGATCCGCTGCGACACCGCCGATTGCGACAAGCCCAGCACCTGCGCGGCCCGCTCGAAGCCGGCCTGCTCGACAACAGCAGCCAGGGCGGCGAGTAGTTTGTAATCCAGCAAAATAAGATTTCCTAATGAGTGATCAGGATTATTGGTTTCTCTTATATACCCAGCCACAGCAGACTGGCCAGCATTGAACAGGCGAGCGGCGGAGAACACCTGATGTGGCAAAGCTATAGCAATGGATTACTGATCGCCGCCGGGCTGATCATCGCCCTCGGCGCGCAGAACGCCTTCGTCCTGGCGCAAAGTCTGCGCCGCGAGCATCACCTACCGGTGGCATTACTCTGTGTGGTCTGCGATGCCCTACTGGTCACTGCCGGGGTGTTCGGCCTAGCCGCCGTGCTGGCGCAGAGCCCGATTCTGTTAGGCGTGGCGCGTTGGGGTGGCGCGGCCTTTCTGCTCTGGTATGGCGCTCAGGCGCTGGTTCGCGCCAGCCGTCCGCAGGCACTGAGTCAGACCAGCGACAGCGGCCCCCGCTCACGCCGTACGGTGCTGCTGGCGGCTCTGGCAGTAACCCTGCTCAACCCGCACGTTTATCTCGACACCGTGCTGCTGATCGGCTCGCTCGGCGCGCAACAACCGGTGCCCGGCGCCTATGCCCTGGGCGCGGCCAGCGCTTCATTGATGTGGTTCTTCTGCCTGGCCCTTGGCGCGGCCTGGCTCGCGCCGTGGCTGGCGCGCCCGAGCACCTGGCGCTTTATCGACCTGGGCGTGGCCCTGATGATGTTCAGCATTGCCTGGCAGCTATTGAGCAACCCCGGGATGCTCTAAAACGGCCCTGCAGCGACACGCCGAGGTAGTTTTCCACACAGTTGCCGCGTGTTTAAGGCGCAGTGCCGGTGCTATGATCCAAGACCTGCGGCGCAAAGAGATAACTCACGCCGCTTAGATAGCCGCCCGTGATCGGCTTCGCGCACACCGCCCCTGACCTGATTAGGAGATAAACCATGGCTTTCGAATTGCCGCCGCTGCCTTACGCACATGACGCCCTGCAGCCGCACATTTCCAAGGAAACCTTGGAGTTCCACCACGACAAGCACCACAACACCTACGTCGTGAACCTGAACAACCTGGTCCCAGGTACCGAGTTTGAAGGTAAAACTCTGGAAGACATCGTCAAGACCTCTTCCGGTGGCATCTTCAATAACGCCGCTCAAGTCTGGAACCACACCTTCTACTGGAACTGCCTGGCGCCAAACGCCGGTGGCCAGCCGACTGGCGCCCTGGCTGACGCGATCAACGCAGCCTTCGGTTCCTTCGACAAGTTCAAGGAAGAGTTCAGCAAAGTTTCCATCGGTACCTTCGGTTCCGGCTGGGGCTGGCTGGTGAAGAAGGCTGACGGTTCCCTGGCTCTGGCCAGCACCATCGGCGCCGGCTGCCCGCTGACCAGCGGCGACACCCCACTGCTGACCTGCGACGTCTGGGAACACGCCTACTACATCGACTACCGCAACCTGCGTCCGAAGTATGTTGAGGCGTTCTGGAACCTGGTCAACTGGGACTTCGTAGCGAAAAACTACGCCGCCTAAGCACCTGCGTTACCCACAAGAAACCCGGCCTAGCGCCGGGTTTCTTGTTATGTGGAGAAGCGTTTTACAGCAGCTTGCGCGGGGGAAAAGACAAGTGCAGCGCCTCCACCTGTTGCACCGCCTGACTCAGACGCTGATCAGCGATGACCGGCCCCAGGTATTCGCACAGCCCGATATACAGCAGGTTGAGCAACTGCCGTAACTGCTCAAGGCCCAAGCCAGCGGACTCCAGCGCAGCACCCTGCTCCAGCCAGGCGCGCACCCGCAGGCGCTGCTCGTTAGCCACGTTTAAAGCGCCAAGATTGCCCGCAGCAAAGCGCTGCAAACGCGGTACAAGCTCGGCCTCCAGCTCATTGAACAACACCCGGCTCAGCGCCTCGAAGGTATGCCGCGCCTGGCTATCGGGCCCCGTCCGCAGCGGCGCCGCCACGCCCATCCGCTGCCGCCAGCTAAGCAGCAGCGGCTCCGGGTCGGGCAGCAAGGCCGATAACGGCCCGGTCAGCGCCCCCACCAGTTCGCGGTAGAGCTTGGCGCGCTCCAGTTTGCGTTCAGTGGTCGCGGCCACTTCACCGAGAAACTCATTGAGGGCGAACGGCGGCTTGTCGGCGTATTTACTTTCCCACAGCGCCAGCACGGCCAGCAGCTCGTCCTCGGCAAAGTGCCCGGCCAGCCCGGTGTAGATCGCTCGTCGGCGAGTTGCCAGGCTCATCTCACACCCTCCTCGGCAAGTCGTGGCTGTCGAAGGTCACGGCCAGGTTGAACTCGGGATAGCCCACCTCGGCATGCTCGGCATAATCCAGGCCGCGCTGCTCATGCTGCGTGGAGGTACGCAGGCCGAGGGTTTTTGCCAGCAATAGATAGAGCATCAGCGCCAGCGGGAAGGCCCAGACAAACGCCACACCGGCACCGAGCAGCTGCACGCCGACCCGCGACCAGTTGAACAGATCGCCACTGAAGAATAGCCCAGCCGCCACGGTGCCCCAGACGCCGGCAAAACCATGCACCGGCACGGCGCCGACCACATCATCGAGCTGCCAGCGCTCCAGCAGACGCATGCCGAACACCACCACAAAACCGGCGACCAGCCCGGTCAACAGGGCAAACAGCGGCGACATCGTTGCGCAACCGGCGGTGATACCCACCAGGCCGCCGAGCGAACCGTTCACCGTAGTGGTCAGCAGCACCGGGCTGGAGGTGCTGCGCTGCGCCAGAAATGCGCCCAGCGCTCCGGCAGATGCCGCCAGATGGGTGTTCAGGGCAATCAAGCCGAGACTGACATTCATCTCCAGGCTGCTGCCGGCGTTGAAGCCAAACCAGCCGACCCAGAGGATAAAGCCACCCAGCGCGACCAGGCTGAGGTTATGCCCGGGAATGCTGCGCGGCGTTCCGTCCGCTGCAAAACGGCCCAGTCTCGGCCCCAGCACCAGAATTCCGGCCAGCGCACACCAGGCGCCGACGCTGTGCACCACGGTCGAACCAGCGAAATCGATAAAGCCCAAGGCCGCCAACCAACCCTGGCCGCCATAGATGCCGCTCCACACCCAGCTGCCGAACACCGGGTAGATAAACCCGCTGATCACCACCGCGCCAATCAGGTAGGCCGAATAACGCGTACGCTCGGCCATAGCGCCGCTGGCAATGGTCGCTGCGGTGGCAGCGAACATCATCTGAAACAGCAGAAAGGTGAAATCCCAAGGCTCACCCGTATGCGGCGCGAAATGGCTCATGCCGAACCAGCCGGTGATATTGCTGCCGAACATCAGGCCGAAGCCCAGCAGCCAGAAGGTGATGCCGCCGACGCAGCCGTCCATGTAATTTTTCATCATCACATTGACCGCATTCTTTGCTCGCGACATACCACTTTCCAGCAAGGCAAAGCCAGCCTGCATAAAGAACACCAGCACACTGGCCAACACCAGCCAAGCCGTATTGAGCGCTTCATCGCTGGCCGCCTGCGCCAGTGGCGAAACCGCAAAAACAGCTATCCCTAACAGTCGAGTTTTCATCGCAGCGTCCCCCATGACGGTGAGTACAGGGGGCTTCGCAACTCTCATGCCAATGGAAAACCGCCCCACGGTGCTCAAGCCATAAGTAACTCGCACCGACACAGTGCAGGCAGCCAACACAGCTGTCAGCGCCCGCGCCATCGCCGCGCAGATAATTTGTTCGACAAAGTTTGGTAATGGCCCTTTGACTGCAAGCGCGACTTTGCCAATACTCACTAGCGTCTGACGCCGAAGGCCTCGAACAAGGAACCGTCATTTGAAGCTGGAACTTAAAAACAGCTTGTCTCTCAAGTTGCTCCGCGTAGTGCTGTTATCAGCGCTGATCGTCGGCGTGGTCTTGAGTCTTGCCCAGATTGTTTTCGACGTTTACAAAACACGTCAGGCAGTTGCCAACGACGCGCACCGAATTCTCGGCATGTTCCGCGACCCATCTACCCAGGCGGTCTACAGCCTAGACCGGGAAATGGGCATGCAGGTGATCGAAGGCCTGTTCCAGCACGAGTCGGTGCGCATGGCCGCCATCGGCCACCCCAACGAACCGATGCTGGCGGAGAAAGCCCGAGAGCAAGTCGACATACCGACGCGCTGGCTGACCGACCCGATCCTTGGCAAAGAACAGAACTTCACCACCCAGCTGGTCGGCCGCGGCCCCTACAGCGAGTATTACGGCGACCTCAGCATCACCCTCGACACGGCCCCCTACGGTGAGAGCTTTGTCACCAACTCGGTGATTATCTTCATCTCAGGTGTGCTACGCGCCTTGGCCATGGGCCTAGTGCTGTATCTGGTCTATCACTGGCTGCTGACCAAACCACTGTCGAAGATCATCGAGCACCTGACCAACATCAACCCGGACCGCCCCAGTGAGCACAAGCTGCCGATGCTCAAGGGTAACGAGAAGAACGAACTGGGGCTGTGGATCAACACCGCCAACCAACTGCTCACCTCCATCGAACGCAACACCAACCTGCGCCGCGAGGCGGAAAACAGCCTACTGCGCATGGCCCAGTACGACTTCCTAACCGGCCTGCCGAACCGCCAGCAACTGCAACAGCAACTCGACCAGATTCTCGAAGACGCCGGCCGCCTCAATCGCCGCGTGGCCGTACTGTGCGTGGGCCTCGATGACTTCAAAGGGATCAACGAGCAGTTCAGTTACCAGACTGGCGACCAACTGCTGCTGGCTCTATCTGATCGTCTACGCGGCCACAGTGGCCGCCTCGGCGCCCTGGCCCGTTTGGGTGGCGACCAGTTCGCCCTGGTGCAGGCCGATATCGAACAGCCTTACGAGGCAGCCGAACTGGCGCAAAGCGTGCTCGACGACCTCGACAACCCGTTTATGCTCGACCAGCAGCAAGTGCGCCTACGCGCTACCATCGGCATCACCCTGTTCCCGGAAGATGGCGACAGCACCGAAAAGCTGCTGCAGAAAGCCGAACAGACCATGACCCTGGCCAAGAGCCGTTCGCGCAACCGTTACCAGTTCTATATCGCCAGCGTCGACAGCGAAATGCGCCGCCGCCGCGAGCTGGAAAAAGATCTGCGCGACGCCCTGGCACTGAACCAACTGCATCTGGTTTACCAGCCACAGGTCGACTACCGCGACCACAGCGTAGTAGGCGTTGAAGCACTGCTGCGCTGGCAACACCCGCAACATGGTTTAGTGCCGCCGGATCTGTTTATCCCGCTGGCAGAACAGAACGGCACCATCATCCCGATTGGCGAATGGATTCTCGACCAAACCTGCCGCCAGCTGCGCGAATGGCATGATCAGGGCTTCACCGAGCTGCGCATGGCAGTCAACCTGTCCACCGTGCAGTTGCACCACGCCGAGCTGCCACGGGTGGTCAACAACCTGATGCAGGTCTATCGCCTGCCGCTGCGTAGCCTGGAGCTGGAAGTCACCGAAACCGGCCTGATGGAAGACATCAACACTGCCGCCCAGCACCTGCTCAGCCTGCGCCGCTCCGGTGCGCTGATCGCCATCGATGACTTCGGTACTGGCTACTCCTCGCTGAGCTATCTGAAGAGCCTGCCGCTGGACAAGATCAAGATCGACAAAAGCTTCGTGCAGGACCTGTTGGAAGACGAGGACGACGCGACCATCGTGCGCGCCATTATCCAACTGGGTAAGAGCCTGGGCATGCAGGTCATCGCCGAGGGTGTGGAAACCGTCGAGCAGGAGGCCTACATCATCGCTCAGGGTTGTAACGAGGGTCAGGGCTACCTGTACAGCAAGCCGCTGCCGGCCCGCGAGCTGACTGCCTACCTGAAGCAGGCGCGACGACTCAACAACGCCGCTAACCCCGCCACGCTGTAACGTCATATGTCCACGAAAAAGCCCGCCTGAATTAGCGGGCTTTTTCATGCACGGCGTTTTCGCCTAGAAACTATTGATACCCAATAACCATGCCGCTAATGCGCTGCTGCATATGCTGGAAGCTTGCATCGGCTTTCAGCTCCAGGGCGTTCGAACAGCTGACCAATGGCAACACGGGTAAGGCTAATGCGGAACTCCTGAGTGGCTGTTGAAAGCCGCAGAGCAGGTATTTTAGCCATATCGAATGGCCCGATCGCAGACTCCGCCCACAGCTCGCGGTAAAAAAGCTGCATTGACCCTTTGCGCAAAATGAAAATCTTTCGCATTATGTTTCGGTTTTTGTACCCGCTTGCGTGGGTGCTTACTCTCACCAGCAAAGGATTCCGCCATGCTCCGTATGCCCCTGGCCTCTGCCAGCCTGC
>DASRUM010000115.1:0-28885 GCA_035655415.1 Pseudomonas sp.
CTGAAATCCAGGCTGTCATCAGGAATCACAGGGGCTTCTGGGGTTGGGGTACTCATGGCTGCCTCCGAATTGGTTGGCTGACCGGTCGACCGGGGCCGCCGATCACTGATTCAAGGTTTGCGCGAGCGGCAGGATGACCATCGGGCCATCCGCCACACTGCTTGATGATCCGGGCCGGTTTACGGCGAGATCGGATCACTGGCCGGGAAGGTTTCTTCCAGGGCGTGATCCACCTTGGCCTCTTGGGCGCGTTTCCCGCTTGATGTGTTCTTTTCAAGCTTGTCCACGGCCGCTCGCAGGTCAGCCACGCGCTGGCGCAGATAGACCAGTTCGGCGTGAGGGTCAGTGAGCATGGCCTTGAGCGAACAGTGGCCGCTGATGCCACGGTGCACCAACGCGAGGCCACCCAGTGCCTTGATAAGGCCCGCCGACCCACCTTGGTGAACACCACTAACAATGGCTGCGGCTCCCGTAGCAATGGAAATACCGCGTTCAATACGCTGGACGTTGTGAATATTTGATGACATATCGCCTCCGTCAGACTGGTTGCCAGGCCACTGCAAACATCCAGCTGCTGGGCCCGCGCAGGTTGCTTAATGGGTTAGAAGGCGGGTCTGCAGGCAAAGGTTCCGCCTATCGGTCGAGCGGTTCAGAGTCGTAGGAGGATGTCGCCCGCTTGCTCGATCACCTGTTCAGCTATTCGCCGCCTCTACCGACGTCGCGCAACTCGGTCTGCGCCATCAGCGCATCCACCACCGCCATCAAGGCTTCGCCGTGACTGCGCCCCGCGTCTCGTTCCTGCTGGTATTGGTGCAGTTGCGCCTGCGCACTTCCGCCGTCACGGACCAGACGCTGGGCGTGCTGCACCGCCGACTCGTCGCCGGGAGCAATGTGTGCCTGCAGTTGCTGCAGCACGCTGCCGAGCCACTCGGCAAACGGCAGCGCACGCTGCGTTGTTGGGTCGATAAAGGCACCGTGCAAGCCATAACGCTTGGCTCGCCAGCGGTTCTCCAGGGTGATCACGCGGGTTATCGGGTCATCGATCCAGGCAGCGCTGGGCATATGCGTGGCGTAATTGACCATGGCCCGGAACAGCGCAGCGATGCACAAGGCGTCCTCCAGTTGCGGGCAGGCATCGGCGATACGCAGTTCGAGAGTCGGGTAGCGCACCGACGGGCGGATGTTCCACCACACGTCCGCTGTGGTGCGGATCGAGCCGGTGTCCAGGAGCATCTGCACGTAGCGCTGGTAGTCAGCGTCATTGTCAAAATGATCGGGAATGCCCATACGCGGCCACTCGTCACAGACGGCTTGGCGATAGCTCATCAGCCCAGACGGCTTGCCCTCCCAAAACGGTGAAGAGGCGCTCAAGCCTAGCAACAGGGGCAGCCAGGGCGTCACCCGATTCATGATGCGGATCCGGTCCAGCTCGGCCGATACGCCGACATGCACATGCAGCCCCGCCAGTACGCTGCGGCTGGCGACCATCTGGAAGTCATCGAAGATCTGCTGATACCGCGCCACGCCGGTGGGCCGCTGCTGTCGCCACTGCGCCAGTGGCTGAGTTCCGGCTGCCACCAGGCCAAAGCCAAACTCCCTGGCCACCTGCGCCAGGGTGCGGCGTGCGCTGCTCAGGCATTCACGGGCATCGTCCAGGTTATGCAGAACCGGGGTGACCACCTCAAACTGGGCGGCGAACATCTCTCGGGTGACCAGGTTACCCAGCGCCATCTGGCAGGCTGCAGCGAAGCCTTCGACGGGCTGACGGGGCATGCGCCGGCTAAGCAGATCGGTGAGGAAATATTCTTCCTCAATGCCAAACGTCGGTGGTGAGCGATCTGTCATGACGCCTTCCTTAAGCAGTTCCTGTGGTTGATACGCAGCGGCCTGCATGGTTCAACCTGTTCGCTTACGGCGCTTGCAGGGGAAATTTAGGTGGAATTTTTTCTGGCGCAAAACCCTCCTAATTAAGAGGCACAGAGTCAGCCGCGAGGTTGTTTTCTGGTTGCCTGCCCAACCGGCCAGGAGGCCCAGCCAATGTCCATTCTCAGCCTTGTCGACACCTCCTCCAGCAACCACGCCCCGCCCCTCACTGGCAGCGGTTCGTGGCAACAGATTTATCGGCATCTGTTAGCCGAGCCTTTGGATGCACGCGAGGCCGCACGGGACTTCCTCAATGAGCGCCTGGAGGAAGCCGCCGACCTGCCCTGTGAGTTGCCAGAGCGCCCTGAGCAATTGCACGCCTGGTCTCTGCGCGGGTCCGCTAGTGTTACTCAGGCGTATGCGGCCTACCTGGACAAGCGGCGGGCCGGCGGCGCACGTCAGTACTTCCGCCATCGCGCCCACGCCCTGCATTTTCTACGCGCCGTGGCACCGACCAAACTCGTCGACGGAGCCTGGTTGTATGGCACCTTGCCGCACTGGCGGGACGTGCGCGTGCAGCCGCTGGTGCGCACCTACCTGGAAGAGTTGGGCGATGGCGTACCTCAGCAGAATCATGTGCTGTTGTATCGCCGGTTGTTGACCGCTCAGGGCTGCGACGACCTTAACAACCTGGACGATGCGCTCTACCTGCAGGGTGCAATCCAGTTGGCGCTCGGCCACTTGGGCAGCGACTACCTGCCGGAGGTTATCGGCTACAACCTGGGCTATGAACAGTTGCCCTTGCACCTGCTGATCAGCGCGTTCGAGCTGGAAGAGCTGGACATCGACCCCTATTACTTTTTGCTGCATGTGACCATCGACAACAGCGGCACCGGCCATGCGGCCAAGGCGGTGCGTGCCGTGCTGGATAACCTGCCGCTGTTGGGTGATGCCAAGGCGTTCTATCGACGGGTGGCCTTGGGTTATCGGCTCAACGATCTGGGCGTCAGCTCAACCAGGATTATCGCCGGCTTCGACCTGGAACAAGAGCTGCACGCAATGCTTGAACACAAGCGCGGTGTGGCTGGGCAGGTGCATTCCGATTACTGCCGCATCGAAGGGCGGACGATCAACCAATGGCTGGCCTGCCAAGAAGGCATTGGTGGCTTCCTCGACGCGCTGCAACGCCGGGGTTGGATTAACCGTCACCAGGACCCGATCCTCAGCCGCTTCTGGAATCTGGTGCGCGGCGATGGGGCTGCGATGTTCGGCGTATTCAGCGCATACGAGCAGCAGCTGGTGCATGACTGGATCGCCGGTGACTGGCTCGATACGCCAACTGCCAAACATCTGGATACGGCACTCTTTCGCAAGAACCGTCAGCGTCAAGACCCGTTGTTGGAGCCAGCGAGCGCGCCGGCCAGCAGCGAGTTGGATAACGAACAGCAACTACTGCGCAAGCAGCTGCAGCGGATGAGTGCCGCACAACGCGAAGCGCGGCTTATCGAACTGCTGGCCCCGGTTTATCACTCCACTTCTGCCGGGTTGGCGGCCACCCGCATCTTCGCTGCACTGGCTTACTGAAACAGGAGAGCATCATGTATGAAGCCCTGGCGCCGCTCGCCTCCCCTCAAGCCTTGGCGTTGCTGCGCCTGGGCGCTGCGCTGAGCGCCCGTGGTTACCGCTTTATCACGCCCACACCGGCGACCCAGCAACGGGTCAACCTGCGCCCAGGCAATGAGCAGGCGCGCAACCTGCGCGATATCTTCGGCTGGAGCCGGCCCTTTCGCCGCGAGACGCTGGATGCCGAACTCTTCGAGCTGATGCGCCGGGCCGATGTTCTGCAAGCCCAGGGTGAGCGGTGGCTCAGCCGGGTGCGCTGGTCGAGCCTGGGGGATCAGCTGTTCGTCCATTCACGCTTCCCGACCGACAGCGCCGACGCGGTATTCTTCGGCCCAGATACTTACCGTTTCGTGCGGATGGTGCGCGACCACTTGCAAAGCCACAGCCATCCCCTACAGCGCATCGTCGATATAGGCTGCGGCGCCGGCCCTGGGGCGTTGACAGCCGCCATGCTGCAACCGCAGGCCGAGGTGCTGGCACTCGACATCAATGACCAGGCCCTCGCCTTTACTGCTGTCAATGCGTGCCTGGGCGGCGTCAGCAACCTGGTGACGCGGCGCAGTGACCTATTGCGTGATGTGACGGGGAACTTCGATCTGATCATCGCCAACCCGCCCTACATGCTGGATGCGCAGCAGCGCACCTATCGGCATGGCGGTGGCAAACATGGCATTGGCTTGTCACTGAAGATATTCGACGCGGCGCTTGAGCGGCTGACACCGGGCGGCACCCTGCTGCTCTATACCGGCGTAGCCATATTCGACAACGAGGATCCGTTCCTGAATGCCATCCGCCCATCGCTGGCCGATATCAATTGGGGCTGGAGCTATGAGGAAATCGACCCGGATGTATTTGGCGAGGAGTTGGAAAAACCGGCTTACGCTTATGCAGAACGTATCGCTTGTGTGGCACTGAAACTCACCCGTCCGTTCCCGACCGCAGGTGCCGATGAACAGGCCCGGCAGGCCGCGCTGCTGCAAAGCTCTTGATTAAGCTGCGGAGCGCGGCGCACTGGCGCCCCGCTACGAGCGCTCACTGATGCAGTTATTTTCTGCCAGCCGACCGCCTTGCGCACCGCTCTGCCCTGAACCCCGTGCTGTACATGGTCTGGTAAGGCTGTGCTTCGTCGTCGCAAGCCATGGCTTAATTCCTCCGGTTTAACGGCACCACTTGAATGCCGGGCTTATCCGTTAACCACGCTGCCGCCATTTACGTGCAGCATCTGCCCCGTCATATAGGAAGCGTCATTGCTGGCCAGGTACACAAACGCAGGGGCCACTTCAGACGGTTGCCCAGGGCGCCCCATTGGCGTGTCCGCGCCAAAGGTGGCCACTTTCTCGGCGCTAAACGTAGAGGGAATCAGAGGTGTCCAGATGGGGCCAGGGGCAACCCCATTAACCCGAATGCCTTTGGCCGCCAGGTTGGTGGAGAGTGAACGGGTAAATGAGGTGATGGCGCCCTTGGTTGACGAATAATCCAACAGCATCGGGTTGCCTTTATAGGCGGTCACCGAGCTGGTGTTGATGATGCTGGCGCCTGCTTGCATATGGGCTAGCGCAAGCTTGGTGAGTTGGAACATGGCGAAGATGTTGGTGCGAAAGGTTTTCTCCCACTGTTGCTCATCCATGTCTTCCAGGTTGCTTTCGGGATGCTGTTCACCGGCATTGTTGACCAGAATATCCAGGCGTCCCCATTTGGCGATCACCGCGTCTACGACACACTTACAAAATCCTTCTTGCGCTATATCACCAGCCAAGGCGATGGCCTGGCCACCGTGCTTGGTGATCTCGCTCAGAGTCTTCTGGGCATCCTCGTTTTCATCCAGATAAACCAGCGCAACATGCGCGCCCTCCAGCGCAAAATGCACCGCCACGGCACGGCCGATTCCGCTGTCGCCACCGGTGATGATGGCTACCTTCCCGGCAAGCTTATTGGCTGCCCGGTAATCGGTGGATAGATACGTCGGCTGGGGATGCATATCGTGCTCAAGGCCGGGTTGCCGATCCTGATGTTGCGCGGGCAATGTTTGTTTATCGTCCATTGTGGATCCCTCTGATGAAGGTGGCCGTTGGCGATAGCCGAAGCGTGCGCGACACCAGGCCTCGGCTATTCCAGCGGATCATGGATTGGGCAAAATGCACGGCGCTACACGACTTCCAAGCGCGGCGCATGTGATGCGGTTTTGCTCTTGTAGATGTTCTCGAAGCAGAAGTTGGTGGCCTCGACATAGCCTTCGGCAGAACCGCAATCGAAGCGTTGGCCCTTGAATTTGTAGGCCATTACGCAGCCCTGCTGGGCCTGTTTCATCAGCGCATCGGTGATCTGAATTTCGCCGTTTTTACCGGGAACCGTCTGTTCAATCAGCGCAAAAATGTCAGGGGTCAGGATGTAGCGGCCAATGATTGCCAGGTTGGACGGTGCGTCTTCGGGCTTGGGTTTTTCCACCATCCGTTCAACCCGGAAAATATCATCACGAATCGCCTCGCCAGCGATGACGCCGTAGCGGGAGACCTCTTCAAGGGGAACCTCCTGAATCGCCACGATGGAACAGCGAAACTGCTCATAGAGCTTGACCATCTGCGTCAACACGCCATCACCGTCGACGTTCAGGCACAGGTCATCGGCGAGCACTACGGCAAAGGCTTCGTCACCAATCAGCGGACGCCCACAGAGGATGGCGTGGCCGAGCCCTTTCATTTCAATTTGGCGCGTATAGGAGAAGCTGCACTCATCAATAAGACGGCGAATACCGCTCAAGGATTTCTCTTTGCTGGTATTGGAGATTTCATGTTCCAGCTCATAGCTGATATCGAAGTGGTCTTCCAACGAACGTTTGCCGCGCCCGGTGACCACGGCAATCTCATTCAGCCCCGCTTCAAGCGCCTCTTCTACGCCATATTGAATGAGCGGCGTATCAACAACCGGCAGCATTTCCTTGGGCATCGACTTGGTAGCTGGCAGAAAGCGTGTTCCATAACCTGCTGCGGGGAATAAGCATTTCTTGATCATGGCTAGTACCGAGAATAATGGGTTGGTACTAAAAACTGACCCGTCAGCTTACTGCCAGGTTCAAGGAATTTTTCCTTAGCTATGGGCTGAAAATACCGCCGAGCTTGGACAGTCGACATCAACTGCTTACAACTCGCAACAACGTGCGAAAGTTCACACTTTTAGTGCAAGCCATTTATGAGTGCCATATAAATGATGGCACAGAAATAATCTGTACAAAAATTGTACACGGGGCGCCATGCTTTAACTTGATTACAACTCAATAATGGCACTTTACTATTGTTTAGTACCGTTTATCCGGAGGCTATCCGGAGCCGTTGCGCTTGGCTGAGCACGCGCTATTTTTTCACTTCTCACATGTTTCTTAAGGAGAAGAAAAATGAAAGTGGAGGAATTGACCATCACATCCGAGGGGTATGCAGTGCAGGCTACGCAACGGCCCGATGGCAGTATCCTATTGAAATTCAGCTCCTCTAATGGAAAGACCATAGAGCGCGTCGCCGGAAAAATAACCGATATTGGTGAAGCAGTTCGCGCTGTAAAATTTGACATAGCCTATGAGGCTGGCAATAGTTGCCTGCATGACGCAGTAAAATATTGCAGCAGCACTGCTGGGCTGCCGACCTATATGCGTACCCCACTGTTCAGAACACATAGCTCCAGACTGTGGAGCACAAGAAAATTGCGAGAGTAGTAGACGCACATACCTTAAAAAACAACCTGAATGGAACTTAAATATGGATATCTTAAATCGCGAAAGGCGTTTGATGAGTAAGTTCTGTGAATGGTTTGCACGGCCGGAAACCACCACCTTTATTGCATTTATGTTTATCTTCAATTTAAAGCTCCTCTTCCCTTTGGAGGTTTCTAGCGAACCGCAAAAACTTTTGTCCATGCATTACGCAGAATCAAACTGCGATTTTAAAAACCAGCTCAAAGCGCAGGCCGCGTGTGTTGGTAACTGCCCCGATCAGGACGAATCTGGATGGAACCTCAACAGGCTGACTGTAACCTGCGAACAGGGCGTTATAGAGGGCGCCACCGGTTGGCATCAGAGGGGGATGGACAGCATGGTGATACAAGAAATTAAAAGAATGCCGATCTTCTAAAGCAGTGGTTGCGGCGCGAAAAGTTGCTACAGCTTTTCTAGCGCCGTTCCACATTACGCCACTTTTGCAGTAACGCCTGCAACTGAGCCTGCTGATCAAGTAGTACGCCGTAATGAACCATAAGCTGGTCACGAAACACGGGCGGCAGGTCGCCCTGAAGCAGTGTTTCAAAGCGTTGACAGACGGCTCTTTCAACGCGCAAGCCTTCATTGAGCAAGTCCCGGTCATCCATCTTCCCTATACGTAACTTCAGCCATTGCCAACCGCAGTGCAGCATGCCAATTACGCTGGCATGCCGACTTGATCGTCCACCATAGCTTCTGATCTGCTGCTGCAGTTGCTCGCCCAGTAAAGGTAAGGTCAACGCAATGCTGGTAAACAGATAACGAAGTTCTTCAGCGTGCGATATTTTAGCAAAATCCTGAAAAATCAATCTTGCCGAATAACACGTTACGAGGCATTGATTTAGTTGCTCGATGGTCTTGTCTAGTGTTGGCATGCCAGTTCTCTCCAAGCTGTTATTTCATATAACGCTTACTTATGCTCAGGTATACACCTGCGGCAGTACTGCAAAATATTTCTAATCAGGCACTATTCCTGGCCAATCATTTGTTAACTGTGCAGAGTAGTTGCACGGTTCTGCTTTGATGATTAGCAGAGCGTACTAGCAATGCGCTTAAGCACATCGTTCGCTTGCGCACAGACGCACTGCGGCAACGCACTCATGCTGATACTTCATCGCAGCGGCCATACGGCTACGCAGCGGTCTCATGGGTTAAATATCTCAGCAATCGGAGGTCACATGCACAACCCAAACGATACAAATAGAGAAGGTGTTAGCGCGCTCGGCAAGGGCACTGGACCTATCGTTGCAGGCCCTACAGCACGAGGCGAAACGAAACTAGGCTCACCCGATGTTGCTCATGATTTTCATAATTTCCTGGCAGACATCGAAGACCTTATTAAGGATGTAACCACCCTCACTGGAGAAGATCTGGCCCAGGCCAAGGCCAAATTGAGCTCACGTATCGACGCTGCCAAAGTGTCCGCAGAAGCTGTCGGCGAAAGCCTTTCTCAGCGGGCTAAGCAGACGGTTGCATCAACCAACGATTACCTGCATGAGAAGCCATGGACCGCTCTGTGCGCCGGTGCTGCAATTGCCTTTCTATTGGGATTGTTGACCGCGCGTCGCAACTAAAGCTCACGAGGCTGAAGCATATAAGCCTGATCCAGCCAAAGCCGGCGGCTGGATCAGGCTTATCTGAGCTACCGGCAGTAACCCGATAATTGGCGGGCTCACTGAACCCGGCTTTAGCCTGCACTGGCGCCGACTCGCCGATAGGTCACTGCATTCAATTGCGCAGGTCGGCCGGGCAGCAGGCGGTCCGTTTCCTTCCTCACCACGGCATAACACTCGCAGCTCAGGTGCTCGAGCCTGGTGCGGTCCAGAACGGTGATGCGTCCACGGTAGTACTCAATGATGCCTTGGCGTTGCAACTTGCCGGCAGCCTCTGTGACGCCTTCACGGCGCACGCCAAGCATGCTGGCGATCAGCTCTTGAGTCATAGCCAGCTCAGTACCGGGCAGGCGATCAAGGGATAACAACAACCAACAGCACAATCGCTGTTCGATACAGTGGTGGCGGTTGCATACAGCAGTTTGCGACATTTGCGTTATCAGCGTTTGGGTATACCGCAAGACCAACTGCAGCAGCTCCCCGTGACGATCGCACTCATCCATAAAGCGCTGCCCTGGCAAGCGATAGGCATGGCCACTGTTTTGCACAACCGCTTGAGTCGACATGCTCCCGCCGCCCATCAGCAGCGCGAGGCCGGCAACCCCCTCATTGCCGACCAGCGCTGTCTCAGCCGATGCGCCACTCTCGGTTACACAGAGCAGTGCAATGATTGCATCGGTTGGGAAATACACATGACGCACCGTATCGCCTGACTCATAGACGACCTTGCCCTGCGGCAACTCCACCCATTCCATGCGGCTGAACAAGCGCTCCTGGACGTCTTTTGAAAGGGATGCCAAAAGAAGATTTTGATGGGTGTTTTCTGGAGCCACTCGGGCATCCCAGATTTTTTTTATCGGTTGATTCATCCATCTAACTCCAAAGGATCTGAGGCGAAAGTCAGTTGCACAGGCAGAGTTATTCGCAGACCCATAGCGGTCTTTGCATCAGGATTCACTTCACCACTTATCAAGACCGCAGATCCCTGATTAAGCGACTGCTATACGGATGCCGATAGTTGCTCCGGCAATTACTCCGCTCCTGGTAATCACTCATAGCCACATAAAAATTCGGCTCTGAGGGCCATAAAACGTTCAACAAATAATTGCGCGTCTCTCCCCTCGCCCGCCCCCGCGACAACGCTGTATGGCCTGCCCGTTAAGTGAACCAAATAGCGGGAACATCTTCTGCTTTTGATGACTCAACCCAGAGTGGTGCCTGAAAAATTGCGCCCGAAATGATCAGACCAAGCTTGAGGAAAACCAGATGATTAATCAGAGAAAACCCTACAGCGCCAATCCCACATCCCCTAGCCAGCCCAGTGCTGGGAGTCAGCAAAAGCCTGATTTTAAAGAGGAACAAACAGCAACCCGCGCCTGGCCCACGGTGCATAAACAGTTCCGCATCGTTGCTGCCAGCCGCCCTGTACCAGGAAATGCCAGCAAGGAAACGTCGGGCTTAGCTGAATAGGCCGCAGACGAGGTTCCAGCAGTTCAGGACGTAACACATGCAGCACGGGGCATCCGCGCCCCAGCCCTGTAGCACGCCGCTAAATCACTCACGACTCGGAGTCGTTCATGACCTTCGACTGGCTGTCGTATATTCCCACGCCAGATCTGCAAGTCTTGCTGGCAGCATTGCTTGTCGCACTCGTCCTGGCTTTCGCAACCAAATGGCTGTTTCTGCTACTGCTGCGAGTAACCCACTCGCTGACCTTTACCCGCGAGTTGCTGCTGCAGGCCAAGGCTCCTCTGCGTCTATTGCTGCCATTGCTCGGCATACACACAGTCTGGAACTCCAGCCCCGATGAGATCTTCTTTATCGACGCCGCACGCCACCTCACGTCGCTGGCCATTATCGGCAGCGTGACCTGGCTCGGCTTGCGCGCTGTGGATGCAGTGCAGCAGATCATCCTTGTGCATCATCCGGTCAACGTCAGTGACAACCTGCGCGCTCGGCGTATCCAGACTCAGACCCGCGTGCTGGTACGCACGCTCAGCGCACTGGTCATGATCTTCGGCTTTGCGGCCATGTTGATGACCTTCCCTTCTGCTCGTCAGTTCGGGGCCAGTTTGTTGGCATCGGCAGGTTTGGCCGGACTGGCCGTGGGTTTTGCGGCCAAACCCGTGCTGGGCAACTTGATTGCCGGCTTGCAAATAGCACTCACACAGCCTATCCGTCTGGATGATGTGGTGATCGTCGAAAATGAGTGGGGGCGCATCGAAGAAATCACCGGCACCTATGTCGTGGTGCGCATCTGGGATGACCGCCGGCTGATCGTCCCCCTGCAATGGTTTATCGAAAATCCGTTCCAGAACTGGACACGCATGACCTCATCGCTGATCGGCGCGGTAACGCTGTGGGTGGACTATTCGACCCCTCTGGAGCCGCTACGCCAGGAGTTGGCGCGACTGTGTAATGAGGTGCCCGAGCTCTGGGATGGCCGTGTCAGCGTGTTGCAAGTGATCGACAGCAACGAACGCGGTATTCAGCTGCGCGTGCTCGCCAGCTCTGGGGATTCGTCACGTAACTGGGACCTGCGCTGCTATATCCGGGAAAACCTGATCAACTTTATCAATCGCGATTACCCGCATTGCCTACCGCAGCTGCGCGGCGTGCTTAAACCAGACGTCACGAAAGAACATCGCGACGAATTACCGGCTCAGGGCGATATCAGCGAGCCAGAACGGCAGCCTCCCGTTTGACGAATCAGACCTGGCGCAAGCGCTCGTAGTAATACGGCAGTTGTAGCAGTGCATAGCGTGATGCAGCAACCCGGACCTCGTTGCGCTCGCCGGCAAACTTTACCGTTTCACTCACCACGCCTTCATGGCCGTTGACCTTCATGGCGCAGGCGAAACACTGCACGCCGTCCATTTCGCCTGCCGCTTCGGCCAGCCCAGTATTGGCCAGAACGATGTTTGCCTTGCTGAGCTTCATTGCGCCAATAGCCATTTCCCGCGCCACCTCTTCGCTGGTTAGGCCAAAGGTCTCCATGGTCTGCAGGCTCACGCCCAGACACGCGTGCTTGGCCTCGGGGGAATACACCACAAAGCCGGATTCAAGTACTGCGCCAGCCCCCATCACTTCCGCCACCATGGACGCCATCAGACCGGCTGTGCAGGATTCAGCCGTCGTCAGCGACAGCTGATACTTCTCTAGAAAACGCACCACCTGTTCAACACTTTGCATGGGCTTACGACCTTGTCTGTGGCTGAAGTTGTTGTAGATATGGGAAGCGTCCACAGCTTGCAAAGTTCAAGGTTTCGCCACGGCCTGCAACAGGAAATAACACGAACTTTCGCCAGGGCCTCCGGTCAGCCAGTTATAAGGCGGCCGGTCGCGCAACAGCAATGGGGCGGATGTTTTCCGACGCACCAGCCAGCCGAACCGATAACAAACACGTGCAGCGTTCTCGCTCTCGTCGCTGGCGAGGCGGGACGAATGCCAACGATGGGGGCATACAAAAAACCATGAGCGAAGTCTCTGCAGAAAAGAAAAAACGCTGGTGGGTCTGGGGCAAGCGCCTGCTGACTTTGCTGTTCTTCGGCATGGTCTCAGCCATGCTGTTTATGCTGGTGAAAAACCTCGACTGGCAAGACCTCAAACAGGCAGTGCAGTCGTTCAAGGCGAGCACCTTGCTGCTGTGCATCCTGATCACAATGCTCAGCTATAGCCTGTTCAGCTGCTATGACTTACTTGGCCGGATCTATACCGGGCACAAATTACCCGCCAAGCAGATCTTGCCGGTGGCATTCGTCTGCTATGCCTTCAACCTCAATATCAGCGCCTGGATCGGCAGCATCGCCCTGCGTTATCGCCTGTACTCACGCTTAGGGCTGGACCTGGCAACCATCACCCGCGTATTCAGCTTCAGCCTGGTGACCAACTGGGTGGGTTACACGCTGATCGGCGGCATCGTGTTCTCGCTGCGCTTATTGGAGCTGCCGGCAAACTGGTCAATTGGCACTGTGGGACTGCAGCTGATCGGCATCGCCATGCTGGCTGTATCTATCACCTACCTGCTGGCCTGTCGCTTTGCCAAGCGGCGAGCCTGGTCCTTTCGCCAACATGAGCTCACCCTGCCCTCGCTGCGCCTGGCCTTGCTGCAGGTCGCCATGGCGACACTCAACTGGTCACTGTCCAGCCTGGTGGTATTTCTGCTGCTGCCGGACAAGGTTACCTATGCGACGGTGATCGGCATTATGTTGATCAGCAGCATTGCCGGCGTCATCACCCATATCCCGGCGGGGCTCGGCGTACTTGAGGCGGTATTTATCGGCCTGCTGCAGCATGAGATCAGCAAGGGCTCCATCCTCGCGGCCTTGATCGGCTACCGCGCTATCTATCTGCTGTTGCCGCTGCTGCTGGCCTGCGTGGTGTATCTCGTTCTGGAGAAACGCGCCAAAACGCTACGCCGCCGCACCCACCTACGTCAGTCAGGCAACGCCATCTGCAGTCATAAATGACTGCAGATAAGAACCAACTCCAGGAGGCCCCAGCATGGCGACGAAGCATATGTTCTTGATCCGCTACAGCCTGAAGTCACTGCTTGCCCACGGGCACGCCCCAGATGTCCGCTGCATATTCGCGGATGGTCCGGTCAGAGGAAAACCAGCCCATTCGTGAGCAGTTGAGTATCGCCGAGGTCCACCAGGCATCCGGGTTTTGCCAATGCTGGTCGACCCGCCGCTGAGCCTCCCAGTAGTCATCGAAATCAGCGCACACCATAAAACGGTCGTCGGCGATCAACGTATCAACCAGACCGGCATAACGCGTCGGGTCATCGGGTGAAAAGACACCTTCACGGATCGCCTCTAAAGCCAATCGCAGTCGCTCAGAGGTCATGAGCGTACTACTCATATTCAGATCGCCCGCTTGCTTGCGCAGGTTCACCTGACTGGCCGTCATGCCGAAGATAAACATGTGCTCGCAGCCAATCAGCTCGCTCATTTCCACGTTGGCACCGTCCAGGGTGCCGATGGTCAGCGCGCCGTTGAGCGCGAACTTCATATTGCTGGTGCCCGAGGCTTCCAAACCGGCAGTGGAAATCTGCTCGGAAAGGTCTGCAGCAGGGATGATCATCTCGGCCAGGCTGACATTGTAATTGGGCAGGAATACCACCTTGAGCAGGCCGCGCACGGTGGGGTCATCATTGATGGTGCGGCTTAGGTCATTGGTCAACTTGATGATGAGCTTGGCCTGGTGATAGCTGGCCGCCGCTTTGCCGGCGAATATCTTCACCCGCGGCGCCCAGTCGGTGGTCGGGTCGTTGCGAATCGCTTGGTACAAGGCCACGGTATGCAGCAGGTTAAGCAGTTGACGTTTGTATTCGTGGATACGTTTGACCTGCACATCGAAGATCGCCGCGGTATCGACGCTAATCCCCAGACGCTCGTGAATCAGTTGAGCCAGCGCGGTTTTGCCTTGTTGGCGCTGAGCGGCGAAGCGCTGGCGCAGCTGCCCATTGCCAGCATGCATGGCCAATTGGCAAAGAATGGCTTCCGGAGAATCGAGCACCTCACTGCCCAAGGTATCAACCAGCAACTGGGTCAGCAGCGGATTGACCTGGAACAACCAACGGCGGAATGACACGCCGTTGGTTTTGTTATTGATTCGTTGCGGATACAGGGCGTGCAAATCACGGAACACGGTCTGGCGCATAAGCTCGGTGTGCAGCGCCGATACGCCGTTGATGCTATGCGCGCCAAGAAACGCCAGGTTGCCCATGCGCACCCGACGCCCCTGGTCTTCCTCGATCAGCGACACCGAGCGCAGCAGGGCGAAATCATGGATGTCCTGAGCGCGCAGTGCATCGATATGGTAGGCGTTGATCAGGTAGATGATCTGCATGTGCCGCGGCAGCAAACGCTCCATCATCGATACGGGCCAGGACTCCAGCGCCTCCGGGAGCAAGGTATGGTTGGTATAGGCAAGAGTCGCCACCGTCAGTTGCCACCCCTCGAACCAACTCAGTTGGTGAATATCCACGAGAAGACGCATCAGCTCGGCAACTGCAATCGCGGGGTGGGTATCGTTGAGCTGGATGGCTACCTTGTCTGCCAGGGTGCGAATATCGCCGTTCTCGTGCATATGCCGACGCAGCAGATCCTGCAACGAGGCAGAGACGAAAAAGAACTCCTGGCGCAGGCGCAGCTCTTGCCCGGCTTCGGTACTGTCTGCCGGATAGAGCACCCGCGAGATACTCTCCGCGCGCACCACTTCGGCCACGGCGCCAAAGTGGTCGCCGGCATTGAAGCGATCCAGTTGCAGGTTTTCCTCGGCACGCGCCCGCCACAGCCGTAGCGTGTTCACTGACGTGCGCCGCCAACCAACTATCGGCGTGTCGTAAGCAATGGCGCGGATGGTTTCCGTTGGCTGCCAGAGCTGGCGCGCCACCTCGCCATCGTCCATATGGCTGGAGACACTGCCGCCAAAACCGATGCTATAGCTCACCTCTGGGCGTTCGAACTCCCAGGGGTTGCCAAAATCCAACCAGGTTTCCGTTTGCTCAAGCTGCCAACCGTCGGCAATGGCTTGGCGAAACAGGCCATGCTCATAACGGATGCCGTAACCATGCGCCGCCAAACCCAAGGTGGCCATGCTTTCCATAAAACAGGCGGCAAGTCGGCCGAGGCCACCGTTACCCAGTGCAGCATCGGGTTCAAATTGACGGATTTGCTCAAGGTCGACATTCAGCTCGGCCAATGCCTGGCGCGCCGTATCAAGCAAGCCAAGGTTGCTCAGGTTGTCGACCAGCAGGCGACCGATCAGAAATTCCAGGGATAGGTAGTAGATGCGCTTGGGCGGATGGCGTTCGACCTCTGCCGAGGCCTCTTCCCAGCGATCCACGACATGATCGCGAGCGGCCAGAGCCACCGCCTCAAACCAGTCGTGATCAAAGGCGCTGCTTGGGTCCCTGCCTACCGCGTATTTGAGTTTGGCAAGAATGCTGTTTTTAAATGCCTTTACGCCATCAGCGTCAGAGCTGGTTTCATCCGGCATGAAGCGCCTCGCAGGTTCAGAGGTAAAAGCTCAGCGGTAAAAGCGGCGCGAGATCAAGCCGTTTGCCGCAAGTCATCTTGAGCGAAGCAGGCGCAGTGACTATGCCGCGCGTACTTACGCGAATCGCTTTCGCGGATAGTGCCCAAAAAATCGCGCCCCTGCGCAGTCAGGCTATACGCAGCGAACTCCGGCTCGCCTTGCGCATCCTGCTCTAGAGCCCCTTCGATAAGGCCGGCGAGGTGCATAAGTCTCAAGTGGTTTTCCACTGAGTGAGGGCAGTGTTGAGCCAACGCCTGTTTGACGAAATGCTGGCCCGGTTCCAGGCACTCAATACGCAGCAGCAATTCCTTGATCAGATTCCAATCTCTCTTCATGCCCTCGCCTCACTATTTCGCATCAGGGGGAATGGATTGCGACCCTAGAGTTGAGTGCCCATAGGCATGACTTAGTTCAACCTCTTTTGCCAGCTCATTTGCCTGCGCCGCCGCTTATCAGAAACCATGAACTTTGCGCGACAGGCCCGCTTCAGAACTAGAGCGATTCAGCCATTCCTAGCAAGGAGATTGTCATGGACATCCGAGCCTTACTGTTGCTGGTCGGCAGTAGCTTTGCAGGGTCATCGGTTTTCGCCGACGCCTGCCATGTCAGCCAAAGCACGACCACTTCACAGGTCCCTGCTGTGGTTATGGAAAGCTGCTACGAATTTACCGGTATGCCCGCAGATGCGATCAATTGGTCATGCAGCAATGAAAGCAACCAACCGCTTGGAAGTGAAAAAAAGAAGGTCGTCAGCTGCAAAAGTGGCTCCGTGGCGGTCTGTTCGGCAGCGTTGACTCAAGAGTCATTGGCCAACCACCGCTCCACCGGTGATAACGAGCAAGCGGCGGACCTCAACGTGCCGGAGGATGCAAAAGTCATCACGCGCTATTACTCGTTAGAAGATAGCCAGCAGGCCAAAATCGATTGTGAAAATGGTGGCGGTACATGGAAGAAGCTATGAGCACTAAAGCGGGCGTAGCGCTGCTGCACGTTCAGCAAGAAACAGCGGTACACGAACAAACTGTGCACCGCGTGCTCGGACAAAAAATTGCCGCACTGCTGGGGACTGCTTATTTGGGGAGCTATGACCCGCAAGCACACGACGACTGCTACCTGATCCCTGACGAAACGCTAGTGGGTGAAGCCTCCCTGCGCACGTTGGGCATTCGCGATGTGGGCGATTTTTTTGGCGGCGCTATCAATCAGCCGTTTATGGCGACCAAAGCCATCACCCACACGCTGATTGAGCAACCGACACATGTACCGCCGGGTTGGTCCACGCGCTTTTCGCAGCAAGTCAGTCAGGCAATTCTGCGCGGCTATACGGTGTTTGACCGGGACGATGCTGTACGCGCAGGTGAGCTCTTGCTGCAGCAGGGCCCTGTGCGCCTGAAGCCTGTGCGAGGTAAGGCCGGTCGTGGCCAGGAAGCGTTAAGCGACCGCCAGCAATTGCTCACTAGCATCGCCGCCCAAGACGCGGATGAAGTCGCCACCTGGGGCCTGGTAATCGAGGAAAACCTCTCGGAGGTCATCACCTACAGCGTCGGCCAAGTGTTTGTCGCCGGCATCACCGCGAGCTACTACGGCACTCAACGCCTTACGCACGATAATACGGGCGCGGAGGTATACGGCGGTTCCGATCTGGTGGTAGTGCGTGGCGGCTACATGACGCTTAGCCAACTGGAGATGTCCCCCCAGGCGCGGCAGGCCATTGAGCAGGCGTGCGTATATGAACAGGCCGCTTTCGAATGCTTTGGCCTTTTGGCCTCACGACGCAATTACGATGTGGCGCAGGGCGTGGATGCATTAGGCCAATCACGCTCTGGGGTACTCGAACAGTCCTGGCGCATCGGAGGGGCCAGCGCAGCTGAAATCTTTGCCCTGGAAGCATTCAGCATGGACCCAGCGCTGCACTGCGTACGCGCCTCCACCTATGAATCCTATGGGGAAAACTCCCCACCAGATGATGCGGTTCAGCTTTACAGCGGCAGCGAGCCAGGGCTCGGCATTTTGCGCAAATACGCCAAGATCGAACCCTATAGCTCCTCATAGAAAGGCAGCAGAATCCTGTCTTAAACAAGACTCCCGCTATGCAACCAAATCACGATGTGATCGCCCGCGATCAAGTCCTGGCGCTTAGGCCATAAGCAGCCTAAGCACGAAGCCTTTATTGCCGTACGGCGCGCAGCTCAAGCGCCGTCCATTACGTGACGACGCCCGAGCCGCAAGGCATTAGCTGCTCATTCTAGCGCTGTTACGCAGGGCCTTAATTTGATCGTGGTTACGCAGCACCCCTTCGTACTGGCGCTGCACTAGTTCACGAACGTTTAACGGCAGTTCATTTTTCAGAGCTTCGGCATAGCGCTTTTTAGCGACATCCTCACCACGTTCGCACTCATTGAGAATGGCCTCCTCATCTTTACCAGACACCAACGATTTGAGGTCTACCCAACGGCGGTGCAAATCGCCAGCAACGCTGGTGTCATTCTCTGGAGCGCCGCCGAACCCGAGCACCATTGCTTGCAGCTCTTCAGCCGCAGTAGCGCACTCGCCCGCGCGCTTGGTAAATAAGCTCTTCAGCTCCACATTCTTCACATCTTCTGCGCATGTACGGAATCCAGCCTCGCCATCCTTGCTAGTTTCGATCAGATCATTGAGTACGCTGATAGTTTTATCCAGGTTGTCATGGTTCATAACAGTTTCCTTGCCGATTTGCGGCTATTTGATTGCAGTTCAGGAGCATCGGTACAAAGCGATGTGGGCGCTGCCAGTAGAGTTCCCCCTACTCTATTCAAGTCATTACTTGAAATAGCCAGAGGCACTCCCCTCCCGTTTATAAAGACGATGGCTGAGTACACCGCCTAGGTAGGTGACCCATGTATCTGCTCAGGTGTTCCACCAATCGGATCGGCGGCATAAATAGCTCTGCGCCCATCGCGGCCATATCTCAGCAACAAAAATAGCGATACACGTTTAACGTATTTTTGAAAGACCCAAGAGATAGCGGAGATTATGTATCCATTCAGACACATAATCCCTGCATTAAATTTATCTAGAAATTTATCCTTGCTACTGGGTAGTGCTGTTTATTTTTCTTCTTGAAAACAATGACTTTGAAGCAGTTAGCTGAATGGGTGCACCGGTAAAAGTTGGTAACTCTTTCTTTATCCAGCGGTTTTCTTTGCCTTGCCATGCAATATCACCGCTGGCTAACTTTATGTCTCTAAGCAAGTCATCGATCAAAGAGCTAATACTTTCTTTAGATTTGACGAGTTCACCATCCAAAACTTTGCGCAATGCCAGTTTCTTACCCGTGCGCAGTGTTAGCAGCATATTCCCATCCGGGCGATGCGTAAGCTTTACGGAATACTCTGCTAGAGCTTGTTCACTTTCAGTACCTGATGTCATGCCTGACCCTCCATGTTGAGTCAGGCTCTTCGCATGAAATATGCCAGTCTTGAGATTTTGTATCTAACTGTTTTTAATCAACTATTTTTAGCCGGCAAGCTCAGCCCGGATTGCAAAATGCATGATGCCCTCGCAAGGTATATTGCAATTTGCAAGGTAATAAAGTGCCATCAATAACGCTTATGCGTACTCAACCATCAGAGAAGTTAAGGTTATCGTGGAGCGAGTTTTTTACTGGCAATGGCGTTAATTAATTTTCCGAGCAAGCTGTAAGTTTATGTGAAGCTGTTTTCAGGCCACATACAGTTCAACCCTGATACGCGCCTCGCGTACTACTCCTCCACACGGTGAGAGCTATCGCGGTCGCGCTTGTAGTGTTTCGTGAGTGGAAATGGAGGCAGCCACGACTCACGACGAATCGTCCAAAGTTCGTATGTTGGCGTTAGTTGATCAGGGGCATCAAAAGAGCCCAGGTTTACTTCGATTTCATCTGCGCTACGGGAGTAAACGGACGAGCCGCAACGGGGACAGAAAAATCGCCCGGCGTAGTCATGCGTTTCGCCCTCGATAGTGACTGCCTCCTGCGGAAAAATCGCAGAAGCGTGGAACAGCGCTCCGTGGTGTTTGCGGCAATCAAGACAATGACAAAGGCCGACCCGGTACGGACGCCCCATAGCAACAATACGGACATTGCCGCAAAGACAACCACCAGTGAACCGATCCATATTGCGTCTCCTCTAGCGTCAAGATGATGCCGGGATGCCCGTTATGGCGCTCTTCGCCTCCCCACTCCTGCAGAGACCAGGTGCAGTCAGCGATGCCTATCCAGGAGATGAAAGCGGGGCAACGAAATATGCCAGCGAATGGCGGCCAGGCGAATCAGCAGCACGGTGAGCATGGCCACCCCCGTATCCAGCCAATGGGGCGTGTCCAATGCGCGCATGCCGATAAACACCAGTGCACCCGCTATGCAGGCAGTGGCGTAAATTTCCTTCTGGAAAATCAGCGGGATCTCGTTGCAGATCACATCGCGCATCACGCCGCCGGCTACACCGGTCATCACCCCCATGATCACCGCCGTGCTGTGCGGCACGTTGTGCTGCATGGCGACTTCAGCACCGATCACGGTAAACACCGCCAAGCCAAAGGCATCCGCTAATAGCAGGCCTTTTTCGTGAATCGGCTGGGTCAGCCGCACCCAGACCACGGTGCCAACCGCCGCCAGCGAGGCGACCACGATATACAGGTCGTTGCGAATCCAGCTGACCGGATGGTTATCCAGAATCACGTCACGCAAGGTGCCGCCACCCAGTGCAGTGATGATGGCAATAACCAGCACGCCGAACAGGTCCATGGACTTGCGCCCAGCCATCAGCGCGCCAGTAATGGCGAAGACCGCGACGCCGAACAGGTCGGCCAGATAGAACAATTGCGTCATGCTGACCTCAGGACGACACGGGGGTACGCATGGTGACGAACTCTTCGGCGGCTGTTGGGTGCACGCCGATGGTTTCATCGAATAACTGCTTGGTCGCGCCTGCTTTAAGCGCCACGGCCAGCCCTTGGACAATTTCACCGGCGTCCGGGCCGACCATATGGCAGCCGAGCACGCGGTCTGTGGCAGCGTCTACCACCAGTTTCATCAGGGTGCGTTCCTGGCTTTCGGTCATGGTCAGTTTCATCGGGCGGAAGCGGCTTTCGAAAACCTGGACGCTGTAGCCCTCCTCCTTCGCCTGCTCTTCGCTGAGCCCCACCGTGCCGATATTCGGCAGGCTGAATACCGCCGTTGGGATCATCCGGTAATCAACCTTGCGGTATTCCTCTGGCTTGAACAGGCGCCTTGCCACTGCCATGCCTTCGGCCAGCGCTACCGGTGTGAGCTGCACACGGCCGATCACATCACCAATGGCGAGAATCGAGGGTGTGCTGGTCTGGTATTGCTCGTCGACCTCGATAAAACCGCGCTCATCCAGCTGTACATGGGTGTTTTCCAGCCCCAGGTTATCCAGCATCGGCCGACGCCCTGTGGCGTAGAAGATACAGTCTGCTTCCAGCGTTCTACCGTCCTTGAGTGTGGCCAGTAGGCTGCCGTCGGCTTGTTTGTCGATACGGGCGATATCGCTGTTGAACTGCAGATCGACACCGCGCTTGTTTAACTCTTCCTGCAGGTGCAGACGCACAGCTTTATCGAAACCACGCAGGAACAGCTCGCCGCGATAGAGCAACGAGGTTTTTGCGCCGAGGCCGTTGAAGATCGAGGCAAACTCCACGGCGATATAACCACCGCCCACTACCAGTACGCGCTTGGGCAGCTGCTCAAGAAAGAAGGCTTCATTCGAGCCGATGGCATGTTCATGCCCTGGGATTTCAGGAATCTGCGGCCAGCCGCCAGTGGCAATCAGGATATGTTTGGCGCTGTAGCGTTTACCGCCCAGCTCGACACAGTGGTCATCGACAATCCGCGCGTGGCCTTCCAGCAAGGTCACACCGCTGTTAACCAGCAGGTTGCGGTAGATGCCATTAAGTCGGTCGATTTCGCGATTTTTGTTGGCAATCAGGGTCGGCCAGTCGAAGCGAGCCTCGCCCAGCGACCAGCCAAACCCCTGGGCCTGTTCGAAGTCATCGGCGAAATGCGCACCATAGACCAGCAGCTTTTTCGGTACGCAGCCGACGTTGACGCAGGTACCGCCCAGGTAACGGCTTTCGGCAACCGCCACGCGCGCACCATAGCCGGCGGCAAATCGCGCAGCCCGCACACCGCCGGAACCGGCACCAATCACAAACAGGTCAAAGTCGTAGGTCATTTCAGCCTCCAGAACAGGCTGCCAGCATACCCCAAGGCGCGTCAGTGCCTAAACTTGAAGCATGCCGAATAGGAGATCAGTGATGCGCCCTACCCTTACCCATGTGGCGTTACATGTGCCCGATCTGGATGCATGCGTAGCCTTTTATGAGCAGTTCTGCGCAATGCAGGTGATTCACCAGCGCGCAGGCAAAGGCTCAAGGATTGTCTGGATGGCCGAGCCGGGCAAGGAGCACAGCTTTATCTTTGTGATCATGCCCGGTGGTCAGGACCGCCAACTGGCGGCGGATGATTACAGCCACTTTGGCTTTGCCATGGCCAGTCGGGATGAGGTCGACAGCATTGCCGAACGAGCCCGACTGGCCGGATGTCTGGTCTGGGATCCGCGTGATGAGCCCTACCCTGTTGGCTACTACTGCGGCCTGCGTGACCCGGCGGGTAACTATGTGGAATTCAGTTATGGCCAGCCGCTGGGGCCTGGCGCTGAGCATATGCCACTGGCATGAATGTAAACAGCCACCCGAAGGTGGCTGTTTGCGGTCGCGGCGAAGACTGAATCAGTAAGCCTTGCCGGTCTTGTAGAGGTTTTCGAAGCAGAAGTTGGTGGCATCGATATAGCCTTCTGCACCGCCGCAATCAAAACGCTTGCCCTTGAATTTATAGGCCATCACACAGCCGTTCTGCGCCTGTTTCATCAGTGCGTCGGTGATCTGGATTTCCCCGCCCTTGCCGGGCTCGGTTTGTTCGATCAGGTCGAAGATATCCGGGGTGAGGATATAGCGGCCGATGATCGCCAGGTTCGACGGTGCATCTTCCGGCTTGGGCTTTTCGACCATGCTGTTAACCCGGTAGATGTCCTCACGAATCATCTCGCCGGAGATCACGCCATATTTGTGGGTTTCTTCTGGCGGCACTTCCTGAATGGCCACGATCGAGCAGCGGAACTGGTTGTACAGCTTGACCATCTGCGTCAGCACCGCGTCGCCGTCCAGATTAAGGCACAGGTCATCGGCCAGCACCACGGCGAAAGGCTCATCGCCAATCAGCGGACGGCCACAGAGAATCGCGTGGCCTAAACCTTTCATCTCAACCTGGCGGGTGTAGGAAAAGGTGCATTCGTCGATCAGGCGACGGATGCCAACTAGGTATTTTTCCTTGTCGGTGTCACGGATCTGGTGCTCAAGCTCGTAGCTGATGTCGAAGTGATCTTCCAGCGCGCGCTTGCCGCGGCCAGTGATCATGGCAATTTCCGTCAAGCCGGCTTCCAGCGCCTCTTCAACGCCGTACTGAATCAGCGGCTTGTTCACGATCGGCAGCATTTCCTTGGGCATGGCCTTGGTGGCTGGCAGAAAGCGGGTGCCGTAACCGGCCGCTGGGAACAAGCATTTCTTGATCATGGGAAACCTTGGGTAGATGAGGTGAAAATCGCGTGGGCAGTTTATCAGGCTGCACTGGCCTTACAATGCCCCTGCGCGGGCCGGCCAATACCTCGGTAGAGAAAACCCAGCTCAGCCAACTGCGCGGCATCATAGATATTGCGCCCATCAAACAGCACGGGCATGCGCATCAAACCGCGAATGCGGACAAAGTCAGGCTGGCGGAACTGCTTCCATTCAGTGACCAACACCAGCGCATCCGCGCCTTCAACAACGCTGTAAGGCGATGTACTCAAACGCAGTTGACCGCTAGCAATCGCCTGGCCGTAGCGTTCTGCCAGAGCCGTTGTGGCGACCGGGTCGCACGCCTGAACGCTGACACCGACCGCAAGTAAGGCATCCAGCAGAACCAGGCTCGGTGCTTCGCGCAAATCATCGGTGCCGGGTTTGAAAGCCAAGCCCCACAACGCCACTACACGTCCTTGCCAATAACCGGAAAAGTGCTCGCGCAGCGCTTGGAACAACAGGGTCTTCTGTAGCGCATTACGGGCTTCGACTGCCCGCAGGATGCCGGGTTCAATGCCTTCCTGCTCTGCGCAGCGAATCAGCGCCCGCACATCCTTGGGGAAACACGAGCCACCATAACCGCAACCGGCATAAATAAAGTGAGTGCCAATGCGCTTGTCGCTGCCGATGCCACGGCGCACATCCTCGATGTCGACATCCAGGCGGGCGCAGAGACTGGCCATTTCGTTGATAAAGGAAATCTTGGTGGCCAAAAAGGCGTTGGCGGCATATTTGCTGAACTCTGCCGCCCGCAGGCCCATGCATAACAAGCGCTCGTGATTGCGTAGAAACGGCGCATACAAACGGCGCAATACCTCATGGCCCAGCGGCTCATCGCAGCCAACAATCACCCGGTCAGGCCGCATAAAGTCGTCAACCGCCGAGCCTTCCTTGAGAAATTCCGGGTTGCTCGCCAGCGTCACCGCAAAGCGCTTGCCGCGTTTGCTCAATCGACTGTTGATGCGCTGGGCAACACGCCCGGCCGTGCCCACGGGCACCGTTGATTTATTCACCACCACGCAGCTCTGCTCAAGCAGCTCGCCCAACTCATCGGCCACGGCCAGGACATGCGACAAATCCGCCGAGCCGTCCTCCCCGCTCGGCGTGCCGACGGCGATAAAAATGATTTCGGCCTGCTTGATGCCGTCATGCAGGTGCTGGCTAAAACTCAACTGGCCGCTGCTCAGGTGAGTCTGCAGCATGGCCTCCAGCCCAGGCTCGTAAATCGGCGACTGGCCATGGGCAAGCCGAGCCACACGTTGCGCATCGCGCTCAACGCAGATCACCCTATTGCCCATTTCGGCAAAACAGGCTGCCGATACCAGCCCCACGTATCCTGCGCCAATCACACAAATCCGCATCGCCTGCACTCCTCACTGAGTTACCGCGATTGCAGCTAAAGCAGATGGCAGGCGTATGACATAAGTACGACACTCGGGTGACAGCACTTGATAAGCCGTGCGCTCAAATTTCAGGCACAAAAAAACCGGCTACGAAGGCCGGTTCTAGTGGATTTCAGGTTCATACAGGAACATCTGAAATCATGTACATGGTGCCCGAAGCCGGAATCGAACCGGCACGAGGTTACCCTCGAGGGATTTTAAGTCCCTTGCGTCTACCGATTTCGCCATTCGGGCGGTAGCGCTACGTTGTAAGGCTTGGACTATATACAGCCCTTCGATGCCTCGCAAGGTTTCAAACTAAAATGAAAAAGCCTCGTAAATCAGTGATCTACGAGGCTTTTCTAATTGGAGGCTGAGGTCGGAATCGAACCGGCGTTCACGGATTTGCAATCCGGTGCATAACCACTCTGCTACTCAGCCTTGAAACTAAACGGACCGTGTAAAACGGCCCGTTGAAAATGGAGCGGGAAACGAGACTCGAACTCGCGACCCCGACCTTGGCAAGGTCGTGCTCTACCAACTGAGCTATTCCCGCTTGTCGTGCTGACGGCCGCCATTCTATAGCTTCAGGACGGCCAGTCAACCCCTTGATTCAAAAAAGCTTATTTCTTTTCCGAGGTGATTCGCAGGTGTGGCCATGCAGCCAACAGGTACTGCGCCATCGACCACAGGGTGAGTACGGCAGCAATGATCAACAGGACGTAACCCAGTACAACCCAGGCAGTAAATGTTGGCGGATTGGCCAGCAAAATCACCAAAGCGACCATCTGAGCGGCTGTTTTCCATTTGGCCAGTTTTGAAACCGCGACATGCGCCCTGGCGCCCAATTCAGCCATCCACTCACGCAGTGCAGAAACAACAATTTCACGGCCGATGATGATTGATGCTGACAGGGTCAACCAGAGGTTGGCGTGTTCGGCCACCAGTAATACCAGGGCCACCGCCACCATGAGTTTGTCAGCAACGGGATCAAGAAATGCACCAAAAGGTGTGCTCTGCTCCCAGCGACGGGCCAAATAACCGTCCAGCCAATCGGTTGCAGCCGCGACTGAAAACACTGCACTCGCCGCCCAATAGCTCCAACTGAAGGGAAGGTAAAACAGCAGAATAAACACCGGTATCAGTAATACGCGGAGCACAGTAAGCAGGTTGGGGATATTCATCGACACAACTTGGCGGTAAAGAGAATCGGCATTCTACTCACTGTGCAGGGCCGCATAAATCAACTCAGCGAGTTTTTTGCTGATTCCAGGTGCTTTGGCAATTTCTTCGATGCTGGCACGTGATAACTCTTGCAGCCCACCAAAATGATTAAGCAGCTCACGCCGGCGCTTAGGCCCTACGCCCGCGACGTCCTCAAGTGTTGAGGTGCGACGGGTTTTACCGCGACGGGCACGATGTCCGGTGATAGCAAAACGGTGTGATTCATCGCGGATCTGCTGTATCAGATGCAGCGCTGGTGAATTCCCCGGCAAGGTGAACTCATGTGCGGCGTCATTCAGGTAGAGGGTTTCCAAACCCGGTTTGCGCGTGGTGCCTTTGGCGACGCCGAGCAGAATCAGGTCTGGCACCGACAGCTCTTCGAGCACTTCACGGGCCATGGCCAGCTGCCCTTTGCCACCATCGACCAAGAGGATGTCCGGCAGCTTGCCTTCGCCATCCTTGATCTTGCTGAAGCGCCGAGTGAGCGCTTGATGCATGGCGGCATAATCGTCACCCGGCGTCACGCCCTCAATGTTGTAGCGGCGGTAATCGGATTTCAGCGGCCCCTCGGGGCCGAATACCACACAAGAGGCCACGGTCGCCTCGCCGCTGGAATGACTGATGTCAAAGCACTCCAGGCGTTGCGGCACTTCATCCATATCCAGCGCTTCGGCCAGGGCGTCAAAGCGCGCGGCAACGTGCTGTCGATTGGCTAGGCGTGCTGCAAGGGCCTGCTCCGCATTGGTCACCGCCAGCTGCTGCCAGCGCGCGCGAGTACCGCGAACGCGGTAGCTGATGCTCAGCTCGCGGCCGCGTAGCTCATCGATGGCGGCGATCAATGTGGGGAAGTCTTCGTGCTGCGCATTGACGATAAGCTCGCTCGGCAGATCGCGTTCCTGACTGCTCAAGTAATACTGCGCGAGGAAGGCAAGCAGTACGTCACTGCCCTCCTCCTCAATCGCCACCTGCGGGAAAAAGTTTTTACTGCCGAGCACTCGGCCACCACGCACACTGATCAAATGCACGCATGCGCCACCGGGATTGACCATGGCCGCGACCACGTCCACATCACCGGTTCCACCTTCCATGCTCTGCTGGTCTTGAACCCGGCGCAGCAGCGATATCTGGTCGCGTAATCCGGCAGCCCGCTCAAAGTCGAGAGCCATGGCGGCGGCCTGCATGCCGCTGGACAGCTCATCGGTCAGGGCATTGCTGCGCCCCTCAAGAAACATCACCGAATGGCGGACGTCATCAGCATATTCAGCGGGCTCTACCAGGCCGACACAGGGGCCTTTGCAGCGTTTAATCTGGTACTGCAGACAGGGCCTTGTGCGATTTTTGTAGAAACTGTCCTCGCACTGGCGCACCAGAAAAGTTTTTTGCAGCAGGTTAAGGCTTTCGCGAATGGCCCCTGCGCTGGGATACGGGCCGAAGTACCTGCCTTTCTGCTTTTTCGCCCCGCGGTGAATGCTCAGACGCGGGAAGTCGCCGTCGGAAAGCAGCACATAGGGATAGGATTTATCGTCGCGCAGCAGAATGTTGTACGGCGGCCGCCATTCTTTGATCAGCGTCTGCTCAAGCAGCAGGGCTTCGGTTTCGTTGGCGGTGATGGTGGTTTCGATCTGGGCGATTCGGCCGACCAACGCGGCGGTCTTTGGCGCTAAGCCGCTCTGGCGGAAGTAGCTAGCCAGGCGCTTTTTCAGGTTTTTGGCTTTGCCGACATACAGCAGTTTAGCGTCCACATCGAACATGCGGTACACGCCAGGACGACCGCTGCAGGTGGAGAGGAATGCGCTGGAGTCGAAAGCGGCAGGACTGTTATCAGGTGTTGGCATCAATCATGCCGTGGCGTACGGCCAGCAGGGCCAGTTCGACATCACTGGTAATCGAGAGCTTTTCAAAGATGCGATAGCGGTAGGTATTCACGGTTTTCGGCGACAGGCAAAGCTTATCGGAAATGGCCTGAACCTTTAGGCAGCCTGCAATCATCAGGGCGATTTGAATTTCGCGCTCGGACAGTAAGTCGAACGGTGAGTTACTGCTCTGTGGCTGAAATGACTTGAGTGCCAGCTGCTGGGCAATCTGCGGACTGATATAGCGTTGCCCGCTGAATACCATGCGAATCGCCTGAACCATTTCTTCCAGCGCAGCGCCTTTAGTGAGATAGCCAGCGGCACCAGCTTGCAGGAGGCGCGTGGGGAAAGGGTCTTCCTCACATACGGTTACGGCAACAACTTTAAGATCAGGATGGCTGCGAATCAGCTTGCGGGTGGCTTCAAGACCGCCGATACCTGGCATTTTGATGTCCATCAGAACAACGTCAGGTTTCAGCTCGCGGGCTTTTTTCAGGGACTCTTCGCCTGATTCGGCTTGGCCGACCACCTGTAAACCGTCGATATCGGCCAGCATACGAGTAATGCCGGTGCGTACCAGGTCGTGGTCATCAACAACGAGAACTCTGATCAAGCGTCACCCCGGTCGACATCAACTGCGTTGAGCAGTTGCTGGGTTGAAAGTCTGGTGCCTGTAGGCAACCAGCTTGGCGCATAACCGTCAAAAGGCAAGCGCCAATAAGTGAGCGCTAAATGACGGCCAGAGAAAATATGGCGGAAGCGGTGAGATTCGAACTCACGGAAGAGTTTCCCCTTCGACGGTTTTCAAGACCGTTGCATTCAACCGCTCTGCCACGCTTCCGGCGTTTGCGGGCGGCAATCTTACCCGAACGCAACACGCTGTCAAAC
>DASRUM010000116.1:0-6511 GCA_035655415.1 Pseudomonas sp.
ATATCGATCCCGAGTAGCGTATTCGCTTTCTTATTGAAGAGCCCTAGCACGACCGATTTCCTATTGGCATCCGCGACTTACGGACTATTTATGTTTTTTCACATTAAATAACAGTCTTGACAGAAGCGCAAATGGCTACCCAGCAAAAAAACCGCTTATAATGTGATCAGTTTTTCTCTTTTAACCTTGTGTTCCGCTTAACTCGTTCTTTTATCTGGAAATCCAAAAATCTTGATGCGTCTTTTGCGTTTTTTCTGCTGGTCTGGCCTTGCCGCTTTTTGTGCTCTGGTGCTCAGTTTCAGCGGGGCCTTCCTCTATCTTAGCCCTAGCCTCCCATCCGTCGAATCCTTGCGCAGCATTCAGCTGCAGATTCCCCTACGCGTTTACAGCAGTGACGCCAAGCTGATTGCCGAATTCGGTGAAATGCGCCGTTCGCCCATCGCCTTCGCAGATATCCCCCCGGACTTCATCAGCGCCTTGCTGGCAGCTGAGGACGACAACTTTGCCAACCATTATGGCGTCGACCTTACGAGCCTGATGCGTGCTGCAACGCAAATCTTGAAAAGCGGACAGATTCAAACCGGCGGAAGCACCATTACCATGCAGGTGGCGAAGAACTTCTTTCTCACCAGCGAAAGAAGTTTCTCGCGCAAGATCAACGAGATACTTCTTGCTCTGCAAATTGAACGGGAGCTCAGTAAGAACGAAATTCTTGAACTTTATGTGAACAAGATTTACCTGGGTAATCGCGCATACGGCATCGAAGCAGCTGCGCAGGTGTATTACGGTAAATCCATTCGCGACGTCAGCCTTTCGCAAATGGCAATGATTGCAGGCCTGCCAAAAGCACCTTCGCGCTTCAACCCGCTGGTCAACCCAACACGCGCCCTTGAGCGCCGCGACTGGATTCTCGGGCGTATGCACAGCCTTGGGCGCATCGACCAGCAGCGCTATGAAGAAGCACTGGCCGAGCCGATTAATGTCAGTTACCACGTCCCAACGCCTGAGCTCGTCGCACCCTATATTGCCGAAATGGCACGCGCCGAGATGGTCGGGCGCTATGGCAGCGAGGCGTACACTGAGGGCTTTAACGTTACCACCACGGTGCCCAGCGACCTGCAGATGGCCGCCAACATGGCTGTACGTGAGGGCCTGATTACTTACGATCAGCGCCACGGCTATCGCGGCCCGGAAAGCCGCCTCCCGGGCATGACCAAGGAAAACTGGCAGATTGAGCTGAGCAAGCAAACCTCTCTCGGCGGCCTGGAACCGGCCATTGTCACGGGCGTGGAGAAAAGCGGGATCATGGTTCTGCTGCGTAACGGTGAAGAGCACGCCGTGGCCTGGGACAGCATGAAATGGGCGCGGCCTTTCTTGAATACCAACAGCATGGGCCCGCGCCCACAGCAGCCAGCCGATGTCAGCCAGATTGGCGACCTGATCCGCGTGCAGCGCCAGGAAGACGGCAGCCTACGCTTTGTTCAGTTGCCCGTAGCGCAAAGCGCCCTGGTATCGCTGGACCCGAATAATGGCGCCATTCGCGCCCTGGTCGGTGGCTTCTCCTTTGAACAGAGCAACTACAACCGCGCCGCACAAGCCAAGCGCCAGCCGGGCTCAAGCTTCAAACCATTCGTGTACAGCGCCGCGCTGGATAAAGGCTACACCGCCGCCACCCTAGTGAATGACGCGCCGATTGTGTTTGCCGACGACGCCCTGTCGCAGGTATGGCGACCGAAGAATGACAACAATACCTTCCTCGGCCCGATCCGCCTGCGTGAAGCCTTGTATCGCTCGCGTAACCTGGTTTCCATTCGCCTGCTGCAGGACCTCGGCATCGACAGCACCCTGAGCTATATCGAGCGCTTTGGTTTCGAGAAGAAGGACCTGCCGCCCAACCTGTCCCTGGCGCTGGGCACCGCGAGCCTCACGCCAATGGAAATCGCCGAGGGCTGGAGCGTGTTTGCCAGCGGCGGTTACAAGACCGAGCCTTACCTGATCGAGCGCATTGAGGATCGCACCGGCAAGCAGCTTTTCAATGCAAACCCGGCGCAAACTCCGACCGGTATCGCCCAGCGCGCAGAACAGAGCAGCGCCGTGCAACTCAGCGTCGGCGACCAACCACTGCCGCCTGAGCCGGTACTCGCCGAACAGATCATCGATGAACGTACGGCCTACATCATGACCAGCATGCTTCAGGATGTGATCAAGCGCGGCACTGGTCGCCGTGCCATGGCCTTGGGCCGCGATGATCTGGCGGGCAAAACCGGCACCACCAACGAATCGAAAGACAGCTGGTTCTCCGGCTACAACGCGGATTACATCACCACGGTCTGGGCCGGTTTCGATCAGCCAGAAAGCCTGGGCCGCAACGAATATGGCGGCACCGTGGCCCTGCCAATCTGGATGAGCTATATGGCCGCCGCGCTGAAGGACAAGCCCAGCCACCTGCTGGCAGAACCCGAAGGCCTACTGACCTTACGCATCGATCCACACAGCGGCCGTGCAGCCACACCCGATACGCCGGAAGCCTACTTCGAGCTGTTCAAGAGTGAAGACTCGCCGCCCCCCATGGGCGAGTTTGAGCCTGGTACGTATATACCGGGCAGCCCTCTACCGGCTGATGAGTCCGCGCCAATCGATCTGTTCTAAATGACTCGACGCCTTTAGCGGCAGCCTGAAAAGCCAAAATAGCGCCAATAAAAAACCCGCAGAAGCGGGTTTTTTATTGCTCTTAAGCTAAGCGCTTAGCCGTTGAACACATCATCCACCGACTGCAGCGGGTAATGCTTCGGATACGGCAGAGTCGCCACACCACTTTCAATCGCAGCCTTGGCCACTGCATCGCAGACCACAGTGATCAGGCGAGGGTCCATTGGCTTCGGAATGATGTACTCGCGGCCGAACGACAGGGCGATGCCGCCGTAGGCGTCACAAACTTCCTGCGGCACCGGCAGCTTGGCCAGATCACGCAGGGCCAGGGCAGCGGCGATCTTCATTTCTTCGTTGATGCGGGTCGCGCGAACGTCCAGCGCACCACGGAAGATAAACGGGAAGCCCAGTACGTTGTTGACCTGGTTCGGGTAGTCAGAACGACCGGTAGCCATGATCACGTCATTACGTACTTCATGAGCCAGTTCTGGTTTGATTTCCGGGTCCGGGTTGGAGCAGGCGAACACGATTGGGCTCGGCGCCATGCGTTTGAGGTCTTCCGGCGCCAGCAGGTTGGCACCCGACAGACCAACGAATACGTCAGCACCGTCCAGCGCGTCAGCCAAGGTGCGCTTGGTGGTTTCGCTGGCGAATACCGCCTTGTACTGGTTCAGGTCGTCGCGGCCAGCGTGGATCACGCCTTTGCGGTCGATCATAAAGATGTTCTCGACCTTGGCGCCCATGCTGACCAGCAACTTCATGCAGGAGATGGCGGCAGCGCCGGCGCCCAGACAGACGATCTTGGCGTCTGGCAGGGTCTTGCCAGCGATTTCCAGGGCGTTGAGCATACCGGCCGCGGTCACGATAGCGGTGCCGTGCTGGTCATCGTGGAACACTGGAATGTCGCACTGTTCGATCAGCGTGCGTTCGATTTCAAAGCACTCAGGGGCCTTGATGTCTTCCAGGTTGATGCCGCCGAAGGTGATCGAGATACGGCGTACGGTGTCGATAAAGGCCTGCGGGCTCTCGGACTCGACTTCGATGTCGAATACATCGATACCGGCAAAGCGCTTGAACAGCACGCCTTTACCTTCCATTACAGGCTTGGAAGCCAGCGGGCCAAGATCGCCGAGACCGAGAATCGCGGTACCGTCGGAAATGACTGCCACCAGATTGCCTTTGCCGGTGTAGCGGTACGCCAGCTCCGGATCACGCGCGATTTCGCGCACAGGCTCAGCGACGCCCGGGCTGTAGGCCAGGGACAAATCGCGTGCGGTTGCGGTGGGCTTGGTTAGCTCGACACTCAGCTTACCCGGACGGGGATGGGCGTGATATTCGAGAGCGGCTGTTTTCAAATCAGACATGTTGGCATTTCCGCTTTGGGCTGTTGAACAGGCAGGCGGCCGAGGATACGCAAGTTGTATACAGCTGCACAAGACTGGCAAGTCTGGAAGCGCACGCAGGTCCTAGCGCACGACTTTCAGCCAGTCGCCAGAACGCGGCTGACCTGAAGGGTAGAGGTTATTCAACAGGCGCAGGGTCTTCAGCGCATCACCCGGCAACTTGCTGCCCTTGGCAAGCGCCTCGATAGTTTGCCCCGGCTTGGCCTTTAGCATATGCAGGCGCAACGGCTGCGCCTCTTTAAACTCGGCGCTGGTCATCGGCCGAAAGCTTTTGATCACGCTGAGAAACTGCTCATCCTGGCTTTCCAGCGAGGCTCGACCACGCACCGCACCGACAAACAGGTAAACCCGTGGGCCATGCTGAATAACCGCCACACGCTTGGCGGCATTGCCTGGAATCACCGCGCTATAACCCTTGAGTCCAGCCTGCTGCAACTCGACGCCTGCCACCAGCCGCTGGCCGCCGACGCGCTGGCGCAGCAGCTCAGCCGGTGCCAGCTTTTGCGGATTGTCTTCCAGGGTCATGGCGATAAATGCCTGCTGATCAGCGGTGTGACCAATCAGCGCATCCGGACGATTGAGCAGGCTCCAACCCTGGGGAAACGCCAGGGTGAAATTCAGATCGGCATGGTAGAAACGCTGGCCGCGACGCACGCCAGTTTCAGCGGAATCACCAAAGGGCAAACCTTCCAGACGCTTGAGAAAAGCCTCGCGATTGACCTCCTGCTGACCGGTGGCCAAGGCCCGTGCCGGGCCCAACACCTGCTGCAAACGCCGGTCGTTATCCGGATGGGTATCGAACAGCCCGTGGTAGCCGCCCGCAGGCTGCGCCTCACCGCGCGCGGCGGCCTGGTCGCGGGCGAAGTCTTCCTGATTCTTCAGCACCTTGACCACTTCGATCATCGCCTGCGGGTCATAGCCGCTGCGGGCTAGGTACTGCGCACCCAGGCCGTCGGCCTCCAGCTCCATATCGCGGCCATAGCCACGGACAAAAGCACTGCCCAGCACACCGGTGACATCGGCAGCAGCACCCACGCCGGTGCCAATCGCCACGGCCTGGCCGAGCAAGCCCCAGGCGGTGGACTGACTTTGCTGCTGCACGCTGTGCCGCGCAGTCACGTGACCCACCTCGTGACCGAGCACGGCGGCCAGTTCGGCTTCCGAGCTCAGATAAGCCAGCAGTCCGCGATGGATATAGATGTAGCCGCCCGGCAGGGCAAAAGCGTTGATATCCGGACTGTCGACCACGGTGAACTGATAGGCCAGCTGGTTGCGGTGGCTGTGCTTCGCCACCCGCTCACCCACCTGCTGCACATAGGCCTGCAGCTTCTCGTCGGCGTAGCGCGGGTTCTGCTTGAGGATTTCCTGGTTGTATCGGCGACCGAGATCCAGCTCCTGCTGCTCACTCATCATCACGAAGTTGCTGCGCCCGGTAGCCGGATTGACCGCACAGCCGGCCAACTGCAGCAGCAGAACGAACAACGTCAGTACGCGCAGGATCATGGCAACACCTCCAACATGGCCTTATCGGTCAACGGCAGCATCCAGCGCGCCTGCCCCGCGCGCAAACCGCCACGCTTGGAGCGGTCGATCACCCAGCCGCGGGCCTCGACCTTGCGACCTTCAAGCGCTTGGACAGCACGCAGATCAAAATTGTCCAACGCCCGCGGAGCAATATGCAGCACCAGCGAATCGCCCATTTCCAACCACAGCCCGCCGCCATTGCGCTCGACACGCTCGACCTGACCCTGCAGCAGGGCAAAACCGCCGCTGCTCAACTGTTCGGCGGCTTGCACCGGGGAACGCTGCCAGAGCCCGGCCCGCGCCTGCCGGGCACTGCGCTCGGCAGCTTGCTGGCACGGCACCAACGCCAGATTGGGCGCGACTGCAACCAGATAGCCCAGGCCCTCAGCGAGCAACTGCGCCTCCAGATTACGGCCACGGTTGTCATAGGCGTGCGCCAGGGTGCGCCCGTAGTGATCCTTGGCCTGTTTGCCGTACTGCAGCGAAACGCGCTCATCGCTGGCCGCCACCAGCGCCTGCAAACGCTTGCGCGCGGCCTCGGCAAAAGGTTCCGCAGAGCGGCCCTGACGCCCCATCTCCGGAGTATTCAAGCCGATCAGACGGACATTACGCCCATCGACCAGACGCAGGGTGTCGCCATCCACCACACGCTGCACCTTGACGCTAGGCAAGTTGCCCGGTGCCGGGCAGAACGCCAGGGCGGCGGCGGAATAAACGCCGAAAATGAAAAAGGCGCCCACTAGGGACGCCTTTTTCAGTAGCGCGGTGCAACCCATCTGGGTCTGCGGCGCTGCGCGCAAGCTTACTGCTTGGCGCCGAACATGCCGAAACGCTGCTTGAAGCGATCAACACGGCCGCCGGTATCCAGCATTTTCTGCTTGCCGGTGTAGAACGGGTGGCACTCGTTGCACACGTCCAGGCTCAGCGGCTTGGCC
>DASRUM010000117.1:0-2330 GCA_035655415.1 Pseudomonas sp.
TCCGGCGCATGGAACAGGATGCCGGCATGGGCCTCGCTGAGCATGGTGGTGTCGTTGTACGAGTCACCGGCGGCGATCACCCGGTAGTAGAGGCTCTTGAGGGCGATGACCGACTGACGCTTGGGGTCTTTCTGGCGCAGCTGGTAGCTCACCACACGATCAGTCTCGTCGGTGATCAGCTTGTGGCACAGCAGGGTCGGGAAACCCAGCTGACGCATCAGCGGCTGGGAAAACTCGTAGAAGGTGTCGGAGAGGATCACCACCTGGAAACGCTCGCGCAACCAGTCGACAAACTCCACCGCGCCCTCCAGCGGCTTCAGGGTGGCGATCACTTCCTGAATGTCCGCCAGTTTCAAGCCGTGCTCATCGAGAATGCGCAGACGTTGCTGCATCAGCACGTCGTAGTCCGGAATATCCCGGGTGGTCGCTTTCAGCGATTCGATGCCAGTTTTTTCCGCGAAAGCGATCCAGATTTCCGGGACCAACACGCCTTCCAGGTCGAGACACGCGATTTCCACAGGACACTCCTAGCTTGGATTTATTTGAGAGGCGGCACTCTAGCGGCTACCCCAACGCTCTGCAACGCAGAGCTTTATACCCAAATCAGAGGTCTACTACGGCACTTGGTTATTTAGTCGTATAACCGGCTTTTGCTACCATCGCTACACAAGACGCGCGACGTCACCATAACTAGGAATTCAAGCCGATGAGCCACCCCTTCGATGCAGCCGAACTGGCGGCGACCTACGCCAACAAGTCGCCACAAGACATTCTCAAACTCGCCTTCGAGCATTTTGGCGATGAGCTGTGGCTGTCCTTCAGCGGCGCGGAAGATGTGGTGCTGGTCGACATGGCCTGGAAGCTCAATAAGAACGTCAAGGTCTTCAGCCTCGACACCGGACGTCTGCATCCGGAAACCTACCGCTTTATCGATCAAGTGCGTGAGCACTACGCCATCAGCATCGACATACTCTCGCCGGAAGCCGCAGCACTCGAGCCTTTCGTCAAAGAAAAAGGCCTTTATAGCTTCTATAAAGACGGTCACGGCGAATGCTGTGGTATCCGCAAGACCGCCCCGCTACGCCGCAAACTTTCTACGGTAAAAGCCTGGGCCACCGGCCAACGCCGCGACCAGAGCCCAGGCACACGCAGCCAGGTTGCCGTGGTGGAAATCGACGGTGCCTTTTCCACTGCCGACAACACCCTGTACAAGTTCAATCCGCTGGCGCAGATGAGCAGCGAAGATGTTTGGGCCTATATCCGCATGCTTGAGCTGCCCTACAACACCTTGCATGAACGCGGCTTTATCAGCATCGGTTGCGAGCCCTGCACCCGTCCAGTGCTGCCTAATCAGCATGAGCGCGAGGGGCGTTGGTGGTGGGAAGAAGCCACACAGAAAGAATGCGGCCTGCACGCAGGCAATCTAATCGCCAAAATCTGACAACGAAGGCCCGTGATAGATACAAGAAGGCCAGTCATCGACTGGCCTTTTTCTTGTCTGCAGTATTTAGCTTTTATCTGCCTGGCGCTGACGGCGCACCATATAACGCTCCACATAAGAGCACGAAGGAATCACCGTGTAGCCCAGCCGCTCGGCATACTGCAGTGCATGCTCAGTCAATGCAGCTGCGATTCCGCGCCCACGCAACGTGTTAGGGACGAAGGTGCGGTAAATATCCAGGGTTTGCTTTCCCAGATCCATGTAAGCCAGATACGCCCGATCACCATCCACTGTGGTCTCGAATTGATGGCCTGCCAGATCATGGTGAATGGACAACGCCTCGCTCATCTCAGCTCCTCTGTTAACTCGCGTAACCCGTTCGCACTTGTGCAGCAGCCGGGCTACAGCACCTGGCACCTATTAAGTTGTAGGCAATTATCACGAGCTTATCAGGCCAAAACCTGCGAGGTCACGTGAATCAATAACTTAGATCGCCTAGCGCGGAATTTCGACACTCACACAAGCCATGCATTGGCTCTATCAGCAACGATGTAGCCCCTGCTCCATTCGGCAATTCATGCTCGAAAACTACCGGTATCATTTTTCAGCTACTGTCCATAGCCAGCGCAGCTACAACGTGACAATAACCACTGCGCAAAGAACTGCCAAACGCGCTAGAACTGTTTGTTTTTTAACCAAAAGATGCCCAATAAGTGGCCGGTTATGCATTAAACGGAAAAAAACTCTAGCGGCTTGCCTTGCCTCCGTTTACTTACTACAAGTTACAGGTAGTATGTACGCCGGCTAATTTCCTACCATTAGGAAATTGCTTTTATGGAAAAACTCCACCTCAAGGGGAACACGATGAACAACGTTCTGAAATTCTCTG
>DASRUM010000118.1:0-11749 GCA_035655415.1 Pseudomonas sp.
AGCAAACGATTGAGTACCCCAATGGCTACCGGGTGCAGCAGTATCCAGGGCAGAGCACTGAATACTATGAGCGCAGCCGCTAGCTCAGGCCGCCATCACCAAGCCCCAGCGCAAGCCTAGAAACGCCAGCAGGCCCAGTGGACCGAACATCAGGGTCAGTACATAGCAGGGCAGCAATGCCCAGTGGCTGATGCCGGCAATGGCGCCTTCATGGCGGATATACAGCCCGACCATCAGATCGAACGCCAGGATATGCACCCAGGCTGCCAGCGCGGCAGTGGGTTGGCGCAGCAGTGAGAGCACCCCGCCGAGGCTGAAGAAGCCGGGTCTGCCGCTACCCGGTTCGGGCCGTTGGCGCATGGCGACAAACAGCAGCCAGCTATAGACGATGGCCAGCAGGACCACGCTGAGGCCCAGTACCAACTCATCGGTATAGGACCAGAACGGCAGACAGACCAGCATCAGCCAGCCGCCCAGGGCGATCAGCGAGGTGAGTTTGAACAGGGGTTTCAACGGGGCCATGGCGCGCTCACTGAGCAAGGTGTGAGCTCAACCATAGCGGATACGGTGATTGCCGCATCCTGATATCAGCGGCTGAATACAGCGCCATCAGCTGGCGTGAGGGCCAGCTGATAGGCGCGTTGTATTACTTCTTGCCCCACAGCTCTTCCAGGCGTTGATCACGGCCGCAACCGTTGCGGTAGTAGTTGTAGCGCAGCGGATTACGTTGGTAGTAGTCCTGGTGGTAGTCCTCGGCCGGGTAGAAGGTGCTGGCGGCGAGGATTTCCGTGACCACCGGCGCCGGCAGGCGCCCGGATTTCTCCAGGGCCGCTTTCGATGCTTCGGCCAGTTGCTGTTCTTCGGCGTTGCTGTAGAAGATCGCGCTGCGGTACTGCGGGCCGCGGTCGCAGAACTGGGCGTTGGCGGTGATCGGGTCGATGGTGGGCCAGAAGGCTTCCAGCAGCTTGGCGTAGCTGGTCTTGCTCGGATCGAAGCGCACCTGCACCGCTTCGATATGCCCGCTGCTGCCGGCCGAGACCTGCTCGTAGGTGGGGTTGTCGACATGCCCGCCGATATAACCGGAGGTGGTTTCAATCACTCCGGGCACTTTGTCAAAGTCCGACTCTGTGCACCAGAAGCAGCCGCCGGCAAAGATTGCCACGCCGGGGTTTTCCACCGTCGGCGCACTGGCTTGTGGCTGCGGCGCCTGCGCGGCGGTGGGTTCACAAGCAGCCAATAGGCCGCCCAGAGCAAGAATGCTGCTGGCGAGCAGACGGCTGCGCCAGATAGAGGTGATGGCAGTCATGTTCAGCTCCGCAGCTCAGGTAAGGCTTCACCTTGGGGGATAAAGCGCAAGGCCACACCGTTATTGCACCAGCGTTCGCCGCGCGGTTTCGGGCCGTCATCGAAGACATGGCCTTGATGCCCGCCGCAGCGTGCGCAGTGGTATTCGGTGCGCGGGAAGAACAGCTTGAAGTCGCGCTTGGTGCCCATATGGCCTGCAATCGGCTGGGTAAAGCTGGGCCAACCGGTGCCGCTTTCATATTTGTCCTGGCTGGCGAACAGCGGCAGGTAGCAGGCGGCGCAGAGGTAGGTGCCGTCGCGTTTTTCCTGATTAAGCGGGCTGCTGCCGGGGGCTTCGGTGTCTTCTTCGAAGAGCACGGCATAGGCTTCGGGCGTCAGCAGGTCGCGCCAGTCGCTGTGGGGTTTATTCAGCGGCGTCACGCTGCTGGCGATGGCTTGCGCCAGGCTGAACGGGGCGTGACCGAGCAGGGGCAGGGCTGGCAACAGGGCCATCCCCTTGAGCAGGGAGCGTCTTTTCATGGCAGTGCTCTGTGTGAGGTGTGGCCAATAGACAGAGACAAAGCCGAGTTGTTACAGCTTTGTCGGCAGCGCGCGAGAATTTTTCCGCGCAAGTTGTAAGCAAAGATAAACCATGCGGTTAGGCAATAGGCAGGCTGCTGGTTTTGTCGACGCCGTCATCGATGACGATGCAGTCACGCCCGGCATTCTTGGCGCGATACAGGCGTTCATCGGCGCGCTGCAGCATGCTTTCCCAATGTTCGCCGCGGCGCAGGATGGCCCCGCCAACGGACATGGTCACCGCTCCGCTAGGCCCGCGCATGTGCTGCGCCACTTGCTGCTGCAGGTGTTGCGCGGCCGCCAGCAGGCCCGCGCGCTCGGTGTTGGGCAGCAGCAGGAGGAACTCTTCGCCGCCGAAGCGGAACAGCCGGTCTTCCTTGCGGGATGAACGTTTGATCAGATCGACAAAATCCACCAGCACCTGATCGCCGGCCTGGTGGCCATGGTTGTCGTTGATCCGTTTGAAATGATCCAGGTCCATCACCAGCACGCCGTAACTGTTGCCGTGGCGGCGGTAGATGGAGGCGGCGATCTTCAGCTCTTCATTCATTGCCCGGCGGTTGCGGGCACCGGTCAAGGGGTCATGGATGGCCAGTTGTTGCAGCTGGTCGCGCTGGCTGCTGGTGCGGTAGGCAAAGACGAAGCTGAGCATGCTGGCCAGCATGCTGGTGACCAGAAATGAAACCATCTGGTAGTCGCTTTCGAACACCGAGCCGGGGTTTAGCTGGCTGTAGCCGACCAGGGTGGTGAGCACCAGAATGGTGGCCAGCAAGGCCTTGGCGGGCGACACCATAAAGAAGTTGAAGAGAATCAGCGGGTAGATCCAGAACAGGCCGTTGACGCCTAGATTGATGGCAATCAGCGTTGCGCCGGCAGAGAAGATGGTGGCCAGGTAAATACCGGGTTTGATCGTGTCACCGGTGCGCCAGGAGTAAAGCACCGCAAGCACGGTGGAAACCACAATCACGGTGTCGGCGGAGCCTACCAGGTAGTTACCGGTGGCTAGCCGGTAGACGGCATAGGGGGTAATGCCAATCACGCCAAACAGGCCCATCAAGGTAATGATGGACAGCTGGAAGTTGTTACGCAGGCGCCTGAGCAACCGCGAAATCCGCATAGGTAAAGGCCATTGTTGTCGTTGTTATGAGCTAAGCATGCCGAGCTTGTCCTGGCCATAGCAATAGTAAAATCCAGCAAAGTGTCGGCATCAGCCGCAATCTGCCGAATGGCGTTTGGTGGGCCTGGTGCTAAGGCTCCAGCCCTTGTGCGGCAGAGCTTGGGCAAGGCATACGAGCGAATGCCAGCAGGCTTTTACTGCGTTGATAGCGGCTCAGACGCTCAGCCAGAGGCTGCGGCAGGTCGTTGCAGAGGACAAAGCCCAGGCGCAGGTAGAAGTCGCCGAGCTGCGGATGGCAGAACAGCCAGACCACTGTGGCGCAATCAGCCAGCGCGGTTTCGATCAACTGGCGCGCCACACCTTGCCCACGCCGCGTGCTATCGACCAGCAGGCTGGTTAACCAATGCCCGTGCGCGACCTGGTGCAGGCAGAGTGCGGCGACGATTTCCCGATCTTCTGCCACCCATAGCTGTGCGCCGGCCGTGGCGCGCATGGCTGAGCGTTGGCTGCGGTAGAACTTGTCGGCAAGTGGTTTGAGCGGGGCGGGGAGTAGGCGGTAGTGCATTACAGGTACTGTTGCGACGGTTAGTGGATGCCTGAGCGCAAGCGCGATGCTTGCCTCAGACCGGTGGCTCAGACGTTGGCGGCGTGGCTGCCGAGCAGGGTTTTCGCACCTTGCTTGTCTTTCTTGTCTATGCGCTTTTCGCTGGCGGTTTTCAGCGGCTTTTTCTTCACTTGTTTCTTTGAATCCATACCTTTGCTCATGATCTTCACCTCTGACAATGTCGTGGTTGAACATTCTGGAGCGGGCCAGGCCCTCGCGGTGAGGCGAGGTTGGTACTTGGAGTCTACGCCCATGCTGGGCGAATAGCTGGGGCGTTATCCGGGCGTTTGGATGCAAGCCTGGGCCGCGATGATCAGCCGCTGTAGGTGGGTTTGCTGCAAGGCATTCTGGGTGAGCATGAATTGTTGCTGCGGTGTTTGCGCTTTAGCTCAATCTGTCTGGGCATGCAGCGTGCTGCTCGATTAGTGAATGGACTGACTTGATACGGCAGTGCCAGATGGCTGTTTTGGCGTTAGGCTACGCGTCTTTGTCCTGCCATCCGCTGTCGGAGTCTCCGTGAAGCCATTGCTCCTGTTGCTATCGGCCTGTTGCCTGGCGTGTCAGCCGTTAAGCGCGCTGGCCTGGTCCAATCACTCGCTGGGTAGTCAGCTGGCGTTGCAGGCCGTGCCGGAGCTGCAACGCACCTTGAGCTACGAGCCGTTGGAGGCGTTTCTCGATGCCCAGGCTCCGGCCATCGAGCAGTTGCTGGATCAGCAGGAAGCCTTTGCCCGCGTGCATTTTGTGGATTACCCGGCGCGTCCGGATGACTTGCGCTTTAGTGCGACGACAATAACTGCCGCTGACAGACGCAGTGCGTTTCTACAGGCGTTACGGGTCAATCCACAGATTCGTCTGGCCGGTTTCATTCAGCAGTTGCCGGGGCAGGCCGATGATGGTCGGCCGCGTTTGGCTGCCGAGCAGGTATTGGTGTTTCGCAAGATCGGCCCTTGGAGCCATTGGCGTTACCTGGCCTTGCAGCCGGGTGAGGCGGTGAGTGCCGTGCAGGTGCTGAGCAGTGCGGCCGATGAGCCGGACTATGGCCATGACATCAATCTGTTCAGCGACAACCCTGGCGGAGTTGGCGCGCACTACAACTTTGGCGCGCAGCCCTTTGGCGATGCGCGCTTCGAGTATTCCTCCCAGGCGCCATTCCATATTGGCTACTACCACGAACCGGAGCTGGTGTTGCAGGCGGCGCCTTATCTGCGCCGCACTTTGCCGCACTGGCGCATCTACCAGTACACCAGTCTGGCGCGACTGGCCCTGGAAAGTGGCCACGATTACTGGGGTTACCGTTTTCTCGGCTGGGCGCTGCATTACATGCAGGATCTGACTCAGCCTTATCACGCCAAGACCGTGCCGGGCTTTGCCACGGCCGAGTTGATGCTGATCGCCCTCAAGGCGGCCAGCGGTTATCCCGAAGATCGCCTGGCGACCATTGCCCGAGTGGCGGACCGGCACACGGCGATTGAGGAATATCAGCTGGAGCGTATGCAGCAGCTGATGGATAAGCAGGCGACCTCGCCTCTGTTGCAGGCCTATACGCAGAGCCCGCAGGACATCTATCCAGCCTATTCAGTGGACTACGCGCAGCAGGTGGTGACGGCCGAGTCCTATGCCAGTGCCGATGCCTTTGATGAGTTGATTGGCCAATGGCTGGCGCGCAAGCCGTCATCGGCTCCGGGTTTTAGCGGTGGTAACCAGCTGGATCAGGCTGAAGCTGATCCACTGCTGGAGCAGTTACTGGTGGAGCTGTTCAAGCGCTTTGGTGCGCACACTCGCAACGTTGTGCAAACCACCCTGGCGCAGCCTGCGCCTAGCGTACCGGCGGCGCAGTGAACCACAGCTCGCGCCGCTGCAAGGGCGTGTCGCTGGGTAACAGCGGATTATGCAGTTCGATCAGTTGGCGCTGTTCGCACTCATGGCTGGTCATGCTCCAGGCCACATCGAGGCGGTCGTTGTGCTCCAGATTAACCAGCGCGCGCTCCCGCTCCATGCTTTAGGTCGCATGCCCTGAAGCCAGACTACGCGTTGCTGCGCAGAAACTGCCCGTAGCCGCGTGCATGCCCCAGATCGCTGGCGAACTCGCCCTGCTGAAAGGCGATGCGCCCGTTGATCAGCACGGCATCCACCGCCGCGCCACGGTTGACCATGCGCTGTAGGCCGCCAAAGGCCTCCATCGGTGCTTCCTGATAGCTGGCCAGGGATTCATCCAGCGCCGTCGGATCGATGATCACCAGATCGGCACGAGCGCCCTCATAAAGCCGGCCGGCCTCGATATCGAACCATTCGCCCAACTCGCCGGTCAGGCGCCAGATCGCGGTTTCGATCGGCATCACCGCTTGGCCGCGCAGCTCGGCGTCGCGTACCAGTTTGAGCAGGCGCACGCCGAAGTTGTAGAAGGCCATATTGCGGATATGCGCGCCGGAGTCGGCAAAGCCGATCAGCGTGCTGGGCTCGCACACCAGTTTCTCTACCACTTCGGGGCGATGGTTGGCGATCAGGGTGCGCCAGCGCAAGCGCGGGCCGTGGGCCACCAGCAGATCGAGGAATAGATCGGCGGGGTGTTCGTCGCGGGCCTTGGCCAGTTCGCCAACGCTTTTGCCGACCACGCTGGCGTCCGGGCAATCGACAATCCAGGCATCGTCGAAGTCGCGGTGCCAGACCCGTGGGCCGAATTTCTTCTCCACGTCCTGGCGAAAGCGCAGGCGGTAGGCTGGGTCCTGGAACAGCTGGCTGCGCATGTCATGGCTGGCCAGGTGCAGGGCGGCCTGGCCAGCGGGGAATTCCTCGAAAACCACGAACTCCATACCGTCGGCATAGGTTTCGAACGGTACTGGCAGGGTTTGCCAGCGGAAGTCGGCGTTACTCAGGCGATTGATCCAGCGCGTCAGTGGGCCGAGGATCGGCGCTAGCCAAGGGTCGGCTTTGACGTCCATCAGGGTAATCAGGGTGGTCTTCAGCGGTTTGCGCCACCAGCCGCCGATGCTGTCCCAGAGAAAGGCCAGCACGTTGAACTTGGTCACCAGGTTTGGCGCGCCCTGATGGATGCGTCCGCGCCGGCGCAGGATTTTGTTCAGCCGCGCGTACTCGGCCCAGGGTGCATACACCGAGGGCAGAGATTTCGAGCGCTGGCGGTCGCCATCCAGTTTGTCCCAGGGGTTGGTCATGCTCGACAGACCGAGCAGGCCGGCGTCCAGTGCATCTTCCAGCAAGCGTTCCATCTGCTGCAGTTCGTTTTCGCTGGGGCGTACCTTGGCGTCTACCGCGCGCTCCAGGCCGAGCACGGCGACGCGCAGGTCGGAGTGGCCGAGGAAGGAGCAGATATTCGGCCCCAGCGGGTGCTGATCGAGAAAGACGGCGAATTCGCCGGCACTGTTCCAGGTCTTGCGCGCCTGCAGCAGCGGCAGCACATGTTCGCGTGGTACTGACTCGACGCGAGTGAACAGGTCCGAGCAGTCTTCCGGGCTGGACAGCACCATGCTGATCGAGCAGCTACCGATCATCACCGTGGTCACGCCATGGCGCACCGACTCCTTGAGCGCAGGGGCGGCCACCAGTTCGGCGTCGTAATGGGTGTGCATGTCGATAAAGCCGGGCGTCACCCAGCGGCTTTGCGCATCGATCACCTGACCACATCCGCTTTCATCCAGGGCGCTGGCGCTGATGCAGGCGAGCTTGCCGTCGCGGATACCCAGGTGGCGCAGCACTCCCGGTGTGCCACTGCCATCAAAAAACAGCGCGTTCTTGATCAGTACATCGAACATTGCAGGCCCCTAAGCGAATGAAATCGGCGTGTCGAGCATAGTGCTAATCCCCCAATTTTTAGTACTCGCCAGAAGTAGAGGTCAGGCCGCGAGGGCCAATTTCTGTTTGGATGGATGCCTACCAGGACCATATTTGGTCGTTCATGATTGTTATGTCCAGATCCATCGCATGGCGTGTTCTTGTACCTCAGCGATGGACTTGAAAAGGTAATGCCCCAGCCAGTACGTAACGTACCGTGCGGTTGTAACGTTCGACGCAGGCATTCTGCTGGGGATTGCTGGGGCTTGATATGTGCTAGGCGGATGCCATGCATCTCTGCCCACAGCACACGCACCACTCGTTCTGCCGGCAGTGATAGGTCGATGGCCTTTCACATTGCGCAGGTACAGGAAGCACAGGCCAAAACCCCAGTTGCGCTGATTGTGCGTAAGTCGGATCAGATGGTCGGCAATTTCGGCATTTTCCGAAGACAGCCGCGGCCGGTAGCGATAGCAGTTGACGCTAACCTCGAAGGCCTGGCATGCCAGTTTGATGCTGGCTCGACCAGAGCGAACGGCACGCTACGCCATCTCTCGCAGCCGAGATGGCTTCACCACCACGCAAAATTTCCTTGATCCGATTAGGAGAAAATTCTACTTCTGACGAGCGCTGATTTCAGGGGATTACCTGGTCTTCTGTAGACAGTCGCTGTGGGGGGGGGAAGTGAACAACCCAAGGTCTATTCGACCATCACTGCTTGTTCAGTGCTTATGCGTTAAGACGACGGCGCTCGGCGCTGATTTCCGGTAGGTCCGTGCGGCGCACGTAGACCCGCAGCGGTTCGCTGATGTTCAGGCGATCATCGATATTTTGCTCCAGCAGCAATTGCAGGCGCGCGCGGTCGAGGTTCATCAGCTCGCCTTCAAAGGCGCGCCAGACGAATTCGCAGGTGGGCGTGATGCTCTGTTCGAGCACGTCGAGACCGAAGGAATCTTCGGAAAAACGCACGATATAACGCCCGGTCTTGGCATTGAAACCAACAAAACCCTGCAGTTGGTCGGCAGCCGCGCAGATGCTGGCAGAGGTGATGCTCATGGAAACCTCGTCGATGGCAGTGGAAGTCATCGGCATAGGCTAAGGCGCCAGGGGCAGAGCATCTTGCGATGGATCAATAAATGGGGGCGCGGAGCACCACTTGCGGGCAGGTTGAAACGGGTAGTTTTGATGTGAGAGGGCGCTGCCTGGCGAGCCATTGCAGCTCGCCATGGTGTGTTCAGTCTTTGCGCGTGCTGGAAAATGCGCTGATCTTGCCGAACGGCGAGCTTTGCATACCAACCTTGACCGCCATCAGTGGCGAGTTGTTGACCCAGACATCGTCGATCACGATGGTCTGGCCGATGTCGTCGTTATCGGCGGCCACCAGCAGGTAGTAGGTGCCGTCTTCGGTGGCTTCACCATCCCAGCTCAGGCTGATCTGGCCGACCACGGCTTCGGCATGCGAGGGCTTGTCGGCAATCACCGCGCCGTAGGCATCCAGCAGCATGGCGCGTGGCTTCAGGGCATATTTGCTGACGCCCATGCACGGCTTGTTGCACAGCGAGTGCACATTGAGGGTGTAGCGCTCCCCCTTTTTCAGCTGCAGGGAAAAGATCCGGTAGTTGGAGATCGAGCTGCCGAAATCCAGGCGCGGCTCGTCGGCGCTTATCGGCCACTGTGGGGCCAGCAGGCCGGTATTGAGTGGCAGCGGGATGGCCTGGGTGTTGTGGATGGCTTCCAGGGCGCTCTTGGCCATTGGGCTTTTGCCCGCCTTGACCTCTTGCTGGTAGGTCGTCTGCGGGTTGCTGGCGCAGGCGCCGAGCAGCAGGCAGGCGGCCAGAATCAGAAACTTGTGCACGGTAAAACTCCTGTGTGACAACGTCCTTGTGTACACGCCGGGCGCTGGTGGCGCGGCGGGCGGCGATTCTACTCGCTTTGCGCGATGCGCGGAGTGGTCAATCTGCTAGTACGACGAACTGCGCACATTAATCTGTGCCGCTCGTGGGCCCGCGGCGCATCCTGCGCGGCGGGCCTGGTCAGCCTGTATTTAGCCGGAAAGCCCGACATAGACGTTCTGCACGTCATCGTGAGCGTCGAGCGCTTCGAGGAAGGCTTCGACTTCTTCCAGTTGCTCGGCAGTCAGGCTGCTCACCGGGTTTTTCGGGATATAGCCGATCTTCGCCGAGTTGACGTTGAAACCCTGTTCCGGCAACGCGCGGCATACGGCGTCGAGGTCGGTCGGTTCAGTGATAAACAGGGTGTTGCCTTCATCGGCCGGCTCGAAATCCTGAGCGCCGGCTTCGATGGCGGCCATTTCCGGGTCAGCACCGCTCTCAGTGCTGGCCTCGATCATGCCGACGTGGTCGAAATCCCAGGTTACCGAACCGGAAGCGCCCATCTGGCCCTTGCGGAACAGCACGCGGATTTCCGCTACGGTGCGGTTGATGTTGTCGGTCAGGCACTCGATGATCACGGGCACCTGATGCGGGGCAAAACCCTCATAGGTGGCGGAGTGGAAGGTCACGGTGTCGCCCAGCAGGCCGGCACCTTTCTTGATCGCCCGGTCGAGGGTTTCCTTGGGCATCGAGGCTTTTTTCGCCTGATGGATGGCCAGGCGCAGCTTGGGGTTCAGGTCCGGATCGGCGCCGTTGCGAGCAGCGATCATGATTTCCTTGACCAAGCGGCCGAAGATCTTGCCTCTGGCGTTGGCCGCGGCTTCTTTAGGTTTGGCTTTCCACTGGGCGCCCATGGGGTATCTCGTTATTACTGGTTGATAGGTGAGGTGGCGATTCTAGCCCTTCGAGGCGTTTGCGGCACCTATGGCGCTGCAATCTGCCAAGTGGTCATACCGCAGAGCCTGCTGTACGGCTGATTTGCCGGGCCGCTGTATGGGCGTTGCGACCGTGCTGGCAGCTCTAATAAGGCTTGGTGTGTTGTTGAGGAATTGTCATGCAACCCAAGGATTTGTTACTGGCCCTGGTGGTGATCATCGTTTGGGGCATGAATTTTGTGGTGATCAAGATCGGTCTGGATAACATGCCGCCGATGCTGCTGGGCGCGCTGCGCTTTCTGTTGGCGGCCTTTCCGGCGGTGCTGTTTATAAAGCGCCCGCAGATTCCGCTGCGCTGGCTGCTGGCGTATGGACTGACCATCTCGCTGGGGCAGTTTGCTTTTCTGTTCTCGGCCATGTCGGTGGGCATGCCAGCGGGGTTGGCGTCCTTGGTACTGCAGTCGCAGGCCTTCTTTACTCTGCTGTTTGCCGTCATGTTTCTGGGCGAGCGCTTTCGCGTGGTCAACCTGTTCGGCTTGCTGGTGGCGGCAGGAGGGTTGCTGCTGATTGGTGCGCAGGGCAATGGACTGATGACGTTGGCCGGCTTTCTCCTGACGTTGTGCGCAGCGGCCATGTGGGCGCTGGGCAATATCGTCACGCGCAAGCTGGGCAAAGTGAACCTGGTCGGTCTGGTTGTTTGGGGCAGCCTGATTCCGCCTCTACCGTTCTTTGCGCTGTCCTGGCTGTTGGAGGGGCCGGATGCGATTGAGGCGGCGCTGCGTGGTTTCAGCCTGAACAGCATGCTGGTGCTGATCTATCTGGCGTTTGGCGCGACCATCCTCGGTTACGGTCTGTGGAGTCGCTTACTCTCGCGCTACCCGGCCAGCCAGGTGGCACCGTTTTCGCTGCTGGTGCCAGTGGTGGGGATCACGTCAGCGGCATTGCTGCTCGATGAGCGCCTGAGTACCTTGCAGTTGTTGGGCGCACTGCTGGTGATGCTCGGCTTGCTGCTGAATGTCTGCGGCGGCTGGCTGCAGGAGCGTTTGCGCGCGCGTTGGGCCTAGATTTTTAGCGTTTGCCCATGGCGCGGCGGGTACCGCTCGGCGCTGGACCGATCTTCTTTTCGTGGCTCGACTTGTTGCCCTTCTGGTGCCAGGGCTGGTCGTCCTGTTTGCCGGAAGCGGCTTTGGCGGCGCCGAATAGCGAGGCAAAACCACTGGTTTTCGCTGCGCTGGTGCTGGTGTTTTCGCTAGCGGACGGTGCGGCGCTGTCTGCAGGCTGAACGGTGAGGGTGGGTTCAGCTGCTGGAGTCTGGGTCATGGCAAGGTCCGCGGGTGCGAGAATAAAAGGCCGGCGAGTATACCTGGCTATTGCCCGAGGTTTGCGGTTGTTGGTCAGTGGCGCTGTGCCTGGCGGCGCTGCGCTAAACGAAGGGATTCGCCGGGCCTAGGCGGCCCAGCGAACAGGCAGGATCAGTCCTGGCGGCTGGTCACTTCCAGCAGGTGATAACCGAACTGGGTCTTCACCGGGCCTTGCACCACGTTGATCGGTGCGCTGAATACTACGGTGTCGAATTCCTTGACCATCTGGCCTGGGCCGAACGAGCCAAGGT
>DASRUM010000119.1:0-5283 GCA_035655415.1 Pseudomonas sp.
AGGGCCCGTTCCAGCGAGGGTAGGGCTTTAACAGCCTGTTGCTTGGGCTATTGCCACTGAGTGCGAGAAGGCCTGGAGCCGTAGGGTGCGCCGTGCGCACCAATATTGGTTGCCGCCTCTGCTGGACGGACTCAGGCCTGAATCTCTCTATTCAACTCAACCCACTATTGGGGCAGTGCCGTTTATATCGAGTGGGCGATCTGGCGGCGGCGGCTGTTGAGCTGCTGCAGCAGCGCCGGCAGGTTATCGAGCTGCTGCTGGCGCGCCTTGTTGAACAGGATCAGCGCTAGCTCGGCGGTGACTAGGGCGTCGGCGCTGGCGTGGTGACGCTGCTGCACTTGCAGGCCGAAATGCTCGGTCCAGTCGTCCAACCCGGCATGGGGCAGATTGGCTTTAGGACAAACCAGCGGGGCGATTTCGGCGACATCAAAGAAGGCATGGCGCAAGCGGTAGCCCAGGCTCTGCTTGAGTGCGCGGGCGAGCATGCGCTGGTCGAACTCGGCGTGGAAGGCCAGCAGCGGGCTGTCGCCGACAAACTCCATAAAGCTCAGCAGGGCTTCGGCCGGGTCCTCGCCATTGGCGATCTCGTTGGGCGCGATGCCATGGATCAGGGTGCTGGCGCTGGCCTGATGGCCGTCGCGTTGCAGGGTGCATTCGAATTGCTGGCTAAGGTCGATGGCGCCGTTTTCGATAACCACCGCGCCAATCGACAGCACCTGATCGCGGCGCATATTTAGCCCGCTGGTTTCCAGGTCGAGGATGACGAAGCGCTGCTGGTGCAGTGGACGTTCATCGAATGCGCCGGGTTCTGCTAGTTTGCCGCGCCGCTCCAATTGCAATTGGGTCAGCGCCGGGCCACGCCCGCTAAACCAGGTGAACTTGCTCATAGCTGGTACCTCACAGCCAGGCTGCTCTGTAGCCGCTGCGCCTGGCGGAAAGATTCACGCAGGATGCGCCGGTCGAGGTGGTTGAGATTATCGGGATCGACCCGATTGGAGTAGGGCAGGCCACTGCGTGCCTGCAACTGGTGCTGTTGCATGCGCGCCTGCTGAATGTAGTGGTAGGCCTCTTCATAGGCCGCGCCATCTTGAGCTTCGATCACCCCTTGCTGAATCAGCGCGCGCAGGCGCTCCAGGGTGTTGCAGGCGTCCACACCATGGGCCAGAGCGAGCAGACGGGCACCGTCAACAAAGGGCGTCAGGCCTTGCACTTTGAGGTCCAGAGTGTCCTTTTCGGCACCTGTGCGGGCCACTACAAAATCGCGAAAAACCCCAACCGGCGGCCGCTGGCGTAGGGCGTTCTCCGCCATCATGCGCTGAAACAGGCTATTGCCGGCCACCTGCTGGAGTAGACCCTGGCGCAGCTGCTCGCAGCCTTCGATCTCGCCCCACACGGCGCGCAGGTCGAAATAGATGCTTGAGGCCAGCAGGTTCTCCGGGGTGGCTTCCTGGACAAAGCTGCTAAAGCGTCGTGACCACTCCTGGCGCGACAGGCACAGCTCAGGGTTGCCGGCCATGATATTGCCCTTGCACAGGGTAAAGTCGCACTGCGCCAGGCGCAGGTTGATCTCATGGGCCAGTGGCAGCAGGCGGCCACGAATGGCGGCGGCCTCGGCTGCATCATTGGCTTCAAAGAGGATGCCGTTGTCCTGATCGGTGTACAGCGTCTGCTCGCTGCGGCCCTCACTGCCGAACACCAGCCAGGTAAACGGCACGCCCGGGTCGCCCAGGTCTTCCAGGGTCAGCTCGATCACTCGGCAAACGGTGTGGTCGTTGAGCAGGGTGATCAGCTGGGTGATCTGCGTCGAGCTGGCGCCGTGGGCGAGCATGCTGTCGACCAGCTGGCGTACATCGCTGCGCAGCGCCGCCAGGGTTTCTACCCGTCCGGCGTGACGAATGGTGCGCGCCAGGTGTACTAGGTCGACCCGTTGCAGGCTGAACAGATCCCGCTCGGAAATCACTCCGCACAGGCGTCCATGCTCGACCAGGCAGACGTGGGCGATATGCCGCTCGGTCATGGCCATCGCCGCATCGAAGGCGCTGGCATCCGGCGGCAGGTGGAAGGGCGACTGGGTCATCAGACGGTCGATGGGCTGGGTCAGGTCGACGCCATCGGCCACTACGCGGCGCAGGTCACGCAGGGTGAAAATGCCCAGCGGTTTCTGCGCCGGGTCGACAATGACGATGCTACCGACCTGCTGCTCGTGCATCAGCTGCACCGCGTCACGCATCGGCATTTCCGGGCCGCAGCTGATCGGGTTGCGCATGGCCAGCTGGCCGAGACGGGTGTCGAGGGAATACTGCGCGCCGAGGGTTTCCACCGCGCGCATCTGCACTTGCTGGTTGACCTGATCGAGCAGGCTGCTGACCCCGCGCAGGGCGAAGTCGCGCAGCGGGTTGGACAGCGAGAACAGCTTGATAAAGGCCGGCTTGTTCAGCAGCAGGCAAAAGGTGTCTTCGGCGGCCAGGTGTTCGGTACGGGTGGCGCGCTCGCCGATCAGTGCGGCCAGCGGGAAGCATTCGCCGGTGGTGATCTCGAAGGTGGTTTCCGTGCCGCGGCGTGCCGAGTGCGGGCGCTCGCCATGCACGCGGCCCTGTTTGACGATAAAGAAGTGCTCTACCGGGCCGTCGGTCGGCTTGATGATGGTTTCACCTTCGCCATAAAACCGCAGTTGACAGTTCTCCACCAGATACGCCAGGTGCGCGGTATCCATCTGGTTGAACGGCGGGAATTTCTGCAGAAAGGCCATGGTGCCATGGATGTTCTGCAGCACCGCCGTCTTGCCTGCCTGGGCGATTGCGTCTGCGCTGCTCATGGGCGGCCTCGGGAGTTGGCTGTATAGGAATAATCGGCCGCTTCTGTCATCTGGGCCATTGGACATAAGTCTAGCCGCGGGCGCAGCACGATTTTGTAGGGTGTGCTGCGCGCACCAGCAATTTGCTGCCGGAGTTGGTGCGCACAGCGCACCCTAAGCCTTGTGGCCATTTGCTATGGGGTTATCACCATAAAAAAACCGCCCCCAAGGGCGGTTTTTTAAGTGCTACAGCTGCGGTTTACAGGCCGTTGGCCGCTTTGAACTCGCGGCGGCGGCGGTGCAGGACTGGCTCGGTGTAGCCGTTCGGCTGCTTGGCGCCTTCGACCACCAGCTCCAGGGCAGCCTGGAAGGCGATGTTGCTGTCGAAGTTGGGTGCCAGCGGACGGTACAGCGGGTCAGCTGCGTTCTGACGGTCAACCACCGGGGCCATGCGCTTGAGGCTGGCAACGATCTGCTCTTCAGTGGCGATGCCATGACGCAGCCAGTTGGCCAGCAGCTGGCTGGAAATACGCAGGGTAGCGCGGTCTTCCATCAGGCCGACGTCATTGATATCCGGCACCTTGGAGCAGCCAACGCCCTGGTCGATCCAGCGCACTACATAACCGAGGATGCCCTGGGAGTTGTTGTCCAGTTCGTTCTGGATCTCGTCAGCCGACCAGTTGGTGTCCTTGGCCAGCGGAATGCTCAGGATGTCGTCGATGGACGCGCGCTCACGCTTGGCCAGTTCGGCCTGGCGGGCGAACACGTCGACCTTGTGGTAGTGCAGCGCGTGCAGCGCGGCGGCGGTCGGCGACGGAACCCAGGCGGTGTTGGCGCCGGCCAGTGGGTGAGCGATCTTCTGCTCAAGCATGCCGGCCATCAGGTCGGGCATGGCCCACATGCCTTTACCGATCTGTGCGCGACCTTGCAGGCCGGTGGCCAGGCCGATATCGACGTTCCAGTTCTCGTAGGCGCTGATCCACTTCTCGGACTTCATGGCGGCTTTACGCACCACGGCGCCAGCTTCCATGGAAGTGTGGATTTCGTCACCGGTACGGTCGAGGAAGCCGGTGTTGATGAATACCACGCGCTCGCTGGCGGCCTTGATGCAGGCTTTCAGGTTGACGGTGGTGCGGCGTTCTTCGTCCATGATGCCGACTTTCAGGGTGTTGCGAGTCAGGCCCAGGACGTCTTCAACGCGACCGAAGATTTCGGTGGTGAAGGCGACTTCTTCTGGACCGTGCATCTTCGGCTTAACGATGTAGACCGAACCGGTGCGGGTGTTCTTGCGGCTGGTGTTGCCATTCAGGTTGTGGATGGCGATCAGGCTGGTGAACAGCGCGTCCTGGATGCCTTCTGGGATCTCGTTGCCTTGGGCATCGAGGATCGCCGGGTTGGTCATCAGGTGGCCAACGTTGCGCACGAATAGCAGGCTGCGACCGTGCAGGGTCAGCTCGCTACCGTCGGTTTTGGTGTAGACGCGATCCGGGTTCATGGTGCGGGTGAAGGTCTGGCCGCCTTTGACCACTTCTTCCGCCAGGTCGCCCTTCATCAGGCCGAGCCAGTTCTTGTAGATCACCACTTTGTCGTCAGCATCGACGGCCGCTACGGAGTCTTCGCAGTCCATGATGGTGGTCAGCGCGGCTTCCATCAGCACGTCTTTAACGCCGGCAGCATCGGTCTGGCCGACCGGGGTGTTGGCGTCGATCTGAATTTCGAAATGCAGGCCGTTGTGCTTGAGCAGTACGGCGATAGGCGCGTCGCTTGCGCCCTGGAAACCAACCAGTTGTGCGTCGTCACGCAGGCCGCTGTTGCTGCCGCCTTTAAGGCTGACAACCAGCTTGCCGGCTTCGATGCGGTAACCGGTGGAGTCGACGTGGGAGCCAGCAGCCAGCGGCGCGGCTTCGTCGAGGAAGGCGCGGGCGAAGGCGATGACCTTGTCGCCGCGAACCTTGTTGTAGCCACGGCCTTTTTCGGCGCCGCCTTCTTCGCTGATCACGTCGGTGCCGTACAGGGCGTCGTACAGCGAGCCCCAGCGGGCGTTGGAGGCGTTGAGGGCGAAGCGCGCGTTCATCACCGGCACGACCAGCTGTGGGCCGGCCAGACGGGCAATTTCTTCGTCGACGTTCTGCGTGGTGGCCTGGAAGTCAGCCGGCTCTGGCAGCAGGTAGCCGATTTCCTGAAGGAAGGTTTTGTAGGCAGCGGCGTCATGGGCCTGGCCTGCGCGGGCCTGGTGCCAGGCGTCGATCTGCGCCTGAATCGCATCGCGTTTGGCGAGCAGCGCACGGTTTTTCGGGGCCAGGTCATTGATGACCGCTTCGGCACCCGCCCAGAACTTATCGGCAGCAATGCCGGTACCGGGGATGGCTTCGTTATTCACGAAGTCGAACAGCACTTTGGCAACCTGCAGGCTGCCTACTTGAACGCGTTCAGTCATCACTTGCCTCACTCTGCTCAGCTCTACTCAATAGCCGCGTCGGACATGGGAA
>DASRUM010000120.1:0-4102 GCA_035655415.1 Pseudomonas sp.
CGAAAGCTGGGATGAGTACGGGCAGCGGGAGCAGACCCGGCGCGAGCACCTGGTCGAGCTGCAAACGGTGTTTGGCTTCCAGCCGTTCACCATGAGCCACTACCGGCAGGCCGTGCACACGCTGACCGACCTGGCCATGCAAACCGACAAAGGCATCGTGCTGGCTAGCACCTTGGTTGAGCATCTGCGGCGACAGTCGATCATCCTGCCCGCGCTCAACGCCATCGAGCGCGCTAGCGCCGAGGCCATCACTCGCGCCAACCGGCGCATCTATGACGCCTTGGCCGAACCACTGTCGGACACGCATCGCCGCCGCCTCGACGATCTGCTCAGGCGCCGGGACAACGGCAAGACGACCTGGCTGGCCTGGCTGCGCCAGTCGCCGGTTAAACCGAACTCGCGGCACATGCTGGAACACATCGAACGCCTCAAGGCGTGGCAGGCACTCGACCTGCCTTCTGGCATCGAGCGGCTGGTTCACCAGAACCGGCTGCTCAAGATCGCCCGCGAGGGTGGCCAGATGACGCCCGCCGACCTGGCCAAGTTCGAGCCACAGCGGCGCTACGCGACCCTGATGGCGCTCGCCATCGAGGGCATGGCCACCGTCACCGACGAAATCATCGACCTGCATGACCGCATTCTCGGCAAGCTGTTCAACGCCGCCAAGAACAAGCATCAGCAGCAGTTCCAGGCATCCGGCAAGGCGATCAACGCCAAGGTGCGACTGTACGGACGCATCGGCCAGGCGTGTTAGCGGTGCTGTCGCCACGCACTTAGCCGGCGTCGATTGTTGGCGGCGGAATTTTTCGTTGGCGTAATGGTGACGGGTAAACGAAACAGGGGCCGGCAGGCCCCTGAAGAAGAGAAGATCGCGGGTGGTCAGAAAGGCGGATCGGAGATCTCGACGTCGTACTCCGTGATGCGCTCGTCGCGAAACTTCTGCTGTAGGACGATCTCATAGTGAGACCAGATCCGATCGCGCAGATCATCGATCAGTTCGATCACGGCCATGGCCTGATCGGGCGACCAGTTCGGATCGATCAGCAGTTCAAGGCCCTGCGTGATGCCGGAAGGTGGGTGGTAGAGTTTCATGACTTGCTCCGGGCGCCCTTGCGCTTCTTGGCCTTGGCCGCGGCACGCTCCTGAGCCTCCTTGTGGCGATAGGACTCACCCTTGATCGGAATGATCTCGGCGTGATGCACCAGGCGGTCGATGAGCGCGACCACGCAAGCCGCATTGGGAAACACCTCCGACCATTCGCCGAAGGACTTGTTGGTGGTGATCAGCGTGCTCTTCTTCTCGTGGCGCCGACTGATCAACTCGAAGAGCAGATCCGCATGGCGGTTCGAATAAGACAGGTAGCCCACCTCGTCGACCACCAGAAGAGACGGTGCGGCATAGCGGCGCAAGCGATAGCGCAAGGCCGAATCGCTGTCGAGCGACGCCAGTTCGCCGAGCAACTGGCCGGCGGTGGTGAACAGAACCGTATGCCCCTGCAACGTCGCCTGATGCGCGATGTTCTGGGCGATGGTCGTCTTGCCCAGACCGGAGGGTCCGACCAGGATGGCATTGGTGGCCGAGTGCAGGAAGTCCAGGGTCATCAACTCCGCGATGGCGGCCTGATCACATTGCTCGGGCCAGGCCCAATCGAAGTCCGCCAGCGGCTTGAAGCGACCGATATGCGCACAGCGCAGGCGGCGCTCCAGGGAACGCCGGGAACGCTCGGACTCCTCCCACGCCAGCAAGGGCTCCAGCCAGGCCTTGTCGGCACACTCCGACCAATGCGCCAGCACGCCATGCAGTTGCAAAGCCATGGCCCGCTTTCGACGAGCATCACTCGTCGTCATGGCCGGCCTCCGTCAGTTGATCGTAACCCGCCAAAGGATGCGGCCGAACCGTAACATCGCGCCGCTTGACGTGATCGGGCAAGGTCACGCCAATGGGGGGCGGTGAATCCTGTTCCTGACGCCGGCGTTCCAGCGCCAGACGCACCGCGTTCGGATGAGGCACCTCGCGCGCCAGCGCGTCGCGAATCGCGATCTCCAACTCTGCGGCGCCATAGCGATCAAGGAGATCAAGCAGCGTGCGCGCGACGCGCCCCAGCGGTTCGCCGCGTTCAGCCGCCTGGCGCAACAACTCCCGGCTGTGCGGGACCGCCTGCACCAGACGATCGGTGATGCGATGTGCACTCGCCTGGTGCTTGTGCTCGACCAAGGTGTCGATATGCCCCTGAATTTCAATCTGTTGCCCACGGTCATACGAGCGCGGATGTGTCGCGAGCATCGCCGCCCCATCGAGGAGGCGCACCCGGCACGGATCGGCGACCACGGTCAGTGTGCGCTGAACATGAGCATGCGGCACCGAGTAGTCGTTCAGATCGAAGCGCACATAGGGGGTCTTGCCGACGGACACGGCCTTCACCTCGTCGGTGGCAAAGGCGTTGGGCGGCAAGGCCAGCAAACGTTCCCTCTCCCGCGCAAAGGTCGCCTTCACCGTCAGTTTCACGTCCTCGGGGCAGCGGCGCTCGCTGGCAGGGCCGCTTGTCCAGGCGTCGGCCTGGGCATTCAGGTCGTCAAGATCAGTGAAGGTGCGCCCGGCGAAGAAGGCATCGCGGATGTAGCGGATTGCCCGCTCTACCCTCCCTTTCTCATTTCCTCGCGCGACGGCCACCGGGCGTGGCTCGAACCGGTAATGCCCGGCCAGTGCCAAGAGCGTCGGGTTGAAACGGATGGCGTTGCCCTGCCGTTCCAGCACGGCACTTTTAAGATTGTCATAGAGAGCGATGCGGGGAACGCCGCCCCACGCCTCAAAGGCGGCGACATGGCCGCGCAGGAAGTTCTCCATGCGTGCGTCCAGGTAAAAGCGCAGGAAGATCTGCCGTGACCAGGACAGGACCGTGACGAAACCCATCAGGGGTCGGCGGGCACGGCCGATCTCGATGTGACCGAAGTGACCCCAATCGATCTGGCATTGTTCACCCGGCAAGGTGCGTAGCCGCAGATAGGCTTCGGTCCGCCGACGCGGCCGATGGCGGGCGATCAGATGCCGAAAGTGATCCGGGCGGCCGGGGTATCCGCGGCTTTGCACCATGCCGTACAGGCGACTGGCCGTGAGGGTCGGGAACTGCTCCAGCGTTTCGCGGATGAACGGCAGATAGGGATCGATGGCCGAGGAACGGCGCACCGGTCCGATCGCCGGCAAGCCGGCCTGGGACAGGACGCGGGCGACGGTGTCGCGGTGCAGTTGCAGTTGGGTGGCGATGGTGCCGACGCGCCAGCGTTCGGCATGGTAGTAGCGCAGGATCTGCGCTTCAATTTCGGGGGTGAGGGCCACGGGCAATTCTCCTGTCGGAATGGAATCGGCGAACCGAGGAGCGCAGAAAGTCCTGACGCACGAATTCCGGGAGTGCCCGATGGCACAGGGTGCAGTGCCCCGGCGGCGGCATGGGTTTCGTCGCTGTCGATTCGGCCGCCAGTTGAACAGGCAGGGACCGGGGTGGGGAACCGTGATGCGTCACTTTCTGTTGCCCAGCCCGGTAACGGCGCTGCCGTTCGGCGTGGGCGTGACGACCGCGCAAGCTGTCTTGATAGCGACGGCCGGCGGCTCGAACCGCACAGCGGCGGGCCTGCTCGGCACACCCCGCGGTGCAGTAGCGATGGCCGCGATCACAGTGGCTGCAAATGAGCACAGGGGTGCGGCAGCCGGCGCATAGGTAGCGGCGTCCTGGAGGTTCCATTGGCAAGCAGGGCCAATGGGGGACTCGACGGGCGCGGCCGCTTCGTGAAATACTTCGCGTGCAACGTCGCCCGCCAGGGCGCGGGGCGCGACATCGGAACTGGCTTGGCGGTTGGGACCGGTGTCGCGCCTGCGTTTCCACCGGCCGGTCGGCTTTCTACCTCATCAGCGACGCCGGCGCTACATCCACGCAGGCCAGACGGGTTCTTCGTTAGACAGCTTCAGCCTACCCTGCCGACCCCGTCTCGCGATCCCTGCCGCGCTTCGCTTGCCAGACAACGATTGCTGCGCAATCCATCCGCCGGAAGCCCTGCGGGCAGCAAACCGTAAAAGCGGCATAGTCATGCCTGAAATTCAAAACCCAAAA
>DASRUM010000121.1:0-8147 GCA_035655415.1 Pseudomonas sp.
TACCCGTTTCGGTTGGGTGCAGAGCTACGGTTCGCGTTGCGTAAAACCGGCAGTGATCTACGGCGACCTGAGTCGGCCCAAGGCCATGACTGTGGCCTGGATCGGTTATGCGCAGACCCTTACCCGCAAAGTGATGAAGGGTATGCTGACCGGCCCGGTGACCATGCTGATGTGGTCCTTCCCGCGCGACGACATTTCCCGTGAACAGCAGGCGCGTCAGCTGGCCCTGGCGATTCGTGACGAGGTGGTTGACCTGGAAACAGCGGGTATTAAGATCATCCAGATCGACGAAGCCGCCTTCCGCGAAGGCCTACCGCTGCGCCAGGCGCAGTGGCAGGCTTATCTGAACTGGGCCACCGAGGCATTCCGTCTGTGCGCCTCGGGCGTGCGTGACGAAACGCAGATCCACACCCACATGTGCTACAGCGAGTTCAACGATGTGATCGAGTCCATCGCCGCCATGGATGCCGACGTGATCACCATCGAGACCTCGCGTTCGGATATGGAGCTGCTGGAGGCCTTCGAGCGCTTCGACTATCCCAACGACATTGGCCCCGGCGTGTATGACATTCACTCGCCACGGGTGCCGGACAGCAGCGAAATGGTCAAATTGCTGCTCAAGGCCGCCCAGCGCATCCCCGCTGAACGTCTGTGGGTCAACCCGGACTGCGGTCTGAAAACCCGCGCCTGGCCGGAGACTGAGGCGGCGTTGATCAATATGGTGTCTGCCGCACGGCAGCTGCGCACCGAGCTGGTCTGATCAGCGTACTGTCGCGGCTAAAGCCCCTCCCACGGTTTTGATCAGCTCTAGCAGGGGCTTTAGTTGGCGCTTCTTGTCGTTATAGGGCGACCGCTCGTCTCCCTTCATCAAACTGTCACGCTTGTGTGGCAGCGCGCTCGCACAAACATCACCACACTCGCGTCTTAATGGGGTGCTGCGTTCTGCTGTCCCGGATCTGGGTGATGTTATGCGTGGGTTGATTCTTCTCGCTGCACTGTTGTGCGGCCTGCCGGTTTTTGCGGCGCAGCGTTGTGATGTGGAGGTGCCGACGCATACAGCGGCTGTGGGCGATGTGCGTCTGGCGTACCAGAGCATTGGCCGCGACAGTGATCCGGCGCTGCTGCTGGTGATGGGCCTGGGCGGGCAGCTGATCCACTGGCCGGATGAAGTGGTGGCGCGCCTGTGTCAGCAAGGCTTTCGGGTGATCCGCTTCGATAACCGCGATGTCGGCCTGAGCACTTGGGCCGGCAAGGCGCCAGACATCAATCTGACCTATGAGGCGCTGCGTTATCGGCTCGGTCTGTCAGTGGCCGCGCCCTACGGGCTGCGCGATATGGCCAAGGATGCCCTGGGCCTGCTGGATGCATTGGCCGTGCGTGAGGTTCACGTGCTCGGCGCGAGCATGGGCGGAATGATCGCCCAGCATATGGCCGACCTTGCACCTGAGCGGGTGCAGAGCCTGACCTTGATCATGACCAGCTCCGGTGCCCAGGGGTTGCCGGCGCCAAGCAGCGCGCTGCTGAGTCTGCTGGCCAAACGTGAAGCGCCCAATCGCGCGATAGCCCTGGAGCAGCAGGCCGACCTACTGGCGGCGCTGGGCAGCCCAACGGTCAGCGATGATCGGCAGTTATTGCTGCAACAGGCGCAAATCGCCTATGACCGTGCGTTCAACCCGGAAGGCGTGCAACGGCAGTTGTTGGCGATTCTGGCTGAACCGAGTCGGGTCGAACTGCTCAACCGCCTGCGTGTGCCAACCCTGGTGGTGCATGGCACGGCCGATCCGCTGCTGCCGGTGATGCACGGTGTGCATGTGGCGGCGCATATCAAGAACAGCGAATTGAAACTGATTCCGGGTCTTGCCCATCGCTTTCAGGAAGCGTTTAAGGAACCGCTGCTGGCAGCAGTGTTGCCGCACCTCAAGGCTCAGCAACTCAACGGGCCTCAACTTGCTCGCTTGCCGGCCGCCGAGCTTTCCTACATTCAATAGGCTGGTCGCGCCAACCTGGCCAGTGCTCGCGCCAGCCGGCGTGATGACTGACGCCATCGATCAGGTGCAGTTCCAGGCAGTCGGCTGAACCCAGGCGCGCTGCGTATTCGTTCAACAAGCTGGCTAGCACTGTTTGGTCGTCGCGGCCGGCCAGATGCCGTTGCGGTACTGCTTGCAGACGTTCGGCAAAGTCCAGCGGCTCCAGCGAGTTGTGCAGCGGCGTTAGATCGAGTAATTCGGCCCAGCGACGCGGGCTCAGGTTGCCGGCCAGGGTTTGTACCTGGGCGATATCGTTGCGCCGGGTTGCCAGCAACAATGCCAGGGTGCCGCCGCCCGAATAACCGATCAGTTCGAAGTCGCTGTTGCCATAGCGTTGTTTGAGTTGATCCAGGGCCTGGTCAAGGCTGGCGAGCACCTCTTCAGCGAAGCGTGCATCGGTCCAGTAGCGCGGTGTGCAGCTTGGCGAGCTCAGGTATTGGCAGGGGCGGGCCAGGTAGATGCTGGGCTGCGGATCTTCCAGGGCCAATTGCGCCACCAGTTGATCGCGCGGTGTCGGATCCAGGCTGGGTTGCTGGGCAGTAACCCAGGCGCGGCCATCACCCTCCAGATAGATCCGCATTGGCGCAGCGGTTGGCATGACGTTGGGCAGGGCTGCGCGCAAGTCGAACTGAGCTGTCTGCAAGGTGATCAGTCGGTGCGCGTGTTGAGCGGCCAGTTCCTCCAAACGAGTGCTGGGGGATGTACAGGCGCTCAGGAGTATCAGCAAGCAAATAAGGCTAACCCCGGCCCGCATGCGCGGGGCGGGATAGCTGTCGTAGGGCTTAGAAGTCGTAACGAACCCGAGCCTGAACCGTATCGGCAGTGTAGTCCGCCTTGGTCAGGTAGTCGTAGCTGAGGCCCAGGCTGACTGCGCCGAGACGATAGGTCAGGCCCAGGCTGGCTTCGTAACTGTCGCGCGCAGGTTTCGCGCCGTTGGTCACGAAGGGCGTACCACCGGCCAGGAAGGCGCTGGTACTGCTGGCCTGGTCGGCGATGAAATCGTGGTAAGCCATCAGCTTGGCTTCCGGTTCCAGATTGCCCTGGCCGACAGCAAAGTTGCCAGCCAGGCGCACGCCGGTACCCAGCTCGGCGATTTCGATGCGTTGTGAGCCAACTGCTAGCGCGGCTGATGAGCCCTTCTCTCGGTAACTATCGATCTGCACATTGCTGTAACGCGCCGCGATGCGTGGCTCAAGTAGCACGCCTTGGCTAAGGTCGAAGCCATAACCGCCGAGCAGGTTGAGGCCCCACAGCGAGCTGTCATAGTCGCCCCTGGCACGGGTGCCGGCAATATAGCGCTTGCTCTGGTTGTCGCTAAGGCCGTAGCTCAGGCTGGCGTCGGCGAACCAGGCATCTTGTTCGTAAGTGCTATAGAGGGTCAGGGTGTGGCCTTCGATATCGGTCTTGTTGCCGCTTTGGCTGCGTACGTCGCTGCTCAGGTAGCTGTACGCCAGGCCCAAGGTGGTTTGCGCATTCAACTTGCCGTCGGCACCCATAGCAATGCCCTGGCTGTCTGCGTCGTAGCCGGGAATACCGTTGCCGCTGTCCTGATCGGCGTCGCTGTCCAGTACCTGTACCCAAGCACCGGTCTGACTCAAACCGTCGCCAGACGACAGGCCCCGACGCAGACTTGCGCTGCGGTTTTGCAGGGCGTTGCCGAGCAGGTTGTGATGGCTGGCAGCAACCTGGCTGGCTGCGCCGTCGACTTCGGGTGTGAGCTGCTGGGCCAGACGTACCAATTCAGCGTCGTTGCTACTGATAACGCTCTGGAACAGCGGATCGGCGTCGCTCAGGTTGCCCAAAGTTTTGCCATAGAAGCGGGTGAAGGCCGGCAGTACATAAGCCGGAGCGCCATTTTCGCGCAGGTAGTCGCTGACTTGTTTTGCCGACAGGCCTTTAACCACCGCAGTGACCTGGTTGTCGGTGACTTCGAAACTTTCAATTTGTAGCAGATCGGACAGGCTGGTGACTTGCAGGCTTATACCGAAAGGTGTGCCTTGGTCTTCGATGCTGTTGGCTGAGATCAGCACATATTCACGCAGAGGCAAACCACGGAAATCTTCCGAGGCCGGCTTCAGGCGGATATGGCTTTGGCCGAATAAACCAAACGTTGCACTGCCACTGACGTCAAAAATTGCCCTGCTTGAATCTGTCTGGTTATGCAGGTTTAGGTCAAGAGTGCTATCGCCCAGGTTTAAATTGCCGTCAAGACGGGTGTGCGGCTGAGCCAGTTCTAGTGCTGACACCCATAGGTCAGTGCTCTGGATCAGTTGGCCATTGAACAGCGCATCGCCCGAGGCATAAATGGTTTGCAGCCCCAGCAGATTGCCCCGAATCTCCCCCCCAGTGAAGTTCAGCAAAACATTGCCATCGCCTTTGATGGCCGCGTCTCCACCCGAAATTAATCCTGACCACATATCGACCTGAAGCCAGGAGCCGAAACCGTCGTAATTGGCAGGGGATGGCGCTGTTTCAATGGCAATACCTTCGGCCTGTAGTGTGCCGGTATTAATCACCCAGAGGCCTTCAGATGATGCAGGGGCGTCTGGGTAGTCGCTGTTGAGGGCGATGGCTCGGCTGCCAACGCCTTGCGAGGATATTTGCCCCTCGTTGATCAGTATGGATAGGTTACTTGGATGGTCTATATAGACGCCGACGCTTTCACGACCAATAGTTTGGATAAGTCCACGGTTTTGAAGCGATGTTGGAGAAAGAGATAGCTTGCCCTGAGCAATTGAAATAGCGCGGCTGTAATCTCCGGAGGCGCTAATCACGCCTGTCTCCGTATTGCCCATTGCCGATACAACACTGTCATTCTCAAGCGCGATGCCAACGCTGGATTCGCCGCTGACTTCGATGTTGCCGCTGTTTTGCAGATGCTCCTGAATCCAGGCTTCAGACAACCGGATTCCCTTGGCTGCCGTGCCGTTAACTCGAATGGCCCCACTATTATGCAGGCTATACGTCACGCTGTTTGACTCAAGACTGATTCCGGATGACCCGGCACCATTGGCGCTAATGTTTCCGGTATTGTTTATACCTCCACCGAAAATTGTAGCTAGGTTGCTAAGCCTAATACCGGCGGAGTTGGTTCCGTCGCTGGTGATATTCCCCGAGTTATTCAAGTCGCCGAGCAGTATGGCTGCCGTGTTGCCGAGAAAAATCCCGCTAGAGCTGTCTCCGTTTGCAGTGATCTGCCCTTCATTAGTCAGATCGCCTGCTATTACATCCAGCCCCCAAAAGTAGTCAAAGGTGCCTGAGCCGCTCAGGGATAACGTTTTCGTTTCTTCGCCGAAGGAATTTAGATTGGCTTGGTTGGTGATGCTCGGAAAGAAGTGGAAAAACCATGAGTTCACATCTACCGCGTATCCCGCTCCAGATGCCTGTCCGGTAATAGTCAGAGGGGCCAGGTATTCGTTGGAGTAGAGTGTCGCCTGTGACCCAGTCAGATCAAGGGTGTCTGCCAGCAACTGCTGATGGCTGGCAATCGCCAGGGCAAGAAGGGTCTTACGCAAATATGGGCGGGCCATGGTCTACTCCTTGTCGGCCTTTAAAGGGGCATAAGACGCTTTCAGGCGACCGAGAAGATGTTCGCCAGCTTCCTTGCTGAGCGCATCTTAATGGCTAATAGGCATCATGCAACTGTTAAGTTATCTGCCAAGATCGCGTCGTAGGTAACAACTGCATGACTGCTTATTAAGACGGGGTGTCCCCCTCTGTGCGCAGCCGCCCGTGGGCGGTTATGCGCTATTACCGGAGTTACCCCAGGCTTGGTGCAAACTAGGGGCTCAGCGAGTGCCGAGGAAATCGCGCTTACCAATAGCCACGCCGTTGTGGCGCAGGATGGCGTAGGCGGTGGTGATGTGGAAGTACAGGTTCGGCAGCACGTGATCGAGCAGGAAGGCTTGGCCCTGGAAGTGGGTTTCCTTGTCGCGGCGCTTGAGGGTTACGGTGCGTGCTTCGCTGCCGTCGATCTGCGCGGCGCTCAGGCTTTGCAGAAAGCTCAGGGTCTTGGCAATGCGTTCTTGCAGCTCGGCGAAGCTGGTTTCGTCGTCGGCATGGTTCGGTGCTTCCACTTCAGCCAGCAGTGCGGCACCGGCTTTGGCGGTGTCGCAGGCTATCTGCACTTGGCGGTTTAGCGGGAACATATCGGGGGCTAGGCGTGCATTAAGAAATACGCTTTGTTCGATCTTCTTTTCTTCGGCATGGGCGGCGGCGATGCTGAGAATAGTCGACAGGTTATTCAGCTGACGGGTGAATACTTCGACGGAAGCTTGGTGCATAGACAGGGACATGAATATCTCCAGAAGCGCCGAAACGGATTGTCTGGGCGCAATTACGTAAGTAGGGGTGTGCACCGCCGCAGGTAGCCGCGGTGACTTGAATGCGCAAGCTTAGCCGATGGTGATCGGCGGCAATTTGGTCAGTTCAACCGTCTGTGCTTTGCGCGGAGCGAGGATTTCCGCTTCGCCGTCCACCACCAGCTCGTCGTTCTGGTTGAACACGCGAGTCGCTACGCGTACGCGGAATTTCGGCAGTTTCTCGAGAATTTCCAGGCGCACGGTGAGGGTGTCGCCGAGTTTTACCGGTGCGGTAAAGCGCATGCTCTGGCCAATGTAGATGGTGCCCGGGCCAGGCAGCTCGCAGGCCACGGCGGCGCTGATCAGCGCACCGCTGAACATACCGTGAGCGATGCGCTCCTTGAACATGGTGGTGGCCGCGTATTCGGCATCCAGGTGCACCGGGTTGTGATCGCCGGAGACTTCGGCAAACAGCTGGATATCGCGTTCGCTGACGGTTTTGCTGTAGCTGGCGGTCTGGCCGACTTCAAGAACGTCGTAGGGCGTGTTGCTGCTCTGGGTCATGGATGGCTCTCTTGACTCTGTAGGTGGCGCTGGCGCGGTTGGCTAAGGGCCTGTTGCAACCAGTCGATGATGTAGGCGGTCACTTCGTCGCGGTTGCTTTCGTTGAGCAACTCGTGACGAGCTTCCGGATAGATTTTTATCTGCACATGCGGGTTGCCGGCGGCTTGCAGGGCATTGCCCAGGTCTTGCTGACGATGGCCGTCGCTGACCGGGTCACAGGCGCCGCCAATCACCAGCAGCGGCAGGCTGTTGTCGATCTGCGCGAGGCTTTGCAGTGGAGTGATCTGTTGCAGGCCGCCGAGCAGGTCGACCCACAGCTGGTTGCTGCAGCGGAAACCGCACAGCGGGTCGTTGGTGTATTTGTCGACTTCCAGCGGGTCGCGGCTCAGCCAGTCGAAGGCCGTGCGGTTCGGCTTGAACGCTTTGTTGAACGAGCCGAATGAGGCGAATTCGAGCAGAGCGCTGTATGCGTGCGGGCCTTGCCGCCAGCGCTCGAAGCGCGCCAGCAACTGGCCGATGCGGTACAGCGCCACGGGCTGGTAGTTGGAGCCGGAAAGGATCGCGCCCTGCAGGCTGCAGCTGTGCTGCATCAGGTAGGCCTGGCCGATGTAGCTGCCCATGCTGTGGCCGAGCAGGAAAATCGGCGTTTGCGGGTGGATCTGGCGTATATGGTGGTTAAGGTGGGCCAGGTCATTGACCACTAGTTCCCAGCCCTTGCTGTCGGCAAAGTGGCCGAGCAGGCCATGTTCGGCGGTTTTGCCGTGCCCGCGCTGGTCATGCGCGTAAACCTCAAAGCCTTGCGCCACCAGCGCTTCAGCCAGGCGCGCATAGCGCCCGCTGTGTTCGGCCATGCCGTGGGCGACCATCAGCAACGCCTTGGGCGGCTGTTCGGCATACCAGCGATTGACAAATAGGGGCGCTGCATCAGTGCTGTTGAGCCAGAACGCTTGGTGGAGCATGGCGAATCCCTTAAGCCTGCAGAAGCTGCGCATTGTGCACCCCGCGCGGCGCGGCGCAAAGTCCACCCACGTGCAGCGGATGCCTGAGGGCATGGAGAGTCGCCTGCGCTCGGCTGGTATGTGCCGGCGCGACAGGATAGTTCTACGCGGAGCGACAAGATTCAGTGCGTCAATGACGCTGCTCGGCTATTTGCCTGTTTGGCGTTAGCTGTTAACTTCCAGCCAACTCCGCAGCGCGGATTAGACCATCTCAGGGCAAGAGGATAAAAATAATGCAGCCTGATTTCTGGAGCGAC
>DASRUM010000122.1:0-3287 GCA_035655415.1 Pseudomonas sp.
CCCGTGGCGGCCTGCGCTGGTCGGACCGTGAGGAAGACTTCCGCACCGAGGTGCTGGGCCTGGTCAAGGCGCAGCAGGTGAAGAACGCGGTCATCGTGCCGATGGGCGCCAAGGGCGGCTTTATTCCACGGCGTATGCCGGCCGGCGGCAGCCGTGATGATGTGCTGGCCGAGGGTATTGCCTGCTACCGCATCTTTATTTCGGGCCTGCTGGATATCACCGACAACCTGAAAGACGGCGCCGTGGTGCCACCGCAAAACGTGGTGCGTCACGATGGTGACGATCCGTACCTAGTGGTAGCGGCCGACAAAGGCACTGCGACCTTCTCCGATATCGCTAACGGCATTGCTGCTGAATATGGCTTCTGGCTGGACGATGCCTTCGCTTCGGGCGGCTCGGCTGGTTACGACCACAAAGGCATGGGCATCACCGCCAAGGGCGGCTGGGTCTCGGTGCAGCGTCACTTCCGTGAGCGCGGCATCGACGTGCAGAAGGACAACGTCACTGTTATCGGTATCGGCGACATGGCCGGCGACGTATTCGGTAACGGCCTGTTGCTCTCGGAAAGCCTGCAGCTGGTCGCTGCCTTCAACCATATGCACATCTTTATCGACCCTAACCCGGACGCGGCAAAGAGCTTTGTCGAGCGTCAGCGCCTGTTCGATCTGCCGCGCTCCAGCTGGGCCGATTACGACGCCAAGCTGATCTCGGCTGGCGGCGGCATCTTCCTGCGCAGCGCCAAGAGCATCGCCATCAGCCCGCAGATGAAAGAGCGTTTTGACATCAGCGCCGACAAGCTGGCGCCGAATGAGCTGCTGAACTCCTTGCTCAAGGCGCCGGTGGATCTGCTGTGGAACGGCGGTATCGGCACCTACGTGAAATCCAGCAAGGAAAGCCACGCCGATGTCGGCGACAAGGCCAACGACCTGTTGCGCGTGGATGGCCGCGAACTGCGCGCCAAGGTGGTGGGTGAGGGCGGTAACCTCGGTATGAGCCAGCTGGGTCGGATTGAGTACGGCCTCAATGGCGGCAAGAGCAACACCGACTTTATCGACAACGCCGGTGGTGTGGACTGCTCCGACCACGAGGTAAACATCAAGATTCTGCTCGGCGAAATCGTCGGCGCTGGCGACATGACCGGCAAGCAGCGCAACAAGCTGCTAGTGGAAATGACCGATGCGGTTGGCGGCCTGGTGCTGGGCAACAACTAAAAGCAGACCCAGGCGTTGTCCCTGGCCGAGCGCCGCGCCCGTGAGCGGGTCGGTGAGTACAAACGTTTGATGAACGCCCTGGAAGCGGCCGGCAAGCTGGACCGCGCCCTGGAGTTCCTGCCCACTGATGACGAGCTCAACGAGCGCGCCGCCAACGGCCTGGGCCTGACTCGTCCAGAGCTGTCGGTGCTGATCTCCTACAGCAAGATCGACCTCAAGGAATCGCTGCTGAAATCCCTGGTGCCGGATGACGAGTACCTGGCGCGTGAGATGGAAACCGCCTTCCCGCCGCTGCTGGCGAAGAAGTTCGGCGAGCCGATGCGTCGCCATCGCCTCAAGCGCGAAATCGTCAGCACGCAGATCGCCAACGATCTGGTCAACCATATGGGCATCACCTTCGTGCAGCGCTTGAAGGAGTCCACCGGCATGAGCGCGGCGAATGTCGCCGGCGCCTATGTGATCGTGCGTGATCTGTTCCGCCTGCCGCACTGGTGGCAGCAGATCGAGGCGCTGGACTACAAGGTGCCGGCCGAACTGCAACTGCAGTTGATGGATGAGCTGATGCGTCTGGGTCGCCGCGCTACCCGCTGGTTCCTGCGCAGCCGCCGTAATGATCTGGATGCCGCTCGTGATGTCGCGCATTTCGCGCCGCGTATCGAAGCCCTGGTCGGCCGCCTTGACGAGCTGTTGGAAGGCCCGGCCCGTGAACAGTGGCTGGCGCGCTTCCAGGGGTATGTCGAAGCCGGTGTGCCGGAAGAGCTGGCGCGTGTAGTGGCTGGCACCAGCCATCTGTACACCCTGTTGCCGATCATCGAAGCTTCGGACGTGACCGGGCAGGAGCCGGATCGCGTAGCAGCGGCGTACTTTGCTATTGGCGGGTCGCTGGAGCTGTCCTGGTATCTGCAGCAGATCACCAGCCTGCCGGTGGAAAACAACTGGCAAGCGCTGGCCCGTGAAGCCTTCCGCGATGACCTGGATTGGCAGCAACGCGCCATCACCGTGTCGGTACTGCAAATGGCCGAAGGCCCGGCGGATATCGAAGAGCGGGTCGGCGTGTGGCTGGATCAGCACCGCCGCCTGGTGGATCGCTGGAAGGTCATGCTCGGCGAGCTGCGCGCGGCCACCAACACCGATTACGCCATGTATGCCGTGGCTAACCGCGAGCTGATGGACCTGGCGCAAAGCGCCTGATAGGAACAGCGCAGGCCTGGCCTGCGCTGTTCCTGCCCCAATAAAAAGCCCCGCAATCGCGGGGCTTTTTATTGGGGCAGGTCTGGTGTCGGCGAAATTATGTTTGTTCTATATCTCGCGAGCTAGAGTCCTGCAAGGCAAAAATAGACGAGGAAGCGGAGTGTACTTTTGTACATGAGCATTCCGAGTCTGTTTTTAACGCCGCAGGGCCGACGCGCAGCAGATCGTTGTCTTGCACCTACTTAGTCGTCGAAGTCCATCCAGCCGCCCATCTCTTTCCAACGATTGACGATGCCGCAGAACAGCTCGGCCGTCTTCTCGGTGTCGTAACGGGCCGAGTGCGCTTCCTTGCCGTCGAAGTCGATACCGGCGGCCTGGCAGGCCTTGGCCAGTACGGTCTGGCCATAGGCGAGGCCGGCCAGGGTGGCGGTGTCGAAGCTGGAGAACGGGTGGAACGGATTGCGTTTGATGCCGGTGCGGTTCACCGCAGCATTGAGAAAGCCCAGGTCGAAGCTGCTGTTGTGGCCGACCAGGATCGCCCGCTTGCAGCTGTTGGCTTTCAGCGATTTGCGCAGACCACGGAAGATTTCCGTCAGCGCGTGCTCTTCAGTGACGGCCATGCGCAGCGGGTGATCGAGCTTGATCCCGGTGAAGTCCAGCGCCGCCTGTTCGATATTGGCCCCGACGAAGGGCTCGACCCGGAAGAAATGGGTGTGGTCCGGGTAGAGAAAACCCTGCTCGTCCATGGCGATGGTGGTGGTGGCGATTTCCAGCAGGGCATCGGTGGCGCAGTTGAAGCCGCTGGTCTCGACATCCACAACCACCGGCAGGTAGCCGCGAAAACGTGCGGCCATGGGGTGGCGCGGGCCGGAGGGGCTGCTTTCC
>DASRUM010000123.1:0-3555 GCA_035655415.1 Pseudomonas sp.
GGCCCACGGCAGTCTCCAGGCCGAGACTGAGGGCACGCACACCCTGCTGATTGAGCAAGGGCACTTCTGGCAAAACCAGGAGAAACCCAAGCGTGCTACGGAAGTGTGGAACAAGCTCTTGTTGCTCGACGCCAACCAGCCTGATGCACTCTATGGCCTGGGCTTGATTGCGGTTCAAGCGGCCAAACCGGCTGAGGCCAACCAGTATTTACAACGTTTGCAGGCGTTGCAGCCGCTGCCGCGTCAAGCCTTGTTGTTGGCGCAGGATATCCGCCTGCTGGACCCTGCCAATCAGCAGTTACTGGATGAAGCGCGCTTGCTGGTGGAGTCCGACGAGCGTGCCAAGGCGGTGGATGTATACCGTCGTGCGCTGGGTGGTAAACCGGGTCAGGGTCAGGTTGGCCTGGAGTTCTACAACAACCTGGGTTACGTCGACCAGCATTGGACTGAGGCGCGACGTGGCATGGAGCGGCTGCAGCGCGAATACCCCAATGATCCCTATATCGCCTTGTTTTTGGCCAAACACCTGGCGCGTAATCAGGGCGCGCGCGAGGAGGGCGTACGTGCCCTGGCCAAGCTGGCTGAGCGCGAGGACATTGGTGGTGATGCAGATGAAAGCTGGCGCCTGGCGCTGACCTGGATGGGCCCACCCAAGCCCGCGCAGCAACCACTCTTCGAGCAGTTTCTGCGCACCCACCCGGATGATGAAGAAATCCGTGCCTTGTTGATCAAAGGGCGAACCCAGCCCAGTGCTGGTAGCGGCGCAGTTGCCTGGCGCCGTGACCCGCTGCTGGACAGTGGGCTGAAAGCCCTAGAGCAGGACAACCTGGCCGTGGCTGAACGTGACCTGACGGCCTACCTGAAATCTCACCCGAATGATGCCGATGTCTTGGGTGGTTTGGGTATTTTGCGTCAGCGTCAGGAACGCTTCGAAGATGCCGAGGTGCTGCTGACCAAAGCGGTCAGGCAGGGCGGCGGTCGTTCCTGGCAGCGTGCGTTGGATGACGTGCGCTACTGGTCATTGTTGCAACGTGCGCGGGACAATCTGGCGCGTGACAAAGTCGCCGATGCCCGGCAGCAGCTGGAGCAGGCGCGCCGGCTCAATCCTAATGACAGTGAAGCTCTCCTGGCCCTTGCTGAATTGCAGGCCCAGCAGGGTGAGTTAGCCGCCGCCGAAGCCGGATACCGGCAGGCATTGGCAGCGCGCAGCCAGGAAGCCCGGGCATTGCGTGGGCTGGCCCAGGTTCTGGGTGAGCAGGGTAAGCCCGATGAAGCATTGCGTTTGCTGGAGCGCCTGCCCAAGGCTGAGCGTGAGAAACTCGGTGGGCTTGGGCAGTTGCGTGCCGAGCAGGCCTTGCAGCGCGCTCGTGCTGCCGAAAAACGTGGTGACACCTCCGCGATGCGTCAGGAGCTCGAAACCGCCCTGCGCGATGACCCAAACAATGCCTGGGCACGGTTTGCTCTGGCCCGCTTGTATGTCGACCTGGGTGCCGTCACCGAAGCACGCAGTCTGATGGATGGGTTGTTGGCCAATAAACCGGATGACCGCGATGCGCTTTACACCAGTGCTCTGCTGTCTATCCAGTTGAATGAATGGCAGCAAGCGCAAACCACCCTTGCCCGTATTCCGCGCAATGCACGCAATGCCGACATCAATCGTCTGGTGGCGGACGTGGAGTTCAACCTGCAGCTGCAGCGTATCAATGAACTCAGCCGCAATGGCCGCAAGGCCGAAGCGCGCGCGTTCTTGCAACGTATCGAGCCGCAGGCGGATGCCAAACCGGCGCGTCTGGCCGCGTTTGCTGCGGCCTATGCCGATGCCAATGATCCGCAGCGGGCGATTGCCATCATGCGTGACCTGCTGGCCCGCAGCCCGCGGGCAGATCTGTCCCTGACGTTGAGTTATGCCAGTGTGCTGCTGGAAGCCGAGCAGGATACTGAGGTCGCCGGCATTCTGCGTGATTTGCAGGGGCGCAGCATGACCGTCGAGCAGCGTCAGCAGTATGACGATCTACTTTTTTATTACCGGGTTCGCCAGGCTGAGCAATTGCGTCAGCGCGGCGAACTGGCGGCTGCTTATGACACCTTGGCACCTGCCTTGGCGCAGCGCCCACAGGATCGACTGGCAGTGTCGGCACTGGCGCGCATGTATGGCGCCAACGGTGATACGAGCAAGGCACTTGAGTTGTTCAAGCCGCTGGTTAAACGTCATCCAGATGATGCCAACCTGCTGGTGGGTGCCGCTGATATGGCGGCTCAGGAGGCTGAAAACGCTTACGCCGAAGATGCTCTGGAGCGTGCATTGAAGCTGGCGCCCAATGAGGTCGATATCCTCACCACGGCTGCCCGTGTATACCGTTTCCTGGGCCGCACTGGAACGGCTGCCGAGTTGCTCGGTAAAGTGGTCGCCCAGGAAAAGCTGGAGCAGACTCCGACCTTTGCGGCCAACACTCGGCCGGCCGCAGCGCCCGCCAATCCGTTTGCCGGCATTGGCTCCGCAACCGTTGCACAGGAGGCGATTCCAGCGCCTGTTGAGAGCTTGGCCGTGGCGCCGCACAAAAGCGCGGAACGTCCTCTGGAGTTGATCCCTGCTCCGGTTGAGCAGCAGGCCACGCGCACAGCCCCCGCTTTGCTGGCGGAGCCGCCGACTCAGCAAACGCCATTAAGGGCCAGGGCGGACGTGCAACCGGCCAGCAACCCTTTTGTCCTGAACGACGATACGGCTGAGGTGGACCCGCGTGCGGGCATGAGCGAGGCCGCAAGGGCGCTGGACGACATCATGCAACAGCGCAGCCCCTATCTGGTTCAAGGTCTGACGGTACGTACCAATGACAGTGAATCGGGGCTGAGCAAAATCACGGATATTCAGGCTCCCTTTGAAGCTAGTATGCCGCTAGGTGATAACCGTCTGGCTGTGCGCGTCACCCCTGTTTCGCTGAATGCCGGCAGTGTGGGCGAGGGTGCCCGCGATCGCTTTGGCGGTGGCCCGGTAGCAACGTTGGCCAATCCTGGCGTTGCTCCTGGTTCGCAGAAAGATTCTGGGGTTGGCCTGGCCGTGGCGTTCGAGAACCCGGGGGAGGGCTTCAAGGCTGACCTGGGCACCACGCCACAAGGCTTCCTCTATAGCACGGCAGTCGGTGGCGTGAGCCTGGAACGCAGTGTTGCCGGTAGCCCGAACCTGCATTGGAGCACCAAGCTGTCGCGCCGCGCCGTGACGGACAGCCTGTTGTCTTTTGCCGGTGCCGAAGATAAACGCACCGGGCAGCGGTGGGGTGGGGTAACCGCCAACGGTGGGCGCGCTCAACTGAGCTTTGATGACCGTGAAGTTGGTGCCTATGCCTATGTAGGCATGCACCGCTTGATGGGCCACAACGTTGAGGACAATGACCGGTTTGAACTGGGCTCCGGGGTGTACTGGTACCTGCAGAATGACGAACAGAGCCAGTCGACCATTGGCCTCAACCTGTTGGGCATTGGCTACCAGGAGAACCAGGGGCACTTCACCTTCGGTCATGGTGGTTATTTCAGTCCGCAGACGTTCTTTGCCATCGGTGT
>DASRUM010000124.1:0-44594 GCA_035655415.1 Pseudomonas sp.
AACAGCCGGCCATCGCCAGCCGTGCCGGTATCGAAGCCGAAGATCTGCCGCTGCTGCGCGACTGGCTGCGTGAAGCCGGCGTGCGCTGGGGCCGCGATGGCACGCATCGTGAGCAGCTTGGCCTGCCCGCCGATGCTGCGTTTACTTGGCGGCAAGGTCTGGATCGCCTGCTGCTGGGCTTTGCCGCGCCGCCGCAATTGGCGGGCAGACAGGCCCCGTTGCTGGGTGCCAGCTGGCCGCTGGATGCCCTGGAAGGCGGTCGTGCGCAACTGCTCGGCCGTCTAGCCGGGTTTGTCGAACGCCTGGCCGCCCTGGCGCAGAGCCTGCAACGGCCACGGCCTTTGCGCGAATGGGCCGAGAGCCTGCAAGTGCTGATCGACCAGCTGTTTGATGAGCGTGAGGCCGGTGACACCCTGTTACTGCTGTCCAAGGCCTGTGCCGCGCTCAAGGAGCAGGGCGACGCCTCGGGCGTTGAGCGGCCAATCGAGCTGGCGCTGATCCGTCAGCAACTCACCGCCGCATTGGAGCAGGGTAGCGCCGCCTCCGGTTTTCTCACTGGTGCGGTGACCTTCTGCACCATGGTGCCGATGCGCAGCCTGCCGTTTCGTCTGGTCTGCCTGCTCGGCCTGGATGACGGCGCGCTGCCACGCCGCACCCCTGCCGCCGGCTTCGACCTGATCGGTCAGAAGCCCCGGCGCGGTGACCGCGCACGGCGCCTGGACGACCGCTATCTGCTGCTGGAAACCCTGCTCTCGGCAAGGGGCGGCCTGTACCTCAGCTACGTCGGCCGCGACCCGCGCAGCAACGCCGAGCTGCCGCCTTCGGTGCTGGTCAGCGAACTGCTGGATGTGGTCGACCTCACCGCCGTCTGCGGTGTCGATGGACAAAACGCCAGCACGCGGATTACCCACCATCATCCATTGCAACCCTTCGCCCCCGGCAACTTCGCTGGCAACCGCCATGCCGGCTTTGCCGCGCCCTGGTTCCGCGCCGCGCAGCGTTTGAGTCAGGCGGTGGAAGCCCCCGCGCCCTTTGCCAGCGCCTTAGATACGCCAGATGCGGGCGGGCCGGGCGGCGCTCCGCTAAGCATCGAACCAAGCCAGTTGATTCACTGTTTCAAACACCCGGCGCGTTACTTGCTGGAACAGCGCCTCGGCCTGCGCCTGGCGCAGAGCGAGGAAACCCTGGCCGGCGACGAGCCCTTCAGCGTCGAGTGGACCAGCCAACACGGCCTGCGTCAGCTGGCGTTGCAGGCTATCGAGCAGGGCTGGAGCGAGCGTCAGGAGCGCGCCGTAGCTGCCGCGTCTGGCTGGCTGCCGGTGGGCGAACTGGGCCAGGCCCACTGGGGACAGATTCGCGGGCCGATCCGGGCCTTTGCTCCAACCCTGTTCGACGAGCGCCCAGACGATGCCCCGCAACCGCTGCTGGTGGATCTCGAACTGGCCGGAGTACGCATCCATGGCTGGCTCGATGGCGTGACCAGTGCCGGCCTGTTCGACTATCGCCTGCGCGACCTGGGTGCCTGGGAGCTGGCACCCTTCTGGTTGCGTCATCTGCTGCTTAACTGCGCCGCCACGCCTGGCATCAATCGCGACAGCCGTCTGTTGTCGCCGAAAAGCGAATGGCGACTCGGTCCGCTGGCCGATGCCCGAGGGCTATTGCTGCCCTGGCTGGAGGCATACAAAAGCGCGCTGTGCGAGCCGCTGCCGCTGTTCGCCAAATGCAGCCATGGCTTCGCCCGCAAATGGCGCAAGCCCGGGCGCAAGGAACCGATTGACGCCGCCCGCAGCGAGGCGCGGCTGATGTGGCAGGGCAATGACCATATGAGCGGCGAAGGTCAGGATCCCTGGAATGCCTTGGCCTTCCGCGACCGCGAGCCGCTGGACGAACGTTTCGAAGCCCTCGCCGAGCAGCTCTACGGCCCGGCCCTGGATGCCCTGCAAGGCAGTGACGAGGACGAAGCATGAGCAGCGCCAGCCTTAACCTGTTGCAGGACAGTTTCAGCGGGCGCTCGCTGATCGAGGCCAGTGCCGGCACCGGCAAGACCTGGACCCTGACGGCGCTGTACGCCCGTCTGTTGCTGGAGAAGCAGCTCAGCGTCAGCCAGATTCTGGTGGTGACCTTTACCACCGCCGCCACCGCCGAGCTGCGCGAACGCATTCGCAAGCGTCTGGCCGAGCTGCTGGCGGTGTATGACGGAGTTGTCAGCGGCGACAGCCTGCTTAACGATCTGCATGCCCAGTATCCGGACTCGGCCAGCCATCGGCGTTTGCTCCTGGCGGTGCATGGCTTCGACGAGGCGGCGATCTTCACCATCCACGGCTTCTGCCAGCGTGCGCTGCAGGATGCTGCGTTCGAGGCCGGTGGCGATTTCGATAACGAGCTGACCCATGACGACCGCGAGATTATCGACGCCCTGCTCGCCGATCTCTGGCGCCATGAACTGGCCGCCGCCGAGCCGGAATGGGCGGCGTTTCTGGTGCAGCAGAAAATCACCCCGCAGAGCCTGCGCAAACGTTTGCGCAATCACCTGGGCAGGCCGTATCTGCGTATCGAGCCACAACCTGGCGCCAGCAGCGAGATGAGCGCCCTGTGCGCCGCCTGGCAGCAGGCGCAGCGCTGCTGGCTGAGTGAAAGCGCCGCTTGGCTGGCGCAGCTCAAAGCCTTCGATGGCTTTAAAAGCAATATGTGCAACCCGGCCAAGCTGGGCGTTTGGCAGGCTGAGCTGGATGGTTATTTCAGCGATGCGGCAGCACTGTTTAGCAAAACCGAAGCGCACCGCCGCCTAGCCCGCGAAGGGCTGAGCAAGGCCAGCAAAAAGGGCTGCGAAGCCCCGGTCAATCCCCTGGCTGCTGCGTTGCAGGAACTGTGCGATGCGCTGGATGCCGCGCAGCCCGAGGCCGAGCAACGGCTAATCGACCTGCAGGTACGCTTGATCGGCCAGCTCAACGAGCAACTGCCGGCGCGCAAGGCCGCGCAGCGTCTGCTGGCCTTCGATGACCTGCTTAACAAACTGCAGCAGGCGCTGCAGGGAGAGGGTGGTGAACACCTGGCCGGCACGCTGCGTACGCAATACCCCGTGGCGCTGATCGACGAGTTTCAGGACACCGACCCGGTGCAGTACCGGGTGTTTCACCGCATCTATCAGGATGCCGGCGACCTGTGTTTTGTCGGTGACCCCAAGCAGGCTATCTACGCCTTCCGTGGCGCGGATCTGGCGACTTACCTTAAGGCGCGCAGCGAAGCCGCGCGGCAATACAGCCTGGCCACCAACCATCGCTCCACACCTGAGCTGATCGCCGCGCTTAACCAGCTATTCGACCGCCCCATGCCTTTTGCCGAACCGGGCCTGGCCTATCAGCAGGTCGGTGCCAGCGAGCGGCCGCGTCCGCAGTTGGTATTGCCGGCGCTGGAAGGCGAGGCAGACGCGCCGTTGGCGCTGGTCTGGCTGGATAACGACTATCTGGGTAAGGGTGAAGCGAGCGCTTTGGTGGCGCGAGACACCGCGCGGCGTATCGCTGCGGTGCTAAGCGCCAGCAGCCGTGGCGAGGCGTATTTTGAGCAAGACGGCACGCGCACCCCGCTTAAAGGCGGGGATATCGCCGTGCTTGTGGCCAGCCACCGTCAGGCTGGCGAAGTGGCCGCTGAGTTGGCCGCACGTGGCGTGCCCAGCGTACGCCGGGGTAAAGAGAACGTCTGGCACAGCGAAGAGGCCGCTGAGCTGTCCGCCGTGCTCGCTGCTTATGCCGAACCGGGCCGCGAAGGTGCGTTGCGCTATGCCCTGGCCAGCCGCCTGCTGGGCCGCAGCGCTCAGGTGCTGGCTGCTTGCGCCGAGGACGCCCAGGCTTGGGATCGCGAGCGCGAAGATGCCGAGCGTTACCATCAGCTCTGGCAGCAACAAGGCTTTATGCGCGCCTTCCGCGCCTGGCTGGATGAGCAGCAGGTTGCCCAGCGCCTGCTGGCCCTGGTGGACGGCGAGCGCCGCCTGACCAACCTGCTGCACCTGGCCGAGCTGTTGCAAACTGAAAGCCTGCAACGCCCCGGTCTGGAACAGTTGCTCGCCTGGTTTAACGCCCAGCGCAGCGCCGAGGCCCATGGCGAAGACGCCTTGCTGCGTTTGGAAAGCGATGCCGAGAGGGTGCAGATCGTCACCATCCACACCTCCAAGGGCCTGGAATACCCGTTGGTGTTCTGCCCCTACCTGTGGGACGGCGCGCTGCTGCGTCAGCATGAGGACATCAGCTGCCACGCCGACGACGGCACACCGCTGCTGGACTTGGGCAGCGAGCAGATCGACATGCACCGCGAACGCGCCCGTCATGAGCGTTTCGCCGAAAAACTGCGCCTGACCTATGTGGCCCTGACCCGCGCCCGGGATCGCCTGTGGCTGCACTGGGGGCCGGTGGACTGCAAGCCGAAAAAGGACGGCACCCTCGGCGACAGCGGCCTGCACAGCAGCGCCCTGGCCTGGCTGCTGCACGGCCGTGGGTTATCGGGTGAGGATGCGTTGGCCGAGCTGGCCGGCCATCTGCAAAGCCTGAGTCCGCAAGGGCTGCGTGCAGAAGTCGAACAACTGATCGCCAGTAGTCAGGGCCAGATGGTTATTCAGCCGCTGCGTGAGGGCGAGGCCAGCGCCGCCGGTGAGCAGCGCGCGCCAGCCCCGCAGCAACTCGCCACCCTGCAGCGCAGCCTGCACAGCGCCTGGCGTATCGGCAGTTTCTCCGGGTTGGCCGCCGGCATGCATATGGAAGCGCCGGATCGCGACGGTCTGGTGCTGCCGGATGCCAGCGAGCCGGGCACGGGCTTTTTCGCCTTCCCCCGTGGCGCGCGGGCCGGCACCTGCCTGCATGCCATCCTCGAAGACTGGGCGCGGGGCAAAGGCGCGCTGAATGTGCTGATCGAACCGGGGCTGAGCGGCCACGGTATCAACGGCGACTGGCAGGCCGTGGCGCTTGACCATCTGCAACAGGTGATCGATGCCGATCTGGATGGCAATGGCCTGTGCCTTGCCGGCCTTAATCCGGCGCGGCGTTTGCCCGAGCTGGGTTTTACCTTTCCCCTGGCCGGGCTGGATGTGCAGCGCCTGCGGGCGATTCTCTGCGATCCGGCCCATGGCCTGGCCGCACCCATGCGTGAGGCGGCGGCGCGCCTGGAATTCGACAGCCTCAAGGGCTTTCTCAAGGGCTTTATCGACCTGACCTTCGAGCACGACGGGCGCTGGTATATCGCCGACTACAAGTCCAACTGGCTCGGCCCGGACGCCAGCTACTACGGCGGCGAACGCCTACTGCAGGCCCTGGCCGCCGAGCATTACTACCTGCAATACCTGATCTATCTGGTGGCGCTGCGACGCTTCCTGCGTCAGCGTCTGGACGACTTCCAGAATGACCAGCTGGGCGGTGCCTACTACTTGTTTCTGCGCGGCATGCCGACGGCTGGGGTGTATTTTTCGCGGCCCAGCGATGGGCTGCTGGATGCGCTGGATAGTCTGTTTGCGGAGGGCAAATGATGCTGCTTCGTAACCCGTATGCAATCCGGGAGTGGCCTTCACGCCGCCCGACCCATTCCCCGGATTTCATCCGGGCTACGGGCTGGCTATCCGTAGGGTGCGCCGTGCGCACCATGGTTATTGCAATTGGTGCGCACAACCTAGGCGGCCCCGCGGCTCCCTACGGAGAGATTGCATGATCTTATCCGACCTCCCCTTAGGCCCGCTGGAGCGCGCCCTGGTCGACAGCCTGCAACGCCTCGATCCGGCGGCCTCACCTGTGATGCTGGCTTCGGCGGCGCTGCTTTGTATGGCGCTGGACAAGGGCGACGTGTGCCTACCCCTGGCGCGCCTGGCCGGGCAGCGCCCCTGGCCCGAGCATGATTTCCGCCTACCGCCTTTGGGCGAATGGCAGGCGCAGCTTGAAGCCTCGTCCCTGGTGGGCGGCGACGGTGATTTCACCCCGCTGATTCTCGAGCATGGCCGCCTCTATCTGGCGCGCTACCAGGCCTACGAACGCCAGTTGGCCGAACAGTTGTTGCTGCGTGCTGCCGATCTGCCCGAGGTCGATGAGGCGCAACTGAGCGAGAGCCTGACCCGGCTGTTTGCTTTCAATACGCAACAGCCCGATTGGCAGCGTTTGGCCGCCGCGCAAGCGGTGCGGCGCAAGCTAGCGGTGATCTCCGGCGGCCCCGGCACCGGTAAAACCACCACCGTGGTGCGCCTGTTGGCTGCATTACTTGAGCAACCTGGCTGCGAAAATCTAGCCATCGGCCTGGCAGCGCCTACGGGCAAAGCTGCTGCGCGTATGGCCGAGGCGATCCGCAATGCCAAGGCTCAGCTGCCGGTCAGCGAATCGATCAAGGCGGCGCTGCCGGATGAAGCGCGCACCCTGCACCGCCTGCTCGGCAGCCGTGGCGACAGCCCGCAGGTGCGGCATCACGCGGCCAACCCGCTGGCGCTGGATGTGCTGGTGGTGGACGAAGCCTCGATGGTCGACCTGGCGCTGATGGCCAAACTGCTCGATGCGCTGCCGCCCACTGCCCGGCTGATTCTGCTCGGTGACAAAGACCAACTGTGCGCCGTGGAAGCCGGCGCGGTATTCGCCGAGCTCTGCGAGGGCCGTGGTTTCGATGCCCAGGCTGCTAGTGAGCTGCAACGTATCACCGGCCAGCAAGTGCCGGTCAGTCAGCCAAGCTCGCAACTCGGCGATGCCGTGGTGCTGCTCACCCACAGCCACCGTTTTGCCGGCGATAGCGGCATCGGCGAGCTGGCGCGGCGGATCAACGGCGGCGACGTCAGCGGCACCCTGAATCTGCTTAAGGAAAATCGCAGCGACTTGGCCTGGAATGCTGCGCCAACGCCAAACGACCTGCTGGAGCGTCTGGATCAAGGCTACGCACCCTTTATCAGCGCCGCAAAAAGCGCCGACCCTGCGGCAGCCTTTGCCGCGTTCAACACCTTCCGCGCACTCTGCGCCCAGCGCGAAGGCAGCTGGGGCGTGGCCGGTATTAACGAAGCTCTGGAAGCACGGATCAAACGCCGCAGTCAGGTGCCCAGCCGCGAACGCTGGTACGTTGGCCGGCCGGTGATGGTGCGGCAGAACGATTACGCCCTCGGCCTGTTTAACGGCGATATTGGCATTTGCCTACACACTGAGTATGGCCTGCGGGTGTTCTTTGAAGGCGAGGACGGCTACCGTCCCTTCGCCCCGGCACGCCTGCCCAGCCACGACAGCGCCTTCGCCATGACCGTGCACAAAAGCCAGGGCTCGGAATTCAGTGAAGTGCTGCTGGTGCTGCCTGAACAACCCAGTCCCCTGCTGACCCGCAGCCTGTTCTACACCGGCATCACCCGCGCCAAACACAAGGTCGAAATCTGGGCCCTGCCGCCGCGCCTGGGCGAGGCGGTGGCGACCCGCGCCGAGCGGGCGGCGGGCTTGGCTGAGCGGCTGCAGGCAAAATCGGCGCAGCCGGAAGTGCGAGCCGCGGCGGTTAAAGCCCCTCCGGCCAATCAACTCGATCTATTCTGATGGCTGCAGACGTGACCGACTGGCTATCCCGAAGTTGTCGCCTCTGCCTACAATCGCCAGCAGCACTAACCGGCGACGGACGGTTGCATCAATTGCCAGGCTCACCAAGAATGCCCCACGCTTGACCGGCCGCGCCGTCAGTCATCGATGGATTGCCCGCTTACTGCAAGGAGACACCATGTTCGCTCGACTGACCAATATCCTCAAAGGCATGCTGTCGCTGTTTATCAAGGACATCGAGCGGCAGAATCCGGAGGCGTTGCTGGAGCTGGAGCAGGAAAACCTGCGCAAGCAGATCGCCAATTTCAACCAGGGCCTAGCCGCCCACGCGGGCCTGGCCGAGCGCTTGATGAGTCAGGTGCGCAAGCAGGAAGCCGAGGAGCGTGAGCTGCATGCGCGCACCACTGCCCACCTGCGCGCCGGCAACAAGTCGGCCGCGGCGCAGAACGCCCTGCGTCTGCAGAACCTGGCCCGCGAGCTGGAAGAGAATCGCCGCCAGCTGGCTCAGGCCGAAGAGACTTACCAGAACCTGACCAAGGCCCGTGAAGTGGCGGTGGCCGCCGCACGCAGCAAGATTGAAGCGCTCAAAGGCGCGATCAACGATATGCGCATGAAGACCGCGATGGCCGAGATGAACGAGATGGCCGCTGGCATGGTGAGCAATATCGGTGGTTCCGGCGATACCCTCAACCGCCTGCACGAGATGGTCGAGGAGGAACGCACCAAGGCCGCTGGCCGCGCGCGCATGGCTCGCGATTCGATGGACATGAGCGAAGTGAATATCAAGGAAGCCGAGATGGACGCCCTGGCCGATCTGGCCCTGGCCGAGTTCGCTGCCAAGGAAGGCATCAGCCTGCCGGGCCAGGAGGCCACCAGCGAGGCGCCGGCAGCCAGCCGTACGATGGGCGGCAGCACTCCGCAATCCGAAAGCCAGTAAGGCGCGCCCATGAGCAGTGAAGGCAAAGCACCCGCCTGGCTCGACGAACTACGCCTGGCCTATGAGAGCGGCGCCCACGGCCAGTTCGTGCTGTATGGCAATGTCGCCGACCGCTTCCCGTTGGATGGTCGCCTGGTCAGCCTGACCCGTTACCTCGACGCCAAGCTGTTCGGTACTTTCGATATCGTTTTTCTCTACGACCCCGGCAATGGTCTCAGTCTGTTGCGCGGCGGCGAGCGTTTTGCCCAGTGGCCGGCGGCAGAAAAGATCCAGCCCTGGCCCCATGACCCGCGCGAGGCGGTTGAGCTGATCAGCCGCTACCTGCGCTACCGCGCCAATCTGCAAGCCCTCGGTCGTGGCGACAACGAACATGTTGCGGTGATTCTGCGCGGTGCTGAGCTGGTGCTGCCGGCCAGCCGCCAGGGCGACTTCGTTACCGCCAGCCTGGCCAGCCTAGTGCGCGATTGGGCCGCCGAGCCGCCGTTCGCCGATATGGCCTTCGCCAGCCTGCTGATCGCCGACAACCTCAACGACCTGCATCCGCTGGTGGCCAATAATCCGCGCATCGACCGGGTGCAGGTGCCGCTGCCGGATGCTGCGAGCCTCGGCCAGTGCCTGGCGCAACTGCGCATTGATCATCCCGTCGCCTTCACCGCCGAGGACAACGGCGCCGTGCAGGCCCTCGCTGGAGTCAGCCTTAGCGCCCTGGCCAGCCTGGTCAAACGCCGCGCCCATGAAGGCAAGGTGCTCGGAGCCCAGGATTGGATCGAAGCCAAGAAGGAACTGGTGGAAAACGACAGTGCCGGCCTGGTGGAATTTATCGAATCCAAGCGCACCCTCGACGACTACCATGCCCAGGAGGCGCTGAAAGTCTGGCTGCGTCAGGACATGGCGTTGTGGCAGGCCAGTGATCTGCGCGCGCTGCCCAAGGGCTATATCTTTTGCGGCCCGGTGGGCACCGGCAAGACCTACCTGGTCGAGTGCCTGGCCGGCGAGGCTGGGGTGCCGGTGGTCAAGCTGAAGAACTTCCGCGACCGCTGGGTCGGCTCCAGCGAAGGCAATCTGGAGAAGATTTTCCGCCTGATCCGTGGCCTCGGTCGCTGCATCGTGTTTATCGACGAAGCCGACCAGACTCTCGGCAAGCGCGATGGCGGCAGCGGCGACAGCGGCTTGTCCGGGCGCCTCTACTCGATGATCGCCCAGGAAATGGGCGACGCCGACAACCGCGGCAAGGTGATCTGGATTCTCGCCTCCTCGCGCCCGGATCTGATCGAAGTCGACCTCAAGCGCCCTGGCCGAGTCGATGTGAAAATTCCGCTGCTGCCGACCACCACGGTCGAGGAAAGCGCAGCGCTGCTCAAGGCCCTGCTCAAACGCTTCGAGCTCAAACTGGAGATCAAGGCGCTGGTGAAACTGCCGCTGCCTTTGCTGCTTACCCCAGGCGCCGCCGAGGCCCTGGCGGTTAAGGTCTACCGCCAGGTGCGCACCGCGCAGATGGAACCCTTGGCGGCGCTCACGCATTGCCTGCAGGGTTATCAGCCGCCGGTGGCCGAGCAGGTGTTGCGCATGCAGATGAGCATCGCCATCCGCGAAGCCACCGATATGGCCTTCGTGCCCGAGTCGCTGCGCCACCTCGCTCAGGAAAATCTCAGCCTATGAGTGCCGGACGCTACCTCTGGTCGGCCTTCAATGCCCGCCCGCTGGGCATGCCGCTGCCGCCGAACTGGTTTGGCCTGGCGGCGTTCGCTTTGCTTGGCGCCTTTGTCAGCCCCGGCTTCTGGGTGCTCGGCGCGGGCCTGGAGCTGGGTTATCTGCTGCTGCTGGCGAGCAGCGCGCGTTTTCGCCGAACCGTGGATGCCCGGCAAGTGCAGCCGACCGATCCCGCCAGTCAGCGTTATGAAGCGACAGTGGCACTGCTCGATAGCGCGCAACGCGCTCGTCAGCTGGCGGTCGAGGCACGTGCCCGCGAGGTGTTGCAACTGCTCTCGCGTTCGCCGCTGATGGCCTCTCATGCCGCTAGCCTGGAACAACTGGTGTGGCTCAATCTGCGTCTGCTGGTCGCCGGCCAGGCACTGAATGTGGTGGTGGACACTGCCGCCCAGGACAGCGCCGAACTGCAGAAGCAGGAAGACCAGATCGACGCGCGTCTGGCCGCCAGCGAACTGAACGACGAGCTGCGGCGCAGCCTGGAACAGCAAAAGCAGGTGATAGACGCGCGCCAGGCAGCCCATGCCGAAGGCCTGCGGCGCAAGGAGCATGTGGATGCCGAGTTGCAGCGCATCGAGCAGCAGATCGCCTTGATCCGCGAACAGACTCTGCTCGCCACCGACGAAGAGCAGATCGGCGTGGCGCTCAACGCCCTGACTTCCTCGTTCAACGAGGCCAGTCGCTGGCTGAATAGTCAGCGCGACCTGCTTGGCGTGCTCGAACTCAACGAACAACAGGCCCTGCCGCGTTATGTATTGCAGGGCCAGGGCGACAAACCGGCGCAGGCCGAATCGCTGCGCCAGTAACGGGGCAGTGAGATTAGATGTAGCCCGGATAAGCCTTGGCGCAATCCGGGATCGCGGCACCCCGGATTGCGCTGCGCTTATCCGGGCTACGGGGCTGATGGCACAGACGGCGGACAAGCCTTCGGCATGTCCGCCCTACGGATTTGCGTAAGTCTTGTAGATCCGGATGCAATCCGGGAAGCGGTTCAGGCTGTGAACACTTTTGATTGGCGGGCCGCTGGCTCGCATCCGACAGGGAGAGGCGTCATGTATCAATCCGCACCCAGGCAGCGCCAAGAGGGCAATGCCGCCGGCAAGTTGTTGACCATAGTGCTGGTGCTCGGCCTCCTTGGCCTAGGCGGCTGGTTGGTCAGCAAGGACATGCTCGAAGAGGGCGCCGGTAGCGTGCTCAGCGGTTTGCCCGCGAGCCTCGGAGTGGCGGCAGGGCCTGTGCCGGTTGAGCCGGTAAGCGGCACGCCGACCCTGCAATCCGCCGCACCCTATGAGATGAAGAACAACATCATCGACATCGACATGAGCGAGTACGCCGGTTACGGCGGCCTGATCGTCGCCAATGGCGGGCTGGCGCCCAACCCCGAGTCGATCTTCGCCAAGCAGTACGGCTTCCAGGTGCGCCTGAACAAGGGCGAGAGCGAGGAATGGTCGGCGCTGAACAACGGCCAGATGGCCGCAGTCGCCACTACCGCCGATGTGCTGGCGGTGCTTGGTAGGCAGTTCGAGGTCACGGTGCCGGCGCAGATCGCCTTCTCCCGTGGCGCCGACCAGGTGGTGGTGGACACGGGCATCGCCAGCATCAACCAGCTCAAGGGCAAGGTGCTCGGTGCTACCCAGTTCAACGAGAGTGAGTTCTTTATCCGCTACCTGGCCTCCGAAGCCGGGGTGCCGGTCAAGGTGCTGCGCGACCTGGACGCCCGCCCGGCGCCGAACGAGCTGGGCCTGGTGTTCTACGAGGATGCCTTTATCGCCTGCGATGCCTACGCCGCCGAACTGACCGGCAAGCAGCGCCTGAACGGCTGCGTCGGCTGGTCGCCGCGCACCGATGAAGTGGTCGCCGAATCCGCTGGTGCCGCGAAGATGCTGGTGTCCAACCGCAACCTGCTGGTGGTCGCCGATATTCTGGTGGTCAACAAGGGCTTTGCTACTGCCCACCCGGAAATCGTCAAAGGCCTGGTGCATGGCCTGCTGCAAGGCAACCGCCTGCTACGCGACGATCCCAAGACCCATGCCGGCGTGGTTGCTCAGGCGTTCGGCTGGACGCCTGAGGAAACTCTCGACGAGCTGAGCAAGGTGCACCTGAGCAACCTGCCGGAGAACCTGGCGTTCTTCGACGGCAGCATCGATTCGGCCGGCTCGTTCCAGGGCATCTTCCAATCTTCGGTGCTGGCTTACGGTTCGGTGATCCGCAACCCGGCCGACCCAGCACGCTTCGCCGACTTGCAGCACCTCAAGGCGCTGGATCAGAGCGGCCAGTTCAAAGGCCAGAGCATCGCCATCGCGCCGATCCGCACCAGCGGCAAGGTGGCTTTGGAAGGCGACGCGCTGTTGAGCAAGGACATCCGCTTCTTCTTCGAGGCGAACTCGGCTGAGCTGGACAAGCAGGCTAAGGACAACCAGGACTACCTGGACACCATCAAGCAATTCCTCCAGGTCAGCCCTGGCTCCATCGTGCTGCTGCGCGGCCATGTGGATAACGCCATGGTCGCCGACTTCGAGCGTCAGGGTGGCTCGGCACTGGTGCGCAACATGGCGTTGAAGGCCATGGAGCTGTCGCGCCAGCGCACCTTGGCGGTCAAGGAAGCATTAATGGCGCGCCACCCTGGCATCGCTGACGATCGCATCGAGTTGGTCGGCCGCGGCTGGGAAGAGCCTCTGGGTCAGGACAGTGAGCAGAACCGTCGCGTCGAGGTGCAGTGGTTTACCCTCGAATAAAGGCGCCGCTGTGCACGGCGCGCCCTAGACTAAATCCATAGCTCCTGGATATCGGCCCGATGCTGCAGCGCTTGCTGGTCTACCTGTTGTCGAGCCTGTGCCTCTGTGCTCAGGCCGCCGACCTGCGCCTGGTTACCGGCGATGGCTATGCGCCCTTTACCGGTCAGGCCTTGCCGGAGGGTGGCATGCTCACTCAGGTGGTGCGGGCGGCGTTGCAGCGCAGCAGTATCGACAGCAGCCTGGATTGGCAGCCATGGAACCGCGGCCACCTGAAAACCCTGCGCGGCGATTACGACGCGACTTTCCCTTATGTACGCACCCCACAGCGTGAAGAGGAGTTTCTCTACTCGGAGCCGCTGTTTATCGCCGAGCAACATATTTTCAGCCGCGCGGGTGATGTGATCGAGATCGACGATGTGCCTAGCATGCAGGGCCGCCGCCTGTGTTACCCGCTGGGTTGGCAGCCGCCACAGATCATTCAGCAACTGGTCGATGATGGGCAACTAAACCGGCATTCCCCGGCGGGGCTGCACGAGTGTGCGCGTCTGCTATTGATGGGGCGCGATGATTTCTTTATCTCCGACCGGCGCCTCGGCGAAACCGCGTTGCGCTTGACCGGTGAGCCCATCGAACGCTTTCGCCGCTCCAACAGCGCGATCAACCGCAGCACCCTGCACCTGATCGTGCCACGCAGCCACCCGCAGGCGGCGGTGATCATCGCGCAGTTCAACCAGGGCTTGGCGCAATTGCGCGCCAGTGGCGATTACCAGCGCATGCTTGAGCGCCATCAGCAGCCGGATGAGAGCGCTACGCCCTGAGCTGGCGCAGCTATTTTTTCAGCTTGGGGTTGGGGAAAAACTGCACGACTTGCACCTTGGGATCCGCCGCCTTGGGTTTTAGCGCGCTGATATTGACCCGCGTGGGCAGTTCGCGGGGTACCGAGTTGCCGCGCTCGTCCAGGGTGTCGGCATAGCCGCAGGCCACGCATTCGCGGTGTGGTACGCCATCGACATTCCACATCTGGATCTTGTCCATTTCGCTGCACGCCGGGCAGACCGCCCCGGCGATAAAGCGTTTTGCCGTGGTCTCTGTCATGCGGCCTCCTGGCTCAAGCCAAGGTGGCGCAGCAGGGCGTCGATGGATGGCGGGCGGCCACGGAAGTCGACGAACAGCACCATCGGTTCTTGCGAGCCGCCACGAGCAAGGATCGCCTCACGGAAGGCGCGACCGGTGGAACTGTTGAACACCCCTTCTTCCTCGAATTTGGAGAAGGCGTCGGCGCTGAGCACTTCGGCCCACTTGTAGCTGTAATAACCGGCCGCGTAACCGCCGGCGAAGATATGCGCGAAGCTGTTGGGGAAGCGGTTGTAGGCCGGCGGCCGTAGCACCGAGACTTCCTGGCGGATGCCTTCGAGTACGTCCAGCACGCTGCGACCGTCGCCGTGGGTGGCGTGCAGTTCGAAGTCGAACAGGCTGAATTCGATCTGCCGCACCATCATCAGCCCGGACTGGAAGTTCTTCGCTGCCAGCATCTTGTCCAGCAGGTCCTGCGGCAGCGCCTCGCCAGTCTCGTAGTGACCGGAGATCAGCGCCAGGCCCTCGGGCTCCCAGCACCAGTTCTCCATAAACTGGCTCGGCAGCTCGACCGCATCCCAGGCCACGCCGTTGATACCGGACGCGCCGGCATGTTCGACGCGGGTCAGCAGATGATGCAGGCCATGGCCGAATTCGTGGAACAGGGTGGTGACTTCATCGTGGGTCAGCAGCGCCGGCTTGCCGCCGACTGCCGGGGTGAAGTTGCACACCAGGTTGGCCACCGGGCTGATCAGCGTGCCATCGGACGTGCGGCGCTTGTCACGCGCGCCATCCATCCAGGCGCCGCCGCGCTTGTTGGCGCGGGCGTAGAGGTCGAAGAAGAAGCGCCCGACGTGCGCGCCGTTCTCCTTGATCTCGAACAGACGAACATCCGGGTGCCAGCTGTCGAAGCCGCTCAATTCCTCGATCTGGATGCCGTAGAGCTTTTCGACGATGGCGAACAGGCCGCTGAGCACCTTGTCGATGGGGAAGTAGGCGCGCAGGATTTCCTGGGAAATGCTGTAGCGCTGCTCGCGCAGCTTTTCACTGTAGTAGCCCACATCCCAGCTTTGCAGATCGTTGCAGCCCTGTTCGGCGGCGAAGGCTTGCAGCTCGCGTAGGTCCTGCTCGGCAAACGGCTTGCCGCGTACCCCGAGGTCACGCAGGAAGTGGAGCACCTGATCGGTGGTCTCGGCCATCTTGCTGGCCAGGCTCAGCTCGGCGTAATTGCCGAAGCCCAGTAGCTTGGCCAGCTCCTGACGCAGGGCGAGGATTTCCAGCATCACCGGGCCGTTGTCGTTCTTGCCGGCATTCGGTCCCTGATCGGAGGCGCGGGTGCAGTAGGCGGCATACACCTCTTCGCGCAGCGCGCGATCGTTGGCGTAGGTCATCACCGCGAAGTAGCTGGGGAATTCCAGGCTGATCAGCCAGCCGTCCAGGCCCTTGGCTTCGGCGGCTTGCTTCATTTGTGCCTTGGCCGAATCGGTCAGGCCATCCAAAGCGGCCTCGTCGGTGATGTGCTTGGTCCATGCCTGGGTGGCATCCAGCAGTTGATTAGAGAATTTGCTGGCCAGCTCGGAGAGTTTCATCTGGATTTCGCCGTAGCGTTTCTGCTGCTCGGCCGGCAGGTCGATACCGGACAGGCGGAAGTCGCGCAGGGCGTGTTCGAGAATGGTCTTCTGCGCCACGTCGAAACCGGCAGCCTCGGGGCTCTCGGCCAGTGCCTGATACGCCTGAAACAGCGGCTGGTTCTGGCCGATTTCGGTCCAATATTCGGACAGCTTGGGCAGGCAGGCCTCGTAGGCGGCACGCAGCTCGGGGCTGTTGCACACGGCATTGAGGTGGCTGACCGGGCTCCAAGCCTGGCCCAGGCGCGCGCCCAGCTCATCAAGCGTCAGCACCAGGCCATCCCAGCTCGGTGTGCCAGACTGTTGTTCAAGCAGCCGGCTCATGGCCGCGCGGTTGTCGGCAAGAATGCTGTCCACCGCCGGCTCGACATGCTCCGGACGGATGGCGGCATAGGATGGCAGATCGAAGGCTTGCAGCAGTGGGTTGTTGGCAGTCACGACAGGTCACCTGTAACGAAATGGGTTTGCAGCTGTGACCCTGGCGGGCGCTAAAGGCTCCCAGGGGCAGGCTTGAATGGACACAGGGCGCTATAAAACCGCGCGCATGTCCTGAACATGGGTGCCATCTTAATTACAATCAAGCTCAGGCGCAGCTTAAGAGGTTTCTATCGTGGCGATTCGTACTTACCAGCAATTCACCCCTTTGCTCGGCCCACGGGCTTTTGTCGATGCTTCAGCCGTGGTTCTCGGCGATGTGGAAATCGGCGCGGACAGCTCGGTCTGGCCGTTAGTAGTGATCCGTGGCGACATGCACAGCATCCGCATCGGCGAGCGCACCAGCATTCAGGACGGCAGCGTGCTGCACATCACCCACGCCGGGCCCTTCAACCCGCGCGGTTATCCGCTGAATATCGGCGACGATGTCACCATCGCGCACAACGTCACCCTGCATGGCTGCAGTATCGGCAGCCGGGTGCTGATCGGCATGGGCAGCATCGTCATGGACGGCGTGGTGATCGATGACGAGGTGATGCTCGGCGCCGGCAGCCTGGTGCCGCCGGGTAGCCACTTGGAAAGCGGCTTCCTCTACCTCGGTAGCCCGGCGAAAAAAGCCCGCGAGTTGAGCGAGAAAGAGCGCAGCTACTTCCGCTACAGCGCCGATAACTACGTGCGCCTCAAAGATCAGCACCTGATGGAAGGCTATGCCAGCTAACGCGTGACCGGCACCTGTTGCCAGCCACCGCCGAGGGCGCGGTACAGCGCCACGCCGGCCTGCAGGCGCGCCAATTGCAGCTGCGCGCTGTCGTCCTGGGCGGCGTAGAGGGTGCGTTGGGTGTCAAGCAGAGTCAGCAAGCTATCGGCACCGGCGCGGTAGCGTGACTCGGACAGGCGGAAGGCCAGTTCGGCCTGTGCCAGTACCGCCTGTTGCGCCTGCCACTGCGCCTCAATGCCAGCCAGGCCGTTGAGCGCCAACTGCACATCGGCGAAGGCGCTGACGATGCTGCTGCGGTACGCGGCTAGCAGTTCCTCACGCTGGGCCAGCGCCAGGTCGCGACTGGCGGCCAGGTAGCCGCCGTCGAAGATTGGCGCCAGCAGCGCTGCACCCAACGAATACAGTGGATCGGCAAATACGTCGGCAACCCTTCCCGCATTACCGCCGGCCGTAGCCGTCAGATTCAGACGTGGCAGCAGCGCGGCGCGGGCGGTCTGCACATCTGCATCAGCAGCAGCCAGTTGCGCCTCGGCGCGGGCCAGATCGGGGCGGCGCAGCAGCAGGTCGCTGGGCAGCCCGGCGCTGATCGACGGCAGTTGCAGCGCTTCCAGCTGCTGTTCGGCCAGGTTCAGGCTGGCGCTGCTGCTTTGACCGAGCAGCACGGCCAGTGCCACGCGGCTGTCGTCGGTCTGCTGGCCCAGCGCAGCCAGAGCGCGGCGCTGTTCGGCGACCACGCCGCGCTGCTGGGCCAACTCCAGTTGGGTGGCGGCACCGGCGCGCTGGCGCGATTCGACGGTACGCAGCACCCGTTCGGCGTTGTCCAGGTTGAGCCCGGCGATGCGCAGGCGCTGGTCCAGGCCGACCCGTTGCAGCCAACTCGACACCACCCCGGCGCTAAGGGTGACCTGCAGCGCCGCGCGGTCAAACTGGCTGGCTCGCAGGTCGGCCAATGCACTGTCGCGGCCGGCGTCGAGGCGGCCCCACAGATCGACTTCATAGCTCGCAGCCAGGCTGGCCGAATAGCTATTGCCCGCCACTTCAGCATCGCCACCCAGGCGCCCTTCGCGGCCGGCACCTAGGTTGCCATTGAGCTGCGGCAGCAACGGTGCGCCGGCCATCCGCGCGCTGGCCTCGGCCTGGCGCACCCGGGCCACAGCGGCGGCCAGGTCATCGTTGGCCACTAGCGCCTGATCGACCAGGCGATTCAGCTCGGGATTGGCGAAACCCTGCCACCAGTCCGGCGCGACCTGCGTGCTTGCCAGCGGCGCGTGTTGCCATTGCGCAGGAGCAGCCGGAGTGATCACGGCAGGCGGCTGGCTGGTGCAGCCGTGCAGGGCCAGCAGCAGGGGCAGGGACAGCAGGCGGTAACTCATCAGGCACTTCATCCTATTCCGCTGCCAACGCGACAACTGGGTCGAGCGCCGCTGCGGTCTTCGCTGGCAGGTAGCCGAACAGCAGGCCGGTGGCCACCGCGCAGGCGAAGGCGGCGAGCATGGCGCTCAGGGAAAAGATCAGCGGCACATCCCAGAGGATCAGCCCGGCACCGACCAGCAGGCCGAGCAGCACGCCGATGCTGCCGCCGACCAGGGTCACCAGCACCGCTTCACCGAGGAACTGCTGGAGGATGTCGCGCTGGCGTGCACCGGTGGCCATGCGAATGCCGATCTCGCGGGTGCGTTCGCGTACGGTCATCAGCATCACGTTCATCACCCCGATGCCGCCGACCAGCAGCGACACGGCGGCGATCAGGCCGAGCATGCGGGTCATGCTGTCCTGGGTGTCGGCCTCGGCTTGCACCTTGGCGGCGGCATTGTCGACCTGGAAGTCTTCGCGGCCGTGGCGCGCCAGCAGCAGTTCGCGAACCGCTTCACCGGCGGCATTGACCTGGCTGGTCGACATCGCCGTGAGGGTGGCGTATTCGGGTTCGAGAATGTCCTGGTAGACCCGCGCGCGGCCGGCCTGGTAGGGGATAAAGACCATCTCGTCGTAGTAGTCGGCCCCGGACTCCTTGCCCTTCTCGGCCATCACTCCGATCACCTCGAACGGCGCATCGCCGACCAGCAGCTGCTTGCCCAGCGGGTTCGGCTCGTCGCGGAAGAACTGCTGCCGCGCCTTGTGTCCGAGTACCACCACCGGCGCCAGCGACTCATCCTCGGCGGCGTTGAAGAAGCGCCCCAGGGCCAGCGGCCAGTGGTGGATGCCGGGCAGCTGCTCGTTGCTGGAATACACGTAGATATCCCGCGAGACATTGCCGTACTGCACGGTGCGCGGGTTGCCGATCACTGGAGTGGCCAGGTCGACTTCCGGCAGCGCGGCCACGGCGAGCATATCCGCCTCGCTTATCACTCCCCAGGGGCCACCTTCCGGCGGTTGCGCGGCGTACAGGTAAAGAGTGGTCGCACCCATCGAGGCCATCTGCGCCATGACTTTCTGCTTGGTGCCCAGGCCGATGGCGAGCATGACGATCACCGAGGCCACGCCGATCACGATGCCGAGCAACGTCAGTGCGGTGCGGAAGCGATTCAGCCACATCACCCGCCAGGCCGAGCGCGCCACTTCGTTGAAGGTCTTCCACCAGGGCAGGCGCTGGTCATATCCGGCGGTGGCCATATCCGGGGCTGGCAGCGCCTGGGCCGAGGGCTGGGGCCGGCCATCCGGAGCGCCACTGTCGCTGACGATTTCGCCATCGCGAATCTCGATCACCCGTTGCGCCTGGGCCGCCACGTCGCGGTCGTGAGTGATCAGGATCACCGTGTGCCCGGCCGCCGCCAGTTCGCGCAACAACGCCATGACTTCCTGACCGCTGTGCGAGTCGAGGGCCCCGGTGGGTTCGTCGGCGAGGATGATCCGCCCGCCGTTCATCAGCGCACGGGCAATCGATACCCGTTGCTGCTGGCCACCGGAGAGCTGGCTGGGGCGATGGTCGAGGCGTTCGCCCAGGCCCAACCGACTGAGCAGCGCACTGGCGCGCTCACGGCGTTGTTCGGCGGACATTCCGGCATACAGCGCGGGAATCTCCACGTTCTCGCGCGCCGATTCGGTGGCGATCAGGTGGTAGCCCTGGAACACGAAGCCGAACGCCTCGCGGCGCAGCCAGGCCAGCTGGTCGGCATCAAACTCGGCGACATCGCGGCCGGCAAAGCGGTAGCTGCCCGAGGTGGGCCGGTCGAGGCAGCCGAGCAGGTGCATCAGGGTCGACTTGCCGGAACCGGAGGCACCGACGATGGCGACAAACTCACCCGCGCCAATGGCCAGGCTGACCCCGCGCAGCACCGCCACTTCCGGCGCGCCGTCGTGGCCGCCATAACAGCGGCGGATATCCTGCAGTTCGATCAGCGGCGTGCTGCTTACCACTGGAACCTCGCCACGCGGGTGTCCGGCAGCTCGGCGGTAATCAGTTGCTCGTTCTCTTTCAGGCCGTCGAGCACTTCTACGCGCTGACGGCTGCGCGCGCCGATGCGCACTTCACGCGCCTCCGGGCGGCCTTTGCCATTGAGGATGCGCGCCGTGAAGACGCCACTCTTGCCTTCGACCGCCTGCAGCGCTTCCAGCGGCGCGGTGAGTACGTCGCGCGCGGCGGCGGTGATAAAGGTCACTTGGGCGGTCATCTGTGGCATCAGTTCGCCGTCCTGGTTGTCGACGTCGAACAGCACTGTGTACTGCACCGCCTTCATCGCCACCGGTGCGCCACCTACATCACCGGAGGCGGCGGGTGGCAGCGGCGGCGAAGGCAGGATCTGGCGGATCTTGGCGTGCCAGCGGCGGCCGTCGCCGCCGAGGGTGGTGAAGTACAGGCCGAGGCCCGGCTTGAGCTGGCGGATGTCGGCTTCGGAGACCTTGGTCCAGGCGGTCATCGCTGATAGATCGGCGATGCGCAGTACGGTGGGCGTCTGGTAGGTGGCGTTGAGGGTCTGGCCCTGCTTTACGTCGACGCCGAGTACGGTGCCGGCGATAGGTGCGTAGAGGCGGGTGTAGCTGAGCTGAGCCTCGTTACCCTTGAGCCGTGCCTGGCTCTCGGCGATCTGCGCGCGCAGCTGTTTGAGGCGGGCCTGGGCGGCTTTCAGGCTGGCGGCGGCGACCTGCACGTCTTCCTCGCGTGTTGCCTCGTCCACCGCCAGGCGTTGCTGGCGCTGGTGTTGCTGCTGGGCCAGGTCGAATTGCGCCTGCTGTTCTTCGAGTTGCGCGCGCAGGCCGTCCAGCGCCGCACGGTCGGCCTCGACCGTGGCCAGGTGCAGGCTGGCGTCGATCTCGGCGAGCAGCTGGCCCTTCTCCACCTGATCAGCCGGCTCGACATGCAGGCGGGTGACCTGGCCGGACACCTGCGCGCCGACGTCCACCGACTCGCGCGGCTGCAGGGTGCCGATGGCCACTACCGTGGCCTCGACATCGCCACGGCTGACCGCCTCGGTGGCAAAGCTCGGGCCGGACTCGCCGCGCCACAGCCAGCCGCACAGCAGCAACAGCACCAGCAAGGCCGGTAACCCACGGAGCAGGATGGAACGGGAGAGGCGGTTCATCGGTTACTCGTTAGCGAATACAGGCGGATTACAGCGCGGCGCGCAGCAACAGGGGCAGGCTGCCGAGCAGCGTGAGGGCGGCCAGCAGGGCGGCGGTGCGCGGGCGATAGGGCAGCAGCAGAACCAGCAACAGTCCCGCCAGCGCCAGCCAGCCGAGCCAGAGCACCACGCCGACTGCCGCGCCCCAGGCCAGCACGCAGGGCCACAATGCCAGGGCCAGCAGCAGCCAGCCGGCAATGCGCAGGCCATGTTGCCGGGCCGCTGCCTTGCGCGCCCAGACCTGTTGGTGATGGCGGTTCATGGCCAGGCACAGGCCGCTGAGGCCGGCGTAGCACAGGCTGAGGGCCAGCCCGCTGGCGAGCAGCACGTCCATCAGCGCACCTCCACGGCGCTTGCCGTCGCGGTCTGACGGTGGCGGCTTTGGGTTACCTGGCTCTTGCGCCAGACCCGCTGCGCCGTCCACAGGCAGAGCAGGCCGATGGCGATGGCCACCAGCTCGACCCCAGCGCGCTCGCCGTCGCCCTGCTGCAGGTAGCTGACGAACTGCTCGCCAGTCACCAGCCAGTTGAGCAGCGGCAGCGCCAGGCACAGCAGCGCGGTGGCCAGCAATTGTTCGGTCCAGGCGCGGTTTGCCGGTCGACGGGCGGCGTGGCCGAAGGTCGCTAGCCAGACCGCGAAGAAGGCGACGATCTCCCATTCTTCACGGGCCGCGATGCCCAGCGGAATCAGCCGGTTGGCCCAGAAGAAGGCGATGCAGGCCAGGCTCAGCCCGGCAATCGTGCCGATGTTCAGCACCTCGATCACTCGATAAACCTGCGGCGTGCGGGTGCCGAATTCATGCAGCGAGCGCTGTCGCCGCTTAACCATAAACAGGATCGCCCCGCTGGCCAGCATCGCTGCGCCAGCCAGGCCACAGATGAAATACAGCCAGCGCGCGGCATACCCGCCGAAGCCAGCGAAGTGCAGGGTGGCCATCACCGATTGCACGTCCTGGGCCGCGCCGCCGCGCAGCTCGCCAGGGGCCTGCAGGTCGAGTTGCGCACCGCTGACACCGTCGAAGTGCACGCTGCCACTGCCGTCACCGAGCAGGCGGTATTCACCACTTTTCTCGATAAATCGGCCAAAGGTCACCACCGACGCACTGCTGTCGCCAGGGTGCTCGATGCGGATAAAGCTGAGCGGGCGCTGCAACTGCTGCTCACTGCGCACCAGCAACATATCGAGCGGGGTCACTGTGGCAGCGACGCCGGTTTCCTCGCGCGGCTCGGGCTGGGTCAGCAGGTCGGCAAAATAGGCCTCGTCGCTCGGGTAATGCACGGCGATGCCGGCCGGCATATACAGCGCGTAGAAGGTCGCCAGGCCGGTGTAGGCGATCATCAGCTGGAACGGCAGGCTCAGCACCGACACCGCATTGTGCGCATCCAGCCAGCTGCGCTGGCCCTTGCCGGGGCGGAAGGTGAAGAAGTCCTTGAAGATGCGCTTGTGGATGATCACCCCGCTGACCAGCGCTACCAGCATGGCCATGGTGAAAAAGCCGACAAACCAGATGCCGGCGGTGCCGCCATGGAACTCGAAGTGCATATGCACAAAGTGATGGCCGCCCTCGCTTTCACGCAGGTTGGCATCGGCCAGTGGTTGGCCGCTGAGCGCGTCGATGCGCTGGTTGTGGAACTGCTCGTTGGCGTCCTGCCAGAACAGCCGCACTGCCTTGTCGTCGTCATTGGGCAGGGCGATGCCCCAGGCATGCGCCTGCGGCTGGTGCTCACTCAGATAAGCCTGACCCAGGCGCACCGCCAACGGCCGGTCGACACCATCATCCATACCGTTAAGCGAACTGGCCTGCGGCAAGTGCGGCTTCATCCAGCGGGTGATCGGATCATCGAACACGCCGAGGCTGCCGGTGAGGAAGATCGCAAACAGTACCCAGCAGGCCCACAGCCCACCCCAGGTGTGCAGCCAGGCCATGGCCTGACGCAGGCCCTGCTTCTCCACTGTTTGATCTAGAGCCTGAGTCATGCACCGCCCCCCAACCACCAGCCGAGCAGCGTCAGCACCACGGCCGGCAGCAACAGGCCGAGCCAGGCGCGGCGGTTGTCCTGCACCGCAAAGACCCAGACGATGGCCGCGGTATACACCGCAAAGCTGGCCAGCGAGGCGGCCAGGATGGCCTGGCCCTTGGGCAGTGGCAGGATCGCGCCGAGAAAGATCACGGCGGCCGCGGCCAGGGCGTAGCCGCCGAGAATCGCGGCGGCGGTGCGCGACAGCAAGATAAGCGCAGGCCGGCGGGAGGAAGGCATAGGTTTCATCAGCAACCGATCATCAAACTGGAAAAGAAAAACCGCCGGCACGGCCAGCGGCATGACAAAGGCGGCAGCAGAAAATATGCATGCCCTACATTCAGGACGGATAAGCCCGGTAAAACCGGCATACCCAGCGCGCTCAAGCTGTGACTGAATGTGTCGGCGACGCTGTCGCCGGTTACCTCGACAGCGCGGCGGGCGCTATCAGAACTCCATGCGCAGGCCGAGAGTGGCGTTACGCGGGGTGCCGTAATAGCTGGAGGAGGTGCTGGTGTAGTACTCCTCGTTCATCAGGTTGTTGAGGTTGAGGGTGGCAGTCAGCTGCTGCGTCAGCGGGTAGCGCGCCATCACGTCGACCAGGGCGTAATCGTCCTGGGTAAAGCGCTGATCCCAGCTCGGACCCACGCCGTCGCTGTAGATCTCGCTCTGCCAGTTGATCCCGCCGCCCAGGGTCAGGCCGTTGCCGACGCTGCGCAGGGTGTAGGTGGTAAACAGCTTGGCGGTGTTCTGCGCGATATTGGTGTTGAGCTTCTGCCCTTCGCTGTCCTGCACGATATTGCGGCTAAAGCTGGCGCTGGCCTGCCAGTCGGTGGCCAGTTCGCCGGAGACCTCCAGCTCGAAGCCACGGGTTTTGGTGCCGGATTCGGCGCGGTAGGCCTGGCTACCGTCCGGTGCAAACTGCCCCGGAATGGAGACTGCCAGGTTGTCCTGCTCGATCTGGTACAGCGCCAGGCCAAGATTGAGGCGGTCATCAAAGAACTCCGCCTTGCTACCCACTTCATAACCCACGCCTTCCAGCGGCTGGATATAGGCACCGTCCAATGTCTTTCTGCTTTGCGGCTTGAAGATGCTGGTGTAGCTGCCGTACAACGACCAGTTGTCGTTGAGGTCGTAGACCACGCCGGCAAAGGGGGTGACCACGCCGGTTTCACTGCGTTGCTCGTCGGTGTCAGGCGTCGCTGGATCGTAGTTGTCGATCTTTTCCCTGTTTTCCCAATCAATCACGCGGGCCCCGAGGATAAACGACAGGTCTTCGCTGATACGCAGGCGGGTGCTGCCGTAGGCGGCGGTTTGCTCTTCACTGAAGTCAATGCGGCCATAGGCTGGAAGCGGTGGGCGACCTGGGTTTGAGCCGTCCCAACTGTAGATATTGTCGATCTCAGGGAACGGTCGATGCCAGGTGTAGGCCGGGGTGCTGTAGTCGGTGTGCTGCCGGCTATAGCCGATGATCGCGTCGTGCTCACGGCCAAACAGGTCGTAGCTGCCGGCCAGGTTGAAGTCGAAGCTGTTCTGCACGGGTTTGGCTTTCCAGCGGTTGGCGTAGAGGATCACGCCGCCACCATCTGGCTGCGGATTGCCGCCGCCGGCATAGCCACTCAGCTCGTCGTATTCGCTGCGGCGCTGATTGAGGCTTAGTTTGGCTTTCCAGCGCTCGGTCAGGTTGTGCTCGAGGATGGCGAAGCCCGACACGGCGCTGCGATTGGAGTAAGCCCAGGTCGCGCCGGCGGAATCCGAGTCGTCCCAGTCGGTCCGTGAGCCGTCTTGGTTGAACAGGGGCAGACCGATGCGCGCATGGTCGTCCACCTCGTTTGATTGCGAGTCGATGCCCATGGTCAGCAGGGTGTCGGGGGTGAGATCGGCCTCGATCACACCGTAGAAGATCTTCTTACGCTCGTTGAGGCGGTCGATATAGGACTCGTTGTCCTGGTAGGCCGCGACCACGCGACCGCGCACGTTAGCGCTGTCGGTCAGCGGGCCGCTGACATCGATTTCGGTACGCTGGTAGTCCCACGAACCGCCCTTGACCGTGATGCTGCTCTGCGGCTGGAAGGTCGGGCGTTTGCGAATCATGTTCAGGGTCGCGCCTGGGGTGCCTACGCCATTGGTCAGGCCGGTGGCACCGCGGATAATTTCCACGCGGTCATACAGCACCATATCGTTGCTCTGCGCGGGGTTGCTGTAGTTGCTGTCGAGCAACTGCAAGCCGTCGATCTGGTAGTTCTCCACGGCAAAGCCGCGTGAGTAGATGGCGTTGTTGTCAGAGCCGCTGCTACCGGCCTGGTTAAAGGTCAAGCCGGGGGTCTGGCGCACCACCTCGGTGAGCTCGGTAAGGCCCTGATCGCGCATACGCTGGCTGGTGATCACCGAGATCGACTGCGGGGTTTCGCGGATCGACAGCGGCAGGCCGGTGGCGGTGCTGGTGGAACCAGTGGTGTAGGAGCCGCTGCCTTCGGTGGTGTCGCCCAGGCTCTGCGCGGTGACGGTGGTGGCGCCGAGGTCCAGCGAGCCATTGCTCTGGCGCGGCAGCAGCGAGTAGCTGCCATTGGCCTGTTCGACCGCTTGCAGTGTGCTGCCGGCGAGTAGTGCCTGCAGCGCCTGCCCTGCGCTGTAGCGACCCTGCAACCCGGCGGATTGCTGTCCGGCGGCGGACTCTGGGATGAACGACACGGTGACTCCGGCGGTGGTCGAGAACTGCATCAACGCCGCTTCCAGCGAACCGGCGGGAATCGCAAAGTCGAACTCAGCCGCCGTTGTTTGTGCCCAGGCGGCGGGCGCTGTCAGCGCGGCACCCACCGGGCTGGCGAGCGCCGCGCCCAATAACGCATAGCGGATCGCCTGGCGCAGTGGTTGTGGGGTGGCGGTGGCTTGCGAGCGCGGAGCGGGGGTGTGCGACTTGCAGGAGAACATGAACTTTCCTTTCGCCCAGTGGCAGGTAATGACAGCGTCTATATGCGCCTCTACCTACCAAGACGAATGAGAATTTAAATCAACAACCCCTGTGAATGAATTTTCTTTGTTTAACGCGCTTCCAGCTGCGCCCAGTAGCGGGTGAAGCGATTGACCCGCACCGGCAGCGTGGTCGCCAGGTTATCCAGCACGCCGTCGATATCTGTCAGCTGGAATGCCCCGGAGATGCGCAGCCCAGCCACTGCGGGGGTTGCCCGAAGATGGCCGGGGCGATAACGCGACAGCTCGGCGAGAAAGTCCGCCAGCCGCCAGTCACTGACCACCAGCAGACCGCGGCTCCAGGCATCGGCGTAAGGCGGCGCTAGTTCTGGCGCGCCGGCGTGCTGTGCGGAAAAGCTCAAACGCTGGCCGCTGGCGACACGCACTGTCTGCTCGGGAAGTTCAGCTGGACGCACTTCCACCGCATGTTGCAGCACATCGACATAAGTCCGCCGGCCTTCGCTGCGCACCAGAAAACGGGTGCCGAGGGCGCGGATGCTGCCTTGCGCGCTGTGCACGATAAAAGGTCGAGCCAGGCTGTCCTTGGCCGTTTCGATGAGGATCTGCCCGCTGTGCAGCTGCACTTCGCGTAGCGTGTTGCTGTAGCGCACATCCACTGCGCTGTGGGTATCCAGGGTCAGCTGGCTGCCGTCGTCCAGGCGCAGGCTGCGCCGCTCGCCGGGCGCGGTGCGGTAGTCGGCCAGCAGCTGCGGCCAGGGCGCAGCCTGCCAAACCAGCGCGCTGCTGCCGCTGGCCATCAGCAGCACGCTCAGCACCTTGAGGGTGTCACGGCGGTTGCTGCGCATGCCGCTCAACAGGGGCCTGGCGACCGCAGGCTCTACTTTGCCGAGGGTCTGCTCAAGTTTCTGCACCCGCGCCCAGGCCTGACGGTGGAGCGGGTCGCGTTCCAGCCATTGCTGATGCGCCTGCTGCAGGGGTGTGTGCAGGCCGGCATCGCGCAGGTCGACGTACCACTGGGCGGCGGCTTCCAGCACCTTGAGATCGAGCGATGCAGCCATTGTGCTTAATCCTCGATCAGTACCAGGCAGTGGGTCATGGCACGCACGAAGTGCTTGCGCACGGTGTTGGTTGAAAGCGCCAGGCGTCTGCCGATTTCCACGAAGCTCAGCCCGTCGAGTTGCGCCAGCAGAAAGATCTCGCGCGCACGGCCGCCCAAGCCATCGAGCAGGGTGTCAATTTCCACCAGGGTTTCGACGATAATGGCGCGCGTTTCCGGCGATACATCATGTTGCTCGGGCTGGCTCGCCAGGGTGTCGAGATACGCCTGCTCGAGGCTGCGCCGACGGAACATGTCGATCATCAGGCTGCGCGCAATGGTGCTCAGGTAGGCGCGGGGCTCGCGCAGTTCCGGGTTATCGCGTTGGCTGATCAGGCGCACAAAGGTGTCGTGGGCCAGGTCGGAGGCCTTGTCGGCGCAGCCCAGGCGCTTGCGCAACCAGCCCTGCAGCCAGCCATTGTGGTCATGGTAGAGCTGGTGCACCCTGTGTTGCGGGGCGAGATCAGGGGTCGACATGCGTGGGCACCGGCAGCGCGCATTGCGCGAATGAGAATTTGTATCATTTTGCCTGCTTTCTTCGCCCACCCGCAACCGGATACACCCTGCGCGCCACACCGGCCGTCTTGTTCCTCTTAGCCTGTGACATAGCCATGCACTACCAGAACATCCTGTTTGACCTCGATGGCACCCTCACCGACCCGCGTGAGGGGATTACCCGTTCAGTGCAGCATGCGCTGGCCAAACTGGGTATCGACGAGCCTGATCTGCAGGCGCTGGAGCACTTTATCGGCCCGCCGCTGTTGCAGTGTTTTATGCAGACGTATCAGTTCGACGAGGCTACGGCCTGGCAGGCGGTGAACCATTACCGCGAGCGTTTCCGTGAGGTGGGTCTGTATGAGAATCAGCTGTTCGATGGCGTGGGCGAGCTGTTGCAACTGCTGCAGAGCCAGCAGCGCACGCTGTATATCGCCACCAGCAAACCGACGGTATTTGCCGAGCAGATTGCCCGGCACTTTGGCTTTGCCCAGCACTTTAAGGTGATCTACGGCAGCGAGCTGGATGGCACGCGCACCGACAAGGTCGAGCTGATCGCCCATCTGATGGAAAAGGAACAGCTTGCGCCAGAGGCGACGCTGATGATCGGTGATCGCAAGCACGATCTGATCGGCGCCAGGCGCAATGGCCTGGATGCGGCAGCGGTGGGGTATGGTTTTGGCAGCTTGGCCGAGCTGCAGGCCGAGGCGCCGACCTATCACTTCCACAGCCTGGCCGAGTTGCACCAGGCGTTTGTGGGCTAGGCCTTTATCTGCGGGGGGTTAGCCGTTTTTCTGATAGATGATCTTCTTGGTGCCGCCGTCGCAGCTACCGACCACCATATTGGGGTCCTGAGCTTCTTCGTTGGGCACGATTTCTAGGGTGTAGCTGGCCACGCCGGCGGCCTGGATTTTCACTTCAATCTCCGCACGCAGCTCTTCGCAGGGCTTGGGTGCGGCCAATACGCTGGTGCTGAGTAGGCCAAGCAGCACGGCCAGGGTGAATTTGTTCATTGCATCGCTCCTTTTGCGTGAACAGAAACTACCAATCTTGGAGTGGGGTTTAGGTACGTAAGTTCTAAGAGCCCGCAGATAACTCAGCCAAAGCCTGATGCCGCTCGGTTTCCGGCAGTTTGCCGAGGGCTGCGACGCGCTCATAGAAACGCGGCCAGTCGCGCTCAACCTGCTCAAACAGCGCGGCAAAGGCCGGCACCCATTGATCATAGAGGCCAAACGGCAACAGCTTGGCGTTGTTGATCGGCGCGTTGATCCAGTCGTCGTAACGCCCGCTGCCGCCCCACTCGCGCTCGCTTAGCGCGTGGTATTCGGCGCGCAGGCGGGCGATCTCGGCCTGCTTGCCGCTGCGCATTTGCGTGGGCGGCAGGTCGCTGTCATACAGTTGCTGCAGCCGCGCCCGGCTGGCCATGACCAGGGCGATAAACTGCTCACGCTGCTGTTCGCCCTGCGGGTCGCTGGGCTGCAGGCCCTGTTTGGCGCGCCATTGGCGCAGGCCTTCACGTTCGACAAAGCTGGCGAAGGACTCGTTAAACGCAGTGTCGTCCGCCACATACAACTGCTGGTGCGCCAGCTCATGGAAGATCACCGCCACCAGGCGTTCATCGCTCCAGCGCAGCATGGTGTTGAGGATCGGATCATCGAACCAGCCCAGGGTTGAATAGGCCTCGACGCCGCCCAGGTAGATATCCAGGCCCTGCTGTTTCAGCAGCGCTGCCGAGCCGCGCGCGCGACCCTGGCTGTAGAAGCCGCGATAGGCCACGCAGCCGGCGATGGGGAAACAGTGCAGCTCTGGCGACAGGGAAAACTCCGGGGTGGCGAATACATTCCACACCACAAAAGGCCGCTGGATATCGGCGTACAGGCGGTAGCTATCGTTGCTTGGCAGGCTCAGCTGCGCGCTGGCGAAATCCCGCGCCTGCTGAGCCAGAGCCAGGCGCTGCTTCAGCTCGGGGGCGGCCGCCGGGTTCTCTAGTAGCTCGGCAATAGGCTCGCGGGCCTGCAGCAGTTGCAGATGTCCGCCGGCCAGATGGCTGTAATAGTCCAGGGTGCTGCAACCGCTGAGCAGCAGCGCGGCGGCCAGCGGAACCCAGCGCCAAGGCAAGGCATCGAACATGGGTCAGTACCGGCGAGTAAACAGGCTGCCACGCTAGCGCATCGGCGCTACTGCCTCCAGCGCAGGATCGGCGTAGGCTAACGGTTATTGCGATTTGTGGAGGTGCCCCATGCGTTATTTGGCTTTTCTTGGCGCTGTGCTGGTGCTCAGTGCCTGCGCATCACCCGTGCCATCGCCTGACCCGAACCAGGCCTGGGTCGAGCTGCGCAGTCATGCCGGCACGCTGCTGATGGCGGACCGGCTTGATGGCCAGCGTTTGAACGATGGTCGCTATTTTCAGGTGCCCGCTGGTGCCCATGAGTTGCAGGCGCGCTTTCAGTTCGAAGTGAACGGCGGCGGTGGTCTGGATGGCACTTCCGAACCGCGCCAGGTGACCTGCGAAATTCGCGTGCGCTACGACAATTTTCTGGCCGGCCAGCGCTACCGGCTGGAGGCCAGACCCATGCAGATGAAAGCTCAGGCCTGGCTCTACGATGGGCAGCGCAATGTGCTGGCGCGGGGCAAGATACTGCGCTGCGGCACGTTCTAAAGCGCGTTGCGATCAGCTATCGAGCACCGCCTCCAGGGTGATCTCGGCGTTCAGCACCTTGGACACCGGGCAGCCGTTCTTGGCGGTTTCCACGGCTTTCTCGAAGGCCGCGCGGTCGGCGCCGGGAATCCGCGCCTTGAGTGTCAGGTGCACGGCGGTGATGGCAAAGCCGCCATCCTGCTTGTCGAGGGTCACCTCTGCTTGCGTGTCGATGCTTTCGGCGGTCATCCCGGCCTCGCCAAGTTCCTTGGACAGGGCCATGGAAAAACAACCGGCGTGAGCGGCGCCAAGCAGCTCTTCCGGGTTGGTGCCCGGCTGATCCTCGAAGCGGGTATTGAAGCCGTAGGGCGCGCTTTTCAGGGCGCCGCTCTGGGTCGAGATGGTGCCTTTACCGTCCTTGATGCCACCTTGCCAGTGAGCTGAGGCTGTCTTCTTCATCCGAATACTCCAGTGCGTGGGTTATAGGGTTGAGAGCAGGCTCGGGCGGCACAAGTTCGAAAAACTTCTAGTGCAATTGCGCCACCAGCTCGAACGCATGCAGACGGTCGGCAAAGTCATACAGGTCGCAGGTGAAGATCAGCTCATCAGCGCCGGTCTGTTCCAGCAACACCTTCAGGCGCGCACGAACCTTGTCCGGGCCACCGATCATCGCCATGCCGAGGAAGCTGCTCACCGCCTCTTTTTCATGCGGCAGCCACAGACCCTGCATGCTCGCCACCGGCGGTTTCTGCACCAGGCTCTGGCCGCGAATCAGCGCGAGAATGCGCTGGTAGGCCGAGGTGGCCAGGTATTCGGCCTGCTCATCCGTGTCGGCGGCAATCAGTGGTACGCCGAGCATCACATAGGGCTTGTCGAGCACCGCCGAGGGCTTGAAGTGATTGCGGTAGACGCGGATCGCCTCATGCATATAGCGCGGCGCGAAGTGCGAGGCGAAGGCGTAGGGCAAGCCCTTCTCACCGGCCAGCTGAGCGCTGAACAGGCTGGAGCCGAGCAGCCAGATCGGCACGTTGGTGTCAGTGCCGGGCATGGCGATCACCCGTTGATCCGGTGTGCGTGGGCCGAGGTAGCGCTGCAGTTCTTCGACATCTGCGGGGAAGTCGTCGGCGTTGCCAATCCGGTCGCGGCGCAGCGCCTGCGCGGTGAACTGATCGGCGCCAGGTGCGCGGCCCAGGCCCAGCTCGATACGGCCGGGATAAAGCGTGGCCAGGGTGCCGAACTGCTCGGCAATTACCAGCGGCGCGTGGTTGGGCAGCATCACTCCGCCTGAGCCCAGGCGAATCGTGGACGTGCCTGCAGCCAGATAGCCGAGCAGCACGGCGGTGGCCGAACTGGCGATGCCATCCATATTGTGGTGTTCGGCCACCCAGAAGCGCTCAAAGCCGAGACGCTCGACATGCTGGGCCAGCGCCAGGGAGTTATGCAGCGCCTGGGCGGCGTTGCCGTCATCACGCACCGGGGCGAGATCGAGGGTGGAAAATTTGCTCTGTGCGAGTGCGCTCATCGGGCCTGCCTTTGATTATCCGTTTGCTTGGGCGCAACAACGCGCCAATACCTGAGTTAGATAGTGGGGTTTGTTCTGTGGATTCCAAGGGGACGATGCGGCATACCAATGCAGATGCCCAGCAATCGGGCCGCGGCCACGATTGCTGGGTGCCGGTCAGCTATTGCTCAGGCGGAAGCCGATTTTCAGGGTGACTTGGTAGTGGCCGACCTTGCCATCCACGATATGCCCGCGGGTTTCCGTCACTTCGAACCATTCCAGATTGCGTATGGATTTGGCCGCTTCGGCCAGGGCGTTGTTGATCGCCTCCTCGATACTGGTCTTCGAGGAACCGACGATTTCGATTTTCTTGTACGTATGGTGATCGGACATTGCAGCTCTCCCAGGTGGCTGAATAGGTGGGTCATGTAGTTGAGTCCCACCCCTGAACGCTAAAGTTCAGATTAGTCGCACTTGCTGGGCACGGTTGCTGGTGAGCGTACTAAGTCGGTAAGATGAGAATAATTCACAATTACCATCGAGGCGCCCAGCCGTGCGCAGCCCCACGACCAGCAAGCTGGGATTCTTCTTCAGTGACCACCACCGCTGGCTTCTGCAACATATCCAGCGCCGCTTGCGTAATCGCGCAGACGCCGAGGACACGGCCGCCGAGACCTTCTGTCAGATGCTCGCCTCCAGCGTTGATCCCGACAGCATCGAACAACCGCGCGCCTACCTGTCGACCATCGCCCGCCGGCTGATCTTCGACCGCCATCGCCGTCGCCAGCTGGAACTGGCCTACCTCGAACGCCTGGCCAGCTTGCCCGAGGCATTGGCCCCTTCACCGGAAGAAATCGCCCTGCTGGTCGAAGCCCTTAGCGCCATCGACCGCACGCTCGCCGGCCTGCCGCAGGTGGTGAAAAAAGCCTTCCTTTACAGCCAGCTCGACGGCTTCAGTTACGTGGAAATTGGCCGCCGCCTCGGCGTTTCCGAACGCACTGTGGGCCGCTATATGACCCAGGCGTTGCAGCAGTGCTACCTGACGGGGATGCAGCCATGAGCCAGGCAGTATTGACCCGCGCGGGCGAAGAGGCCATCGGCTGGATGGTGCGCCTGCGCGCCGCCACGCCCGATGCGCAGTTGCAGGCGGGTTTCGACGCCTGGATGGTTAGCGATCCCGCGCATGCCGCTGCCTGGAAGCGCCTGCAGCAGGGGCTTGGTGGTCACTACGAGACCTTGCGTGGTTTCGAGCGGCGCGCTCCTGGCCAGGCCCGCGAGGTATTACTGCGGCCTGATACCTCGCGCCGCGAAGTGCTGCGCGGCCTGGTCGGGCTCGGTCTGTTCGGCGGTGGATTGTGGCTGGCGGGGCGCAGTCAGCCCGGTCAGGCGCTGCTCGCCGATCTGCACACCGGCACTGGCGAGCGGCGGGCTTACAGCCTGGCCGATGGTAGCCAGCTCAATCTAAATGCCGGCAGCGCGGTCGACCTCGATTTCACGGCCCGCCAGCGTCTGTTGCGTCTGCGCCACGGCGAGCTGGTGGTGCAGGTCGCCCCCGACCCGACGCGGCCGTTTATTGTGCGCAGCGCCCAGGGCGATGTACGGGCGCTGGGTACGCGCTTTTTGGTACGTCAGGAAGAGCAGGCCACCCGTGTGCTGGTGCTTGAGCATTCGGTGCGCCTTACCTTGGCAAACGGCACCACCCAGGAGCTGCAGGAAGGCCAGGCGGCATTGCTGCACGCGCGGCATATTGCATTGCTGGGCCGCGCTGAACAGCACCGCGCCGACTGGCTGCAAGGGCAGCTGAGCGTGCTTGATGAGCCGCTGGAGGCGGTGATTGAGGCGCTACGGCCTTACCGCGCAGGGCTGATTCGCGTCGCTCCGGCAGCCCGCGGGTTGCGCGTGCAGGGTGTCTATCCCCTGGATAACCCCGAGCGAGTACTGACCGCCCTGGGCGAAACCCTGCCGATCCGCATCAGTCATTTCGGGCCGTGGCTGACGCTGATCGATGCGCAACACTGATGCCGAGCGTCGGGGGCCTGCGAGCGTTTCACCGGCGCTGTAAATTTTTATGAAAAATATTCTCATCCGTGTCCGGTTTTCATCTTTCGTCCCACCTATCTCCTGACATCACCATTCTTATCAGGAGCATTCCGTGCCCAAACCCTGGCCCCGCGCCCTTGCCATCGCCATTGCGCTCGCCGCTGTTGGCCCGTTCGGCTACGCCCATAGCGAGCCTGCCACCCAGCAGCAGACCCAGCGTTTCGACCTGCCCGCCGCCAGCCTGGCTGAGACCATCAACGCCATCGCCCGCCAGAGCGGCCAGGTGGTATCGCTGGAACCAGGGCTGGTGCGCAGCAAGCAGGCCCCCGCGATACGCGGTGAGCTGACGGCCACCCAGGCCCTGCAACAGGCTTTGAGCGGCAGTGGTCTGGAGCTGCGGATGACCGAGAGCGGTAGCTTCAGCGTGCAAACCAAGCCACAAATCGACGGTGCGCTGGAGCTGGACGCCACTACCGTGACCGGTCAGGTTGTGGGCGCGACCACCGAAGGCAGCGGCTCCTACGCGGCGCGGGCGGTGACCATCGGCAAGGGCGAGCACTCGCTCAAGGAAATTCCGCAGTCGATCAGCGTGATCACTCGCCAGCAGCTTGATGATCAGGGCATCACCGACCTGCGTGACGCGGTCAACCAGACCACCGGTCTGGTCGGCGCCACCGGCATCGGTCCGGGCATGGTGATTTCCTCGCGTGGCTTCCAGATCGATGATTGGCAGTACGACGGCGTGCCGGTCCCGCGTAACACCTATGTGCTGGGTAACTGGGCGACTCAGGACCTGGTGTTCTTTGACCGTGTGGAGATTCTGCGCGGCGCTTCCGGCCTGCTGCAGGGCACCGGTAGCCCAGGCGGGGCGATCAACCTGGTGCGCAAGCGTGGGCAGAACGTGCCGACTGCCAGCTTTACCGGCAAGGCCGGCTCGTGGGATCACTACGGCCTGCAGGCCGATGCCGGCGGCCCGTTGAATGACAGCGGCAGCATCCGTGGGCGCATGGTGGCTGATCAGGACGACAGCCACTCTTTCACCGATTACGTGTGGAGCAAGACCAATTCGCTGTATGGCGCACTGGACTTCGACCTGAGTCTGGACACCACCCTGGGCGTCGGCATAAGCAATTCCGACCTCGATTCGCGTCCCATGATGCGTGGCCTGCCGCGCTACCCCGATGGCCGCGACATCGGCTTCTCGCGCTCGACCTACAGCGGGGCCAGCTGGAACCGCAACGACATTGAGCAGACCACGGTCTACGCCGACCTCGAACACCGCTTCGATGACAACTGGCGCTTCAAGACTGCGGCCCTGCGCATGCGCGAACACAACGACTCGCTGCATCAGCGCATGCATGGCAACGTTGCCGCCGATGGCAGTGGCCTGAACTTCGCCGACTGGATCACCAACTTCGAGTCGACCAAGATCGGCCTGGACATGTTCCTCAACGGCAAATTCGAGGCGCTCTCCCTAGAGCAGGAGCTGACCGTGGGCGGCAACTACGCCAAGTACACATCGGACGATTTCTACGCGCGCCGCTTTGTGCCTGGCGGCAATATCTTCGACATTGATCATCATCGCCCCGAGCCAACGCTGAACGACATCCTCGCCTCACCGGGCGGCCGCGCCACCAATGCCGGTTATGACGTGCGGCAGAAGGGGTTGTACGGCAGCTGGCGGGTCAAGCTGGCGGAGCCGCTGACTGCTGTGGTCGGCGCTCGCGTCAGTTGGTACGACTACGCCTATATGCTGCCGGATGAGAACTACAAGGACAGCATGAGCGAGACTGGCGAGGTCACTCCCTATCTGGGCCTGGTCTACGACCTGAGTCAGGAGTGGGCGGTTTACGCCAGCTACACCGATGTGTTCGAACCGCAGAACGCGCGCACTGCCCAGCAGCAGATGCTCGAACCGGTGATCGGCAGCAACTATGAAGTGGGCCTCAAGGGCGAACTGTTCGATGGTCGGGTCAACACTTCGCTGGCTGTATTCCGCTACGACCAGAAAAACCGTGCGGTGACCGATGAGGCTTCGGGCTTTGCCTGTGACGGTTGGTATTGCTCGACGGCCTCCGGCAAGGTGCGCAGCCAGGGCATCGAAGCCGAAATCAGCGGTGAAGTGCTGACCGACCTGCAGCTGTTCGCCGGCTACACCTACAACACCACCAAGTTTATTGACGACCCGGAAAACGAGGGCAGCATCTACAGCCAGTGGACGCCCAAGCACATGCTGCGTATGTGGGCCGACTACCGGTTGCCGGGCGACTGGAGCCGTGTCAGCGTCGGTGGTGGCTTCACCTCGCAGAGCCACACTGTCAGCTTCGACCGGGAATTCGATGTGCCGGGTTTCACCGTATGGAATGCCCGCTTGGGCTATCGCCTCAGCGAGGAAATCGACCTGGCCGTCAACGCCAACAACCTGTTCGACAAGCGCTACTACCTGCCTGGCTATGCCGCCGCCGATGGCAGCAACAACTTCGGCGAGCCGCGCAATCTGATGCTGAGCGTCAAGTACACGCCAGCGCTCTGACTTGGTTGGGTGGCAGCTGCCTAACGACTGCCACCCACATCTTGTCCCGGCGTATCCAGCTCCTTGCGCAGCCACTGCGCCAGGCGTTCGGCGCGGTTATCGCGGTTGCGTATCGGTACCCAAAGCGCCAGGCGTGCCGAGGTTTCGACAAAGCCCCAGGGCGCGACCAGGCGACCGGCGGCGAGGTCGTCGGCGACCAGTTGCTGCGGTGCGATGGCCACGCCGAGGCCGGCGGCCGCGGCTTCCAGCAGGTAGTAAAGGTGCTCGAAGCCCTGGCCGAGTTTTAGCGCTGCGGCGTCCAGGGCATTGCTAGCCGCCCAGCTGGGCCAGGCTTGGGGGCGGGAACTGGTGTGGAGCAAAGGCTCGCCCAGCAGAGCGGCGGGCGGAGCCAGGTGTAATTCGGCGAAGCGCGCATAACGCGGGCTAAGCACCGGGCCGATGCGCTCGGCAGCCAGCTCGAACACCTGCATATCCGCTGGCCACGGCGGCTCGGCGAACCACAGGGTGGCATCCACGCCAGGGCGGCGCGGGTCCAGATCGCCTTCGCTGGCGGACAGCTGCAGACGCAGTTCAGGCAGCTCGCGGTTAAGCCGGTCCAGGCGCGGGATAAACCAGCGCGCCAGCAGGCTGCCTGGGCAGGCCAGAACAAACGGCGCATCGGCCTGCCCCTGCTGCAGCTCGGCGCAGGTGCTGCGCAGGCGGCTGAACAGATCGGCGCTGATATCGCGCAGACGAATGCCTGCATCTGTGAGTTTAAGGCCGCGACCTTCCTTGCTAAATAGCGCCACACCCAGGTGTTCCTCCAGGGCGCGAACCTGCCGACTGACCGCACCATGGGTTACGTGCAGTTCATTAGCGGCTTGGCTGACACTGTTCAGCCGCGCGGCCGCTTCGAAGGCGCGCAGGGCATTAAGGGGTGGAAGGTCCTGACTCATCTGTGAGTTTTCCTGACAGGTTGCGGCGATCTTATCGCTTTTGCCGCGCCCGCCACAGCTTTATCCTGTGTTCATTGCCGTAGAAGCGGGGACCCTACCCGTGAAGCGCGCCCGAATTTTCTGAGGAGAACGCCATGACTTCCTTCCGCACTGGCCCTGACGCCAACGGCCTGTTCGGCTCGTTCGGTGGCCAATATGTCGCCGAAACCCTGATGCCGCTGATCCACGATCTGGCCGAGGAATACGAGAAGGCCAAGCTCGATCCCGAGTTCCAGAAGGAACTGGCCTACTTCCAGCGTGATTTCGTCGGCCGCCCGAGCCCGCTGTACTTCGCTGAGCGTCTGACCGATATGTGCGGCGGCGCGAAGATCTACTTCAAGCGCGAAGAGCTCAATCACACCGGCGCGCACAAGATCAACAACTGCATCGGCCAGGCCCTGCTGGCCCGGCGCATGGGCAAGAAACGCATCATCGCCGAGACCGGCGCCGGCATGCACGGCGTGGCCACCGCCACCGTGGCCGCGCGCTTCGGCATGGAGTGCGTGATCTTTATGGGCACCACTGACATTGATCGCCAACAGGCCAACGTATTCCGCATGAAGCTGCTGGGTGCCACCGTGATCCCGGTGGTCGCCGGCACCGGCACGCTCAAGGATGCGATGAACGAAGCGCTGCGCGACTGGGTGACCAACGTGCACAACACCTTCTACATGATCGGCACCGTGGCCGGCCCGCACCCGTACCCAGCGATGGTGCGCGACTTCCAGGCGGTGATCGGCAAGGAAACCCGCGAGCAAATCCTCGCCCAGGAAGGCCGCCTGCCCGACAGCCTGGTGGCCTGCATCGGTGGAGGCTCCAATGCCATCGGCCTGTTCCACCCCTTCCTTGATGACAAAGATGTGCAGATCGTCGGCGTGGAAGCGGCCGGCTACGGCATCGAAACCGGTAAGCACGCCGCCAGCCTCAACGGCGGCGTACCCGGCGTATTGCACGGCAACCGCACCTTCCTGCTGCAGAACGACGACGGCCAGATCATCGACGCCCACTCGATTTCCGCCGGCCTGGATTATCCCGGGATTGGCCCTGAGCACGCCTGGTTGCATGACGTCGGCCGGGTTGAATACACCTCGGTGACCGACGAAGAAGCCCTGGCTGCGTTCCACACCTGTTGCCGTCAGGAGGGCATTATCCCGGCCCTGGAAAGCGCCCACGCCCTGGCCGAAGCCTTCAAGCGTGCGCCGAAGCTGCCCAAGGATCACCTGATGGTGATCAACCTGTCCGGCCGTGGCGACAAGGATATGCAGACCGTTATGCACCACATGGAAAACACTTCGCAGGAGAAACACTGATGAGCCGCCTGCAAACCCGCTTTGCCGAACTGAAACAGCAGAATCGCGCCGCTCTGGTGACCTTCGTTACCGCCGGCGACCCGAACTACGACGCCTCCCTGGCTATCCTCAAGGGCCTGCCGGCGGCTGGCGCCGATGTGATCGAACTGGGTATGCCCTTTACCGACCCCATGGCCGATGGCCCGGCGATTCAGCTGGCGAATATCCGTGCCCTGGAAGGTGGTCAGGACCTAGCCATGACCCTGCAGATGGTTCGCGAATTTCGTGAAGGCGAGCAGGCCACGCCGCTGGTGCTGATGGGTTACTTCAACCCGATCCACAAATACGGCGTCGAGCGCTTTATTGCCGAAGCTGTGGCCTCTGGCGTCGACGGCCTGATCGTGGTCGACCTGCCGCCAGAGCATAACGTCGACCTATGTGATCCGGCTCAGGTCGCAGGCTTGGACTTTATCCGCCTGACCACTCCGACCACCGACGACAAGCGCCTGCCCAAGGTGCTGAACGGCAGCTCCGGCTTCGTCTATTACGTCTCGGTAGCCGGTGTGACCGGTGCCGGTTCGGCGACTCTGGACCACGTCGAGCAGGCTGTTGCCCGCCTGCGTCGCCACACCGACCTGCCTCTGTGCATCGGCTTCGGCATCCGCACCCCGGAACATGCTGCAACTATCGCGCGTCTGGCCGAAGGTGTGGTGGTGGGCTCGGCGCTGATCGACCAGATCGCCAATGCCAGCAGTAACGAACAGGCGGTGGATGGCGTGCTGAGTCTGTGTGCGGCGCTGGCTGAAGGTGTGCGCGGCGCGCGTGGTTAATCAGCCTTATGTCGCCCGGTAGGGTGGACATGCCGTAGGCTTGTCCACCTTTCACGCGGCGGACAAGGCTCTGCCATGTCCCCCTACGCAGTCACGTAGCCCGGATGCAATCCGGGAGCATTTATTGTCAGTAAAACCCTTCCCGGATTTCATCCGGGCTACGGGTTCGGTGTAGGGTGGGCGGCGAAATGTCACCCGCCCTTGGTTTCCTGCCCCGAGTCTCGCCATGTCACGACCACCTATCGCTCGCAAACCCCGCGCCAGTAGCCAGAGCCGCATCGCCGGCATTCTTGCCGCTGCCCGTGAGCTGCTGGCTGAGCAGGGTGTGGCCAGTCTGTCGATCTACAGCGTGGCCGAGCGGGCGCAAATTCCACCGTCCTCGGTGTATCACTTCTTCGCCAGTGTGTCGGCCTTGCTGGAAGGGCTGACGGCAGATATCCACGGCGCGTTTCGTGCCTGTCTGCAGGAGCCAATTGAGCATGATCAGTTGCGTGACTGGCGTGATCTGTCGCGTTTAGTGGAGCAGCGCATGCTGGCGATCTATGCCGACGATGCTGCCGCCCGCCAGCTGATTCTGGCGCAGCACGGCCTGGCGGAAGTGACCCATGCGGATAGGCAACACGACATTGAGCTGGGCCAGTTGATGCAGCAGTTGTTCGACCGCCACTTCCCGTTGCCGCAACTGCCAGAGGATGTCGATGTGTTCGCCCTGGCCATGGAACTAGGCGACCGCGTGTATGCGCGCTCGGTGCAGCTGCACGGTGAAATCACCCCGCGTATGGCTGAGGAAGGTATGCGGGTGTTCGATGCCTATCTAGGTTTGTACCTGCCACCCCATCTGCCGAAACGCAATTTGTAGGAGCGGCTGGGCGGCATTCCGGCTTGCCCGCGATGGCTTAAACCGCTGATCGCGGGCAAGCCCGCTCCTACAGTCACTGGATTCAGAGCGCCTTTTCAAACACCTGCGAGTTGCGCTGGTAGTTATACAGCGAGGCGCGGGCGGCGGGCAGGCGGTCGACGCTGCTGGGCATAAAGCCGCGCTCGCGGAACCAGTGGGCGGTGCGTGTGGTGAGCACGAACAGGGTTTTCAGGCCCTGGGCGCGGGCGCGTTCCTCAATGCGTTCGAGCAGCTCGTCGCCGCGGCCACCGTGGCGGTAGGCTGGGTTGACCGCCAGGCAGGCCAGCTCGCCGAAATCCGAGTCGGCAATCTGGTACAGCGCGGCGCAGGCGATGATCAGCCCTTCGCGTTCGACGATGCTGAACTGCTCGATCTCGCGCTCCAGCACCTCGCGCGAGCGGCGCACCAGAATGCCCTGATCTTCCAGTGGGGTGATCAGCTCCATCAGCCCGCCGACATCCTCGATGGTTGCCTCGCGCAGCGATTCGAACTGCTCCTGGGCCACCAGGGTGCCGTTGCCGGTGCGGGTGAACAGCTCGCTGAGCAGCGCACCGTCTTCGGCATAGCTGACGATATGGCTGCGACGCACCCCGGCCTTGCAGGCTTCGGCAGCGGCGTCGAGCAGTTCGCCCTGGTAGCTGCTGCCCAGACGCTGCAGATGCGCCGGCACCTGTTGTGGGCGCAGCTCGCGTACCAGCTTGCCGGCTTCGTCGAGCAGGCCGCACTCGGCGCCGAACAGCAGCAGCTTGTCGGCATCCAGGTCAATGGCGGCGCGGGTGGCGACGTCTTCACAAGCCAGGTTGAAGATCTCCCCGGTCGGCGAATAACCGAGCGGCGACAGCAGCACAATGCTGCGCTCATCCAGCTGGCGGTTGATGCCCTTGCGGTCGATGCGCCGCACTTCGCCGGTGTGGTGATAGTCGACGCCATCGACTACGCCAATCGGCCGCGCGGTGACAAAGTTGCCGCTGGTGATGCGCAGGCGCGAGCCCTGCATCGGCGAGCGCGCCATGTCCATCGACAGGCGCGCTTCGATGGCGATGCGCAGCTGGCCGACGGCGTCGATTACGCATTCCAGGGTCGGGCTGTCGGTGATCCGCAGGTCGCGGTGATAGCGCGGGGTCAGGCCATTGCTGGCCAGGCGCGCCTCGATCTGCGGGCGCGAGCCATGCACCAGTACCAGGCGCACGCCGAGGCTGTGCAGAAGCACCAGGTCGTGAACGATATTGCCGAAATTCGGGTGGGCAACGCCCTCGCCCGGCAGCATCACCACAAAGGTGCAGTCACGGTGGGCATTGATATAGGGCGAAGCGTGGCGGAGCCAGTTGACGTGGTCGTGCATTGCTTGAAGAACCTGTGTCGAAGACGGAACGCATGGATTGGCGCGGGCGCGCCAGACGAGGCAGCCAGGAGCGGTTTTATCGTCGCAGTTGGGGCAGCTTCACGCGTTCTATCCTCCGGATGGCTCAGGTTGTTTGGCTTGCAGGCAGTAATGCTCAATCAGTTGCTGCAGCAGGCGCACAGTAGGCTGCAAACGTGACATTTCCAGGTATTCGCCTGGCTGGTGAGCGCAGTCGATATCGCCGGGGCCGAGCACCAGGGTTTCGCAGCCAAGCTGCTGAAGATAAGGCGCTTCGGTGGCAAATGCCACTGCGGCGGCGGTATGCCCGGTCAGACGTTCGGCAATGCGTACCAGCTCACTGTCGGCGTTCTGCTCGAAGGGCGGCACACTGGGAAACAGCGGGGCGAAGTCGATCTTCACCTGATGCTGCTCGGCCAGCGGCTGCAGCTTTTGGCGGATCGCCGCGCGCAGGGCTTCTGGCTGCATGCCGGGCAGTGGGCGCAAGTCGAACTCCAGCGAGCATTGGCCGCAGATGCGGTTGGGGTTGTCGCCGCCGTGGATGCAGCCGAAGTTTAGAGTCGGCTTGGGCACGCTGAACTGCGGGTTGTTGTACTCGCGCTGCCATTGCGCGCGCAAGCCGCGCAGCTCCAGCATCACGTCCTGCATGGCTTCCAGGGCGCTGTGGCCGAGGTTGGGGTCAGAGGAGTGGCCGCTCTGCCCAAGGATGTCGATGCGCTCCATCATGATGCCCTTGTGCAGGCGAATCGGCCGCAAGCCGGTCGGCTCGCCGATTACTGCGGCACGGCCCAGCGGCCGCCCGGCTTGAGCCAGGGCGCGGGCGCCGGACATCGAGCTTTCTTCATCGCAGGTGGCGAGGATCAGCAGCGGCTGCTGGAAACGCTGCTCCAACAAAGGCTGCACGGCTTCGATAATCAGGGCGAAAAAGCCCTTCATGTCGCAACTGCCGAGGCCCACCCAGCGGCCGTCGACTTCGCTGAGCTTGAGTGGGTCGGTCTGCCACAGCGCGGCGTCGAATGGCACGGTGTCGCTGTGCCCGGCCAGCACCAGGCCACCAGGGCCGGAGCCATAGCTGGCGAGCAGGTTGAATTTGCCGGGGGAGATTTCCTGCACGTCGCAGGCGAAACCGAGGTCGCCGAGCCAGCTAGACAGCAGTTCGATCACCGCGCGGTTGGACTGATCCCAATGCGCCTGGGTGCAGCTCACCGACGGGGCGGCGATCAGGGCGGCGAACTGTTCTTTGAAGGAAGGCAGGGGCATCGGCTATCTCCACAAGCGAGGCCCATCATAGGGCCATCGCTTGTGGAGATAAAACCGCTACGGGCGTTTAGAGGAAAATGCCGCGCAGGATATAAAAGAAGATAATCGACAGCGCCGCGCCCACCGGCAGGGTGATCAGCCAGGACATAAAGATCTTGCCGATCACGCCCAGGTTCAGCGCGCCGATGCCGCGCGCCAGGCCTACGCCGAGTACCGCACCGACCAGGGTGTGGGTGGTGGACACCGGCAGGCCGATAGCCGAGGCGCCCACTACGGTGGTGGCGGTTGCCAGTTCGGCAGCAAAACCGCGGCTTGGGGTCAGCTCGGTGATTTCCTTGCCGATGGTGGCGATCACCTTGTAGCCATAGGTGGCGAGGCCGATGACGATACCCACCGCGCCGAGCAGCAGCACCCAGCCTGGTACGGCCGACTTGGCGCCAACGGCCATTTCGCCGCCGGACTGGATCACCCCGACAATCGCCGCCAGCGGGCCGACTGCGTTGGCCACGTCGTTGGAGCCGTGGGCGAAGGCCATGGCGCAAGCGGTAAAGATCATCAATACGGCGAAGACTTTCTCCACGCTGGCGTAGTGGAAGTCTTTGTCCGCTTCGACGTCGATCTTGATCCGGCTGAGCAGAATGATGCCCAGCAACATGATCAGGCCGCCTACACCCAGGGAAAGGAAGAAACCTTCCGTGGTGGAGAGGTCCAGGCCGATATGTTTGAGGCCTTTGGTCAGGGTCATGATGCTGACCATAAAACCGGTGGCGAACATATACAGCGGCACGAAGCGCTTGGCGTTTTGGAACGGGTGATCGGTGTCGATAATCAGCTTCTGTACGCTGACAAACAGGCCGAAGGCGACGAAACCGGACAGCACCGGAGACACCACCCAGCTGGCGACGATTGGGCCAACGCCGCTCCAATGTACGGCATCCATGGACACGCCAACGGCAGCAAAGCCGATTACCGCGCCGACGATGGAGTGGGTGGTGGAAACCGGCCAGCCCTTGGTCGACGCCACCAGCAGCCAGGTGCCGGCCGCCAGCAGCGCCGACATCATGCCCAGGACCATCAGGTCCGGGGTGATCATCGACGCATCGACGATGCCGCTCTTGATGGTTTCGGTTACCTCGCCACCGGCTAGATAGGCGCCGGCAAACTCGAAGACCATGGCGATCAGGATCGCCTGTTTGATGGTCAGGGCTTTGGAGCCCACTGAGGTACCCTTGGCGTTGGCCACGTCATTGGCGCCCACACCCCAGGCCATGAAAAAGCCGAAGAGACAGGCAAGCAGCAGCAATACGAGGCCGTAGTCCGCAATCAGAGACATAAATAATTAATCCGTAGATTCCAGAAAGGACACTGGCGCTTAGCGCGCCAGCAGTTGTTCCAGTCGGTTGCCGACACGTTCGGCACGG
>DASRUM010000125.1:0-29660 GCA_035655415.1 Pseudomonas sp.
TGGGAGCGGCTGCGCCATAGCATGCGCACTCAAGCGGCGCTAGCCGGGGTTAATGCTGCCGTGGTCGGTCTCCTGCTGGCTGCGCTCTATCAGCCGGTATGGACGAGTGCCATTTTCAAGCCGCAAGACTTCGGGCTGGCTGTGGTGGCCCTTGTCGCGCTGATGTTCTGGAAGCTCCCGCCGTGGCTGGTTGTCGTTGGCAGTGGTGCGGCGGGATGGCTTCTGAGTATCGTGCTGTGAGGCCGAAGCAATGACCGACAAAGACCTCTACGGCGGCTTGATCCGCCTGCATATCCTGCACCACGCGGCCGAGGAACCCATTTTCGGCCTTGGCATCATCGAAGAGCTACGGCGTCATGGCTACGGGCTGAGTGCCGGGACGCTTTACCCGATGCTGCATGGACTGGAGAAGAAGGGTTATCTGACCTCGCATCACGAACGCACAGGGCGGCGGGAACGGCGTGTCTATGAGATCACTGAGCAAGGACAAGTTGCGCTGGTCGAGGCGCGTGCAAAGGTTAAGGAACTGTTCGGGGAGTTGATTGAGGGATGCTGAGTGTGCGGTTTTTATGTCAGCTTAGGGTCATCTCAGAAAACGGAAAAATCGTACGCTGAGTGTTGGGGTAGGACAAGCAGTCGTGCCACCAGCCGCCATCTGAATCAGTTGGCGTCGTAGATGTCGGCATTTCCTGGATTCAGTCGCGAAACAAAAACATTTCACCTTACATTCGTATAATCGTTAGAATGACGGTTATGGACAAACGAATGATAAAAGACCTCCTCTACGAGCAGGTTGCCCGCATCGGCAAAGCGGTTTCCAGTCCGAAACGACTGGAGCTACTGGAACTGTTGGCGCAAGGCGAGAAGACCGTTGAAACGCTGGCGAGCGAATTGTCGGCTGACATCAAACTCACCAGCGCGCACCTGAAAGTGCTGAAGGAAGCACGCCTTGTGACTTTCCGGCGTGAGGGCAAATACATCATCTATCAACTGGCCGGCAGTGATGTGGCGGGTCTGTGGGTGAGTCTGCGCCAAGTCGCCGAAGAGCACCTGCTGGAGCTGAAGTTGGCGCTCGGACAGATGGTGGCCGATCCGGCGAAACTCTCCGCTGTCAGTCGCGAGGTGCTGCTGGAACAGGCGCGGCGCGGCGAAATATTTGTCATCGATGTGCGTCCGCCAACGGAATACGAAACGGCTCACCTGCCGTTCGCCCGGTCGATGCCGGTGGCCGAGATCGAGCAGCGCCTTGCTGAATTGCCGTCCGACGTCGAGATTGTCGCCTACTGCCGAGGACCGTTCTGCCTGCTCTCTGACGAGGCCGTGGCGTTGCTAGCGGCGAAAGGCTATCGAGTGCGCAAGATCCTTGATGGCGTCAGCGAATGGTTGGCGGCAGGTCTTCCGGTGGAGCAAGGCAAATCATGAGCATGAAGGGACGTGAAAGCGGCATGCCCGACGAAGCCTACTGGGCGAGTTTTTTCGAGGCAGAGACTGCTATTGACAGACTCTTTGGCACTGCGGTGCTGGGGGATGTGATCGAATTCGGCTGCGGATACGGTTCGTTCACTGTGCCGGCCGCTCGACGCACGACGGGAAAGGTCATAGCGCTGGATATTGAGCCCGAAATGGTCGACTGTGTACGTCACAAGGCCGTCACTTTCGATCTCCCCAACATTCAAGCCGACGTTCGAGATTTCGTTGCACACGGCACGGGCGTGGACTCCGGGTCGCAAACGCACGCGATGATTTTCAACCTGCTGCACCTGGAACAGCCTATTTCTCTGCTGCGCGAAGCCTACCGGACCTTGCAGGACGGTGGCGTGCTTTCAGTGATTCACTGGCGCAGTGACATACCCACACCACGCGGTCCTTCGCTGGAGATCCGTCCGACCCCGGACCAATGCCGGGCGTGGATAGCCGAGGCCGGATTCCACGCCATTGAATCGGTTGATTTGCAAGATTGCTGTCCCTTTCACTTCGGCCTGCTGGCCAGGCGTTGATCCACCTCTCCTTGGAAACCGTCCATGAAAACCCTGATCATTTTCAATCACGAACCCTACGATAGTACCGATGTGACCTGGAACGGGCTGCGACTGGCCGACAAACTGGTCGATGCTGGAAGTGAAGTTCGCATTTTCCTGATGAGTGATGCGGTGGACATGGCACGCGATGCCTGCCGTCCACCGGAAGGCTATGACCAAGACCTTTCATTGATGCTGAAGGCGCTCATCAGCCGTGGCGTGACCGTCAAGGTGTGCGGAACCTGCATGGCGCGCTGCGGCATTTACAAGAACCAGCCGTATTTCGAGGGTGCCGAAAAATCCACCATGCCGGCGCTGGCGGAATGGGTCATCGATAGCGACAAAGTAATCTCGTTCTGAAACCCCCGAGTTGGGCATCGTGCCGTTTGAAACCGCAGTAAGAATAACCAGGAGACTCAAATGACTGAAAGCAGCAAGCAAGGCTTGTCCACTCGTACCATTCACGGCCACAGTTTCAAGGACGCGCATGGCAGTCCGCACCTTCCGGTGTACGACACCACCACCTTTGCGTTCAAATCGACAGCAGACCTGCTCGATGTCGTTGACGGCCGCAAACCGGGAAGTCTCTATACGCGCTACGGCCTGAACCCATCAATCTTTGCCATTGAAGAAACGCTCGCCAGCCTTGAAGGCGCGGAGATGGCCTGGTCTTTTTGTTCTGGGATGGCCGCCGAGACGGCTTTGTTCCTGACGCATGGGCGTGAGGGCATCGTTTGCATCGGTGATGCTTACGGCGGAACGCTGGAACTGCTGGCGAGCCAGTTGCCGTTGCTGGGGATCAAGACCGATTTGATTCTTGGCCGCGAACTGGATCAACTGGACGCTTTGCTGGCCGCTGGCGCGAAGCTGGTATTTTTCGAGACGCCCACTAATCCCACCCTCGAATTGCTCGACATTCGGGCCATCGCAGCGAAGGCACATGCCTACGGCGCGCGAGTCGCGGTCGACAACACGTTCGCCTCACCGGTCAATCAGCGCCCGCTCGAATTGGGAGCGGATTTCGTCGTGCACAGCGCCACAAAATATCTCGGCGGACACAGCGACCTCACCGCTGGCGTCTTGATGGGGTCGAAGGAATTGCTGATGCCGGTATGGGGTTGGCGCAAGAATCTCGGCTCGATGATCACCCCGGCCACGGCGTCATTGCTCGCTCGCAGCCTGCGTACCCTGGTCGTGCGCGTGCGTCAGCAAAACGAGTCGGCCCAGCGCATCGCCGAAGCCATGGACCGCCACCCCAAGGTCAGCCGTGTCTACTTTCCCGGTCTGCCCGAATTTCCGGGGCATGCGCTGGCCAAAGACCAAATGTATGGATTCGGGGGCATGCTGACGATCGAGGTCGCGGGCAACGGAGAAGACGCCACACGCGTCGCTGACCGGTTGAAGCTCTTCGCCTTGGCGCCCAGCCTTGGGGGTGCGGAAAGCTTGGTAACCCAGCCGTGTACAACCACCCACCACGGATTAACGACGGAAGAGCGTGCCCGTCGCGGCATCTCGGACGCCATGCTGCGTCTGTCGGTCGGCTTGGAGGATGCTGAGGATTTGATCGCGGATCTTGAGCAAGCTTTAGGTTAAGCCACTCGATCTGTACCGATAGCGGGTTCTGCTTTGAGTCCTGCCGATTACGATGCTTGGTATGACAGCCCTCGTGGGCGCTGGATCGGCCAAACCGAGTATCGCCTGCTATCGAACGAACTGGCTCCTTTTTCGGGGGGCCAGATACTCGATGTCGGATGCGGAACGGGTTGGTTCACCCGGCAAATGGCTACCCTGCCGGGCCAATTTGTTACAGGTATTGATCTCAATGCGGAATGGCTGGCATTTGCGCGTAGCCGGGACGCACGTTCGACATATCTTCAGGCTAATGCGCTCGCTTTGCCCTTCGCCGATAACAGCTTCGATCATGTGCTTTCAGTTGCTGCCCTGTGTTTCACTACCGACTGGCACAAAGCGGTGTCTGAGATTGTGCGCGTGACGCGCAGGCGCTTCGCCATTGGCATGCTCAACCGGAACAGCCTGCTTTGGCGCGAAAAAGGTCGCCACGGCGGCAGCGGTGCCTATCGAGGTGCGCTCTGGTTATCGCCTGAAGAGTTTGGTGACAGCCTCAAGGGACTACCCATTTCAAACAGCCGAATGCGGAGCGCAATCTATTTACCATCGGGGTCTATCACTGCGCGCACCGTAGAACGGCTGCTCCCTGGCAGCGTACCGTGGGGCGGATTCATGGTTCTGACTGGGGACAAGAAACCGGTCGGAGGTTTTGCCTCATTGCCAGTGTCCAATTGAGCTATACCCTATCCTGATGTCAGGTGCTATGTGCAAACATCGTCAGAATAGAGTCATAGTTTGTATTTATTGACATAAACCGCCAAGGGTAATAGATTTCATCCTGACACTTTTACCTTTGGAGGCATCTTGCAAGGTCAACGCATCGGCTATATCCGCGTCAGCAGCTTCGACCAGAACCCTGATCGGCAACTGGAGCAAATCGACGTTGGCAAGGTATTCACCGATAAGGGGGTTCTAAGCCAGAACCGCCGAAATTTCCGTCATCCCAGCTCCAGCCCCGCCACGAGCGCATCCAGGTCGATCATCTTGCCGTCGCTCTGGAAGGTGTAATGCCCGTTCAGCAGGATGTGCCGCCAGGCCGCCGGCGATATCTGGGTCAGGAGAGCGTGCGCCTTGGCGTTGCCGCTCGCCTCGTACTTCATCAGCAGCCGCGAGAGGATGGCCGAGTTGTAGAAGATGACCGCGTTGGCGATCAGCCTGGCGCACTGGTTGCTGATCTCAATTTCGATGTCGGTGCGCCCGGTCAATTCCTTCTTGCCGCCGACCTGGGCGATGGTTGAGCGTAGCTGGTGATAGGACTCGATGCGGTTCTGTGAGCGGTGAACGTTGCGCTCCAGTTGCGGATCGCGCAGGTAGCGCAGCGTGTAGATGCTGCGGATGAGCTTGTCGAACTCGAACACCGCGCGCCGCGTGGGGTTCGGCGCGGTGTAGGTGCATAGCTTGCGGATCAGCGTGCCCTGCGTCATCTCCTTCAGTCCGAGCGTGGCGACAATCTGGTCGAGGTTCGGCTTCTCGCTGACTATGAGATCGCGGTCGATTCTCCCGGCCGGCCGGATCAGGCACTGATCGTACAGCGCCGGATCGTCGGCACTGTAGAGTTCCTTCAACTGATCGCCAAGGTCGGTGAAGCGCGGCTCGAAACGCAGGCCGAACCAGTGCAGGATAGCGAAGTTGGCCTTGTTGACGCTGTGCATGTCGCCGGTGATCGCGGTCGGCACGATGTCCGACGTGTTGCGATACCAGATGTCGAACACGTGATGGGCCTCGTAATCGTGCGCGCCGATCAGGTAGCCGTTGAGCGGCACGTGGTTGCACAGCAGCGTGTAGGCGACCACGCCCTTGCCGCGCCCAAAGTATTTGCGCGAGTGGCGCGCTTTCACGGTCGGCCGCTCGACGCCGAATTTCTGACCATCGACGGCACCGTACAGTGCATCGAGGTCGAACGAGTAGTACGGGAAGATCGGCAGCGCGGCGATGGCGTTGCTGATGCAGTCGTTGGCCGCGTGCAGCGTTGCGTGGCGCAGGTACTGTTGGTAGGAGCTCTCCAGCACGTGGTACGGGATGTCGCTGGTGCGTGCCATGACCTGGTTGCCGTGGTTCATCGCCTGCGCGATGATGACCGCCATCAGGCTGTCGGCGTCGGCGACCTTCTTCGCATAGCGCGGCTGCAAAGGCGTCAGCGCCGACAGGAACTGGCACTGGCCGTTGACGAAGCGGAACACGTCGGCCACGTCGCAGAACGGCAGTTGCTCGTAGAACGCCTTCTCGCGCGCCTTCTGGTTCTCGCCCTTGGGCTTGCGCCATGTCAGCTTCTGCGTGTCCTTGTCGTATTCTAGGTGCGTCAGCTTGCCCTGCTTCAGCTCGCGGTTGAAGGCCAGCCACTGAGCGCGCAGCTCGGTCGCGAGCGCATCGAGCTGGGCATCGAGTGGCTGCCGCAGGAACGGGATGTCGATCTGCGCCAGCACGGCGGCCTTCTCATCCAGCGAAACCAGCTCGTCGGAAAAATGCCGGTGCTGCAAGCTGTCGTCGAGGTAGAGTTCACCCGACTGGAAGCGCTTCCTGACCTGGCGGTACAGCCAGAACTCGTAGCGGTCGGCATGCAGGTCCGTCGGCTTGCCATCGGCATCGAAGGTCAGCAGGTACGGTCGCAAGCGTTTCGGCAGCGTGGCCGCTGGACATTCGGCGAGCGGCCGTTGCGATAGGCGCTGCTGTTTGGCGAACACGTCCTTGGCCCAGGCCAGCGCCACGAGCCACGGGCTGCCCGGATCAGTGCCAGCGAGGTCGAGCGCGACATACAGCGGCCGAAGATGGCGGCGGATGCGCTCAGCCAGGCCGTCCACCGCCTGCCAGTGCAAAGCCAGCTTGCTCACCGGCTTCACGCTCATGCGCTGCGCGGTGGTTTGCAGCGTATCGCGGGGCATGATTTTGTAGGCGCGCTGGCGCACATCGCCGAACGGCGTGGGATCGGGCACGCTGTCGTCGATGTAAAGCGACAGCAGGCGGCCGACCTGCGGTGTGTCTTGCTGACGGCGCACCTGCTCGGCGACAAAGGATTGCTTTGCGCCCGCACTGCTTTCGTCCTCCAACTGCTTCATGTGGTAGGCCATCGCATCGACCAGGTTGTCGGAAAGCTGCCGGTAGCGCACCCAGGCATAGCAAAGCAGGTAGAGGTAGGTCTGATCGGCCTTCAGGTTGCGTAGATCGTGGACGGTGTAGAAGTTCGCCAGGCTGGCGTAGTACAGCAGATTCTGCTGCGAGACGCCGAGCTTGGGCAGCAGCGCCTTGGCGATCCGGTGCAGCGGCTCCAGCGTGGCGCGCTTTTCGCGTTCGCGGGCCATCTGACGCCAGCCAAAGTCCTTGGCGTCCTGCTTGAGCGCCGCCAATTGCGACAGGGTGTCGTCACGCACTAGAAGCCGACCCAGCGCGGCCTTGGCCGATTCGTCCAACACTTCCGACAGCAGGCCAGCCAGCCGCCGACGCTCGGCGGACAGGGCTTCGCTCACCAGCTCTTGCAGGGTGGTATAGCCGGGCCGGATGATCTTGTGCTCGTTTAGCCAGACGATCAGCTCGGCGGCGATGAACCCCGGCATCACGTCGCGCCGCACGGTCTGCGCGGCCTGCTGCGCGAGCTGCGCCAGGAACTCGGCCGCCCACGGCCGGTAGCCGAACAGATCGGCAATCCACTCGCGCTGGGTGTAGTGCTCGTGCTTGGAGATTGGCTTGTGCTCGAAGGACTCGCCGTGGAAGTAGCGGCTCAGCACGAAGGCGCAATCGTGCTCGACCTCACTCCAGTCGAAGCGGAAGAAGGCATGCTTGGCCTTGAAGTAACCGATCTGCAAGATGCAATAGACCTGTGCATGGAGACCAGGCCGGCTGCTGGCGAGCGCCAGTTCGGTTTCAGTCAACGCCAAGTATTCCAGCCGCTGGGCGTCGTCGAAGTCCGGCAGGCCGTACAGGGCTTCCTGCTCGGCGTCCGACAGGACGGTCAATCGTTCGCTCTTGGTCGTCATCGCGATGACGCTCCACGAGAGCCCGTCCAACCAACCCGTGCCAGGGTCTCGATCAGCGTGGTTCGCTTGACGCCGAAGTTGCGGCACACCGCCGCCTTGGACATGCCGCCATCGAGCGCAGCGACGATGGCCTCCAGCTTCTCGCCGGTGATCGCCTGCGGCCGGCCGCCGATCCGGCCGCGTTTGCGGGCGGCAGCCAGACCGGCGACGACACGTTCCTGGATCAAGGCGCGTTCGTACTGCGCGAGCGCGCCGAACACCTGGAACAGAAACTCGCCCGAGGGCGTCGTGGTATCCAGGTTCTCCGTCAGCGAGCGGAACGCCACCTGCTTTTCCTTGAGCGAGGTCACGATGGCGAGCAAGTGCGACAACGAACGGCCGAGCCGGTCGAGCTTCCACACGACCAACACGTCGCCAGGGCGAACGAATTCGAGCGCCCGCGCCAGGCCCGCGCGGTCGTCCTTCGCGCCGGAAGCATGATCCTCGAACAGATGCCGCGCATCGACGCCGACGGCGAGCAGCGCATCGCGCTGCAAGTTCGTGCTCTGGCGGTCGGAGTCCGACGACACGCGCATGTAACCTACCAACATAAGCGGAAAACCATTAAGACGAGGTTTCCGTATGGTAGCGTCTGGCGACAGAGTTTTCCGCACAATTTTGCGGCCACTCGGAGGTTGGTGCAGAGGATCGTTGAAGGCCTGTCGAAAAACAAATGTTTTCCGACAGGCCTTGGCCTAGCGCACGCCCGCCTTGCAGCGTTCTGTGAATAGCGCTTAGTAATGACGGCGTATATACTTTGTTAGTATCAAGTGGCAGGAGGCCCCGATCATGTCAAAACAAGCCGTTTTCACGATGAAGCTGGAGCCTGAGTTGCGCGCCGAGTTTATGGCCGAAGCCGAGGCGGCCCATCGCCCGGCGTCGCAAGTGCTGCGCGAGCTGATGCGCGAGTTCGTTCAGCGCCAGCGCGAGTCGCGCGAGTACGACGAGTTCCTGCGCCGCAAGGTCGAAGCCGGCCGGGCTTCGATGCGCGCTGGATTGGGGCGGTCGAACGATGAAGTTGAGGCCGAATTCGCCGCACGGCGTGCCAGTGTGGCGAGCCAGGCGTGAGGGTTGTTTGGACGCCCGAAGCGCAGCAAGACCGTGCCGATGTGTGGGACTACATCGCAGCCGACAATCCGCGCGCGGCGGCCCGGATGGATGAGATTTTCAGCGACGCGGCCGCCCGCTTGATCCAGCACCCCATGCTGGGCAAGCCGGGAAAGATTCCCGGGACCCGCGAGTTGATCCCGCACGAAAGCTATCGCCTGGTGTATCAGATCGACGGCGAAACGGTGTGGATACTGACGCTGGTTCATACTGCCCGCCTGTGGCCGCCTGTGCGCGATTAAGAGATGATCATGGCAACAATGAAACGGCGCGTTGACAGACTGCTTTCGAGCCAGACCGCGGTCGGCGGCAGGCGGCCAGTTGCGGACGGTCAAGCATCTTCCCGGTAGCGGACGTTCAATAGTGTCTCTGACCTGCTTCGCTCCCTCTATGAAGGGAGGTCGCTGGCCCATCCGCGCACTCACAGCCTGCCAGTAGGCGCAAATTGGCAGCGCTCCGTCCGGCAGCGCACAGACTGCGGCCGTACGTCCGCGTAGGTTCGCTTCAGCAGTTTCGATTCGAAAGTTCAATGTGATTGCTGCGGGCGGTCGTCGCAGTTGCGCGGAGGCGATGATGCACAATCACGGGATCGGCAGATAGGTTCTTCGAAGCTGCAAGAGTTAAAACATTCACACATGAAAGATTGAAATGGATACACGATTATTTGCTTTCGTCGGCGCAGACATTGGCCCTTGGCGGATTGTCAGGGCCGAAACGAGAGTTGGCGAGCCCCTGCCTGAAGCCAAAAGGCTCAACGTCGTATCCGCTTCAGAGTTGCAGTCTGAAACCAATGCACCCTGGATACTTCGTGGAATAACCAGCAATGAACGATATGTCATGCGCGCAGAGAAGAATGAAATTGTAGCGAAGCAGCAAGGTCTGGCGCGCCCAGAAGCAACGTGCGGTGCGCTAATACCGATCCGGAAGAACGCAGCTTGGTGGGAGCTCACGCAAGACGAACGCCGGAGCGTTTTCGAACAGTCGAAGCACGTCCAAATCGGGCTTCAGTATTTGCCTGCAGTAGCGCGCAAGCTCCACCACTGCCGCGACCTCTCAGAGAATGAACCGTTCGATTTTCTGAATTGGTTCGAATACGCGCCAATTCATGAGGTTGAGTTCAACAGGCTGCTTTCCGAACTGCGTGCGTCAGAGGAATGGAAATACGTCGACCGAGAAGTCGATATTCGTCTTACGCAAGCACAGGTCTAACCCGCCGATGAACACGGACCCCCAACAGCGGCGCGTTGCGCCGCCGTTTCGGGCCGGTTATCGGCAACGTAGAACTCTCGGATACAGTTGTTCTGTAATAACTTCTCAAGCCAAATTGATTTTTGGAGTGGATATGGAAATGGAATCAAGAATATTTTCGGTAACAGAATATATTCGTCCGTCTGACGGCGAACCAATTCGTTCAGTGGTTCTGGAAACCAAGGACTCAGCAGTTGTTGTTTGGCATGCCCATCCTGGGCAAGAAATAACCGCTCATGTTCACCCGGACGGCCAAGATACTTGGACGGTTATCTCTGGAGAGGCTGAGTATTACCAAGGAGGCGGCAAAGTCGCTCATCTAAAGGCTGGAGATATTGCCATAGCAAAACCTGGCCAAGTGCATGGCGCTCTAAATACTAGTCCAGTGCCGTTTGTATTTGTCTCAGTGGTTGCATCTGGCAACGCGGGTTTTGCGTTGGCTGAAAAATAGTCTTTCTCAAATGTGTGCCCCAGAGAGTTCTAACCCATCCATCAACACGGACGCTGCGCGATGAAGCCGCGCCGCGCCGGCTAACTCCACGTTGAGCGTCAGCTTTCCATATGTCTGGGGGTCTGCAACGGGTCGGGTGCCGTCGCGTGCGCAGTGTCAAAGCTGACATGACTAATACATGAGATGGGCTGATGCTCGCCGTCCGGTCAGGCAGCTGCCCCCCTGCAGGACTCACAGCAGTTGTATGCCACCCGTCATCCGAGACGTCAGTCGGCCTCATCCAGACCGGAACAATCTGGACGTGACGTCCGGCTGGCATTGCCGTGATCGAAATGGCGGCTAGTGACACGACTGTTGGGTCTACCCCATCGACCGGGCGCGGGACAAGCCACGTTGATCGGCTGACGGAATTTTCGGCGGTTCCGGCTTAGAACCCCATAAGGCTTCCGGCAAGGATACGCAACGTCCCGAGCTTGAAAGGCTGCTGGCCTTCGTCCGCGAGGGCGATACCGTGGTGGTGCATAGCATGGACAGGCTGGCACGCAATCTCGATGACCTGCGCCGCATCGTTCAGGGGCTGACACAACGGGGCGTGCGCATCGAGTTCGTCAAAGAAGGGCTGACGTTCACCGGCGAGGACTCACCGATGGCCAATCTGATGCTGTCGGTCATGGGGGCCTTTGCTGAGTTCGAGCGCGCCCTGATCCGTGAACGTCAACGCGAGGGAATTGTGCTTGCCAAGCAGCGCGGTGCCTATCGGGGACGAAAGAAATCGCTGAACAGCGAACAAATTGCCGAGTTGAAACGGCGAGTCGCGGCAGGCGATCAAAAAACCATGGTGGCCCGTGACTTCGGCATCAGCCGTGAAACCTTGTAGAGGGTCGGCAGGGATTCATGTAAAACCCAGCAGAAACAGGCTTAAGTGCCTGTCCCCGTTGACTTTTTCGACTCTCTCTTCCCTGGACGACCGGCCTCTTCAACCGGGTTCGCAACCAAATTAGGGCCAGTCGCCGGCGTACTGAAGCGCTCAAGCATGCTGGCCACGACCTGCTCCTGGGCCGTGACGGATGACCTGGCCGTCGCCAGCGCCAGTTCCAGCTGTTGTTTGGCGGAAAGCAGCTCGTCGACCTTGGCCTGCAACTGCTCTTTGGAAGTGCTGAGCTGCTGGACGGCCGCGTCCTGCTCAACCAGGCGCCGGCCCAATTCCTCGGAGCGCCTTTGCGCAAACCCCAGTTCATCCTTGAGCGGCCGCAGGCCTCGCACCTCTTCCTGAGCCTGGTGCAGATCGCCCTGGGCGCGCGACAAATCGCCCAGGAGGCGTGCGTTTTCCTGAAGGGTATGGACGGCTTCCTGCTGCTTGGTGGCCAAGGTCTCGTTCACGGTGCGCAACTCGGCCTGCAGGTACTGCACCTGCTGTTCGTGCTTGCGCTGGTCCTGGTCGCGCTGCTCCTTTGTGGATTCCCGGAAATGCTCCAGCGCCTGGCGCGCGTGCTTGTGCTTTTCTTCCAGGGATTGGCGATGGCGCTCTTCGGCCGCGAGGCGCTCCTGCAGGTCGGCCACCTGCTGGACGAGCTGAGTGTTTTCCAGGGTCTTGCGGCTCAGAGCTTCGCTGGTTTTGCCGTGAGCGTTTTTTTCGTCGGCCAGGGCCCGCTGGGTTTGCTCCAGCTGCTGGCGCGTGGCCAGCGCCTCGGATTTCAGGGCCGCGACGGCTTGCTGCTGTTGGCTCAGCTGCTCGGCGTGCTTGGCCTGCGCCGTGGTGACCCGCTCTTCCGCTTCTTCATTGACGCGGGCGGCTAGGCGACCCACCAGGTCCTGGATTGCCTCGCTGACGGCTACGCGGCTGCCGGTGGCTGGCCCTTCCTCTTCCTCGATCTCCTTCAGGTAGCGATGGATCGTGGTTTTGGAGCCGCTGCCCAGCTCTTCGCGCACCGCATCGATGGACGGATTGCGCCCTGCGGCCAGCAATTTATCGCGGGCACGCAGCACTTCAGACTTGTAGATTCCGGCTCGGGCCATGGTTCACCTCGTTATTTCGTACTGTAGTATGTACCATGATATTACATACTATTTAAGAGGTCAATAAATCATAGATCTTAGTAAATATCACACTGGGTAATGGCAGATTATCCAATGTGATGCTGGTTTGGGGGTCGATTTAGATGTGGCGCGGGTAAGGCGTAACGCGATCAGACCTGCTGCTGCGCCGCGGAAACTCACCCCGTCGCGTTCGCGCACAACAACGCTGTAACCGCACGCATGGGGGCACGGCTGCTAGCAGCCTGCTGAAATACCAAGGGCTGAACCCGGGTTGGCGTCACTGGAATCGTGATGTCGGTGCCTTGGTCGTTCGTGAGGGTCTGAATACGCGTTTGGAGCTCGATTCGACCCGCGCAAGCGCCGGTTTTCGGCTTTATGCGCTCATCGCGCACCCTGCAGACGGACCTGTCCCAGTGAACGCATGCGCACGAGGTTGTAGGCGGCCATGTTCAGCACGAACAGCTGAGCGACTTTCTTGGTCCCACGCACCATCACTTGACGCACCTGACCGATCGTCTTGGCCCATCCGAAGCCTTGCTCGATGCGTTTGCGACATTGCATCGACGCGCCATAGCCTGCGGTCTGGGCAATCTCATCGGGCACCGCCGAGCGCCGCCCTGATTTGTTCTGCGCCACGTGCGGTGCAACCTTGAGTCGGTGCAACTCACCGACAAACTCCGCCGCGTCGTACCCCTTGTCTGCGCCCAGGGTGATGGCCGCTTCTGGGTTGGCCTGCCGCACGTCGTTGATCATCTCCTTGGCCGCTACGCGCTCGGCATAACCATCGGCCTGCGTGACCATGGCATTGACGATCAAGCCGTTGCGGTTCTCCATGAGCGTGTGCCCCATGAAGCGCATTTCGCTGGCGGTCTTGCCCTTGCGGTACAGCCGGCTGTCCGGATCGCTCTTGGATTCGTGGGTGTCGTTGCTGCGCGGGCGGCCGCGGAAGTCGCTGCCACCGCTACCACCTCCATCGCCGTCCTTGGGCACAAAGCTCTTGTGGCTGGCCCAGGCCTGGATCAGCGTGCCGTCCACGCTGAAGTGTTCTTTGGACAACCAGTTCCGGCGCTGGGCCTGCGCGAGCACCTGGTTGAAGAACGCAACCACCGCGTCGTGCTCAATCAGCCGCTGGCGGTTTTTGCTGAACACCGTAGGCACCCAGACGCTGTCTTCCATCGACAGCCCAATGAACCAGCGAAACAACAGGTTGTATTGCACCTGCTCCATCAGCAAGCGCTCCGAGCGGACCGAGTACAGAACCTGCAGCAGCATCGCGCGCAGCAGCTTCTGCGGGGCGATGCTGGGACGCCCGCCCTTGCCGGCGTCTTCATACATGCCTGCAAACAGATCTTCGAGCTCGACGAGTGCGTCGTTGACCATCGCGCGAATGGCTCGCAGCGGGTGCATCGCCGGCACGAAGTCATCGAGTTTCTTGATGCTGAACAGGCTTTCGGTGAAGGTGTCGGATCCGCGCATGCCGCATTGTCCTGCCTACGCCTTCGTCTGGATCAAGTCACGGGGCTTGCGTCGAAGTATTTCAGCAGCCTGCTAGGTGGGAAAGTACGAAGCCATTTCCTCATTGCCCACCGAGGAATCGGCCAATCCGGCGCATCTCAAGCGGACCCTGGCCTATCAGAAGATTTCGTCCTCGCCACCGTCCCCGTCTTGCCGGACGCAACCGGACGAATGCCATGGGCCAGCAGCCCGATGAAAATGTCGGCAACCTCATCGCCACGCAGGCGACCTTCTGCGTGGAACCACTGGGAAATCCCGCCGACGGCCCCCATGAACCAGAACACCGCCAGCTTGGCATCGCACGGCGCGATGGACCCGTCTCGAACGCCATCCTCGAACACCTGGCGCAACTCCAGATCGAACTTGCGGCGCCTCGCGGTGATCTTCTTCTGATCCGCCGCCGTCATCGCCGAGAAGTCGTGGAGGATGGCGGGGGCCCCCATTTCGTCGGTCAGCAGTGAGATGTAGTTCTTGATGAAGGTCGCGATGCGTTCATACCCCGTTGTTTCCGAGGCAATGGCATCTTTCAGGACCTGGTCTCCGAGCCTCATCGACAGCTCGTGGCACTCGTAGATCAGTTCCTGCTTGTTCTTGAAGTAATAGTAGAGCGCAGGCTTCGTGACGTTGAGCGCGGCGGCAATTTCGTCCAGGGACACGTTCTTGTACCCGTGGCGGCCGAACGTGCGAGACGCCTCCGCAATGACCGCCTGCTTCTTGAGTTGGTATTGCTCGTCCGCGCCGCCGACCGCGTTGTTCCACTTCACTCCCTTGGCCAGGCGTTTGGCCGGGCCACGGGGTCGCGGCTTCGGCTTGGCGTCGATTTGCGTGCTCATTCTTGCAGTGTCCTGTGCGCGTTTGCCCGGAGAAGGGCTGAGTTTCGATGATATCGGACAGGCAAAATCACAGAGCTAAGCGTCCGAGCGTGCGTCAACCCGCCAGTATCTGCCGGGCGATGATCAGCCGTTGAATGTGGCTGGTCCCCTCGTAGATCTTCGTCACCCGCACGTCGCGGTAGTAGCGCTCGACAGGGAAATCGTTCACGTACCCATAGCCACCGTGCACCTGAAGCGCAGCGGAACAGACCTTCTCCGCCATTTCACTGGCGAACAACTTGGCCATCGCGGCCTCTTTGATGGACGGAAGCTTCGCATCCGTCAAACGCGCCGCATACAACATGAACTGGCGCGCCACGTCAATCTGCGTGGCCATGTCCGCCAGGTCAAAGCTGATGGCCTGTAATTCGGCGATCGGTTTTCCGTAGGCCTCACGCTCCTTCGCGTACCGGATCGCGGCTTCCAGGGCAGCGCGGGCAATGCCAATGGACAGCGCTGCGATCGCGATACGGCCGTCGGACAGCAACGAGAGGGCCTTGCCATAACCGCGCCCTTCCTCGCCAATCATGTTCTTCGCCGGCACACGCAAGTTGTCCAGCTGAATCTGGGCGGTGTGCGCCGTGTGCTGGCCCAGCTTGTTTTCGATTCGAAGGCATTCGTAGCCCGGGTCCTTCGGGTCCGCGATGAACAAGCTGAAGCGGTCGCGAGCGCCCGGTGCTCCCGTGGCGGCGACCACCAGGGCAAAGCCGGCCTCGCTGCCGTTGGAGATCCACTGCTTGCTTCCATTGAGCACATAGCTGTCACCATCGCGCTTGGCCGTGGTGCGGATGGCTGCAGTGTCGGAACCGGCATGCGGCTCCGACAACAGAAAAGCCCCAATGCGTTGGGCGCTGGCCAACTCGGGCAGGTACAACTGCATCTGCTCCTCGGTGCCAAACGATCGGAGCACGTGCGCGGACGAGTTGTGCACATGCATCAGGGTCGCAAAACCACCGTCCGCCGCGGCGAACTCCTCGATCGCCAGACAGTACTCCACGAACGACAGCCCGGCGCCGCCATAGGCCTGTGGCGCCAGCATCCCCATGAAGCCAACCTCGGCCACAGCGCGGATTTCATCGTAGGGCCAGGCGCTGCTGCGGTCACGTTCCGCCGCAGTGCTGGCCACCACTTCGCTGGCCACGCGACGGGCCGACTCCCGGATCATCACTTCCTGTTCGCTCAAAAATGCATTGGAAACGCTCGTCATCGCTCATCCTTGAATGTTGTCGATCCTGCGGGGCACGTGCCCATCAGCCCAGCCACCGCTTTCGGCGGCGGTAATGTTTCATGTCCCTGAAGCTCTTGCGCTCACCGTCCACCGTCAGACCCAAATAGAACTCGCGCACGTCCTCGTTGCTCTTGAGGTTGACCGATGGGCCTTCGAGCACGACCCGGCCGCTTTCCATCACGTAGCCGTAGTCGGCCAGCTCCAGCGCGACGCGCGTGTTCTGCTCGACGATCAGCAGTGTCAGGCCACTGGCCTTGAGTTCAGACAGCAAGCCATAGACCTCTTCCACCATAAGCGGCGCCAAGCCGAGCGAGGGTTCATCGATCATGACCAGCTTCGGTCTGGCCATGAGAGCACGCCCGATCACCAGCAACTGCTGCTCACCCCCGGACAGATAGCCCGCGGTACGGTTGCGCAATGCGGCGAGCCGCTTGATACGGCCGTACACCTCGTCAAGCAGTTCCTTGGCATCGCGCCCATTGCCCATGTGCCCGCCGACCACCAGGTTTTGTTCCACCGTCATGTGGCGCAGAACCTTGCGACCTTCCATGACGTGTACCAGCCCCCTCTGGACCTGGGCGGCCGGATTTCCCCCCGCGATGTCGACACCATCAAAGGTGATGGCGCCTGCCGTCACGCGACCGTCTTCGGTCTTGATCAGGTTCGAAATGGCCTTCAGCGTGGTGCTCTTTCCAGCACCGTTCGCGCCCAGCAAGGTCACGCACTGCCCAGCAGGCACTTTGGCTGAAATGCCTTTTACAGCGAGAATGACATCGCTGTACAACACCTCAACGTTGTTCAGTTCAAGCACAAGTGTCTCCGGTTGGGTTGGCGTGGATCCCGAACGAACCGTATCCACGCCGGGTTGCAGTTACCACTTGCTCAGCACAGGCACGGGGACGCTCTGCTCAAGGAGCTTGTAATGGCCCTTTTCAACAGTACCGATGTTGACTGCCATGCCTTCGGTGGGGAACGGCGCGTCTTTGCTATATTGGATATTGGGCAGCACACCGAAGCTGCGTTCGCTCGGCATCGGCGTCGACAGCAGCGCCGCCCGGACGTCTTCCCCCTTGACGTCCTTGACACCCTTGATCTTGACCGCCTGCTCGAAGGCTCTGGCCACGATAAGGCCTTGGCTCATGCCCATGATGCAGGCTGAGGTGTAGCTGACCTGTGCCTTGTACTTGGTGCGCAGCTTCTCGAAGAATGCCCGCGCCGTGGTCGGATCTTCCGTGGGCATGGCCATCCCGTAGACCTCGTAGTTGCCTTCCATCTGCTCTAGACCGCCCAAGGCCTTGCCCGACGAAATCAACCCATTGTGGGCCGACATGACGATCGGGATGTTGGTCTTTCCAAGGCTTTGCAGGGCTCGACGAGTCGCCACGACGGAGGCCGTGTTGTTGAAGACTTGAAGCACGGTCGCGCCCTTGCGAATCAACCGGTTCACTTGCTGGGTCAGGTCGGTGGGTTGGGCTTCGGTGTAGACCGTCTCCACGACCTCCAAGATCTTGGGGTTGTCTTTCGCGAACTTCTCGATGCCCTTGTGGATATCCACATAAGCCGGGGACACTTCGGAAGAGATCACACCGACCTTGATGGGTGCGCTGGAGCCCGATTTCTTCTGCAACCAGGTGTAGAACGCCGCCGCCTCGTGCGGATAGGTGGCCCGGGCGTTGAACACCCAGCTGTCGCTCTTCCACGCGAAGCCATAACCGGCGGTCGCAAGGACCTGAGGCACCTTGTCATTGGGTAATCGCTGCTGCAGGGCCGCCGCATCCGAGCCGCCGATACCCAGAATGGCCACGGGGTCCAGTTCTGACTTGATGCCGGGCCACAGACTGGCCACCTGCGCCACGTCGTAGCGCGTGTCGTATTCCTTGACGCGAAGTGCCACGCCTTGCGCCTTGCCCACCTCATCGCTCCACCAGTCGAGAACGCCTTTTCGGCAACCCGTCATGTCTTTCATGACATCGGCAAACGGACCGGTAAAGTCCGCCAAGCCAGCGACGTTGTAGGTGGTCTGTGCTTGGGCGGCTCCCGCCAAACCAAACACACCGGCGGCCAAAGCACCGCATCGCGCCACACGGGCGAAGGCCGACAGACATTCATTTTTTGTAGTCACACAAGTCTCCTGGTTTTGATCACGCTGTCCAACACGAATCAACCGTCCTCCAGCGCAGCGGACGGCCGCAAGTTTCGGCATCAGTAGGGGTAAGGCCACATGCGGTAGGAACGTTTAAGGATGTTCCACCGGTGCATCAATCCACGCGGCTCAAAAATCAGAAAGCCGGCGATGATGCCGCCCAGAAATATGTTCAGCGCGGCGAAGACCACGTCGCCACTCAGGAACGAGAAGTTCTCAACCAGGGAGGGGCCCACGCTGGTGAAGAATTCCTGAGCAAACCGGATGACGAATACGCCAATCAGCGCGCCGGTCACCGATCCCATGCCGCCCACAATGACCATGGCGATGAACCAGATAGAGTGGATCAGTGTGAACTGGTCGATCGAGACGAAGCGCACGTAGTACGCCCACAAACCGCCGCCGATGCCCGCGTAGAAGGCGCCCAGCAGGAAAGCCAATGCCTTCGTCCGCACTACGTCGATGCCCATCATTCCGGAGGCGACGTCGTCATCCCGAACAGCGGCAAAGATCCGGCCATGGCGGCTGCGCGCCACGCCATAGGCGCCCGCGATCATGATGCAGGCGACCACCAGACACAGGTAGTAGACGGCTGCATCGGTGTCGAGCGCCCAGCCGAACAGCCGCGCCGGTTCGACCGTGATGCCGTTGGAGCCACCCATCCAGGCAGCGGGCAAGTTCAGCACCATGAAATGGAACAGGATTTGTGCCGCGATCGTCGTCAACGCCAGATAGAAACCCTTGATCCGGACGGCAGCCAGTCCAAAAATCAGACCGAACAAGGCGGCGCACACACCACCGACTGGCAGCGCGATCCAGAACGGCATACCGCCCTTCGTCGCTAGCAGCGCGGTGGCGTACGCGCCCGCGCCCATGAACGCCGCTTGGCCCAGGTTGATCTGACCGGCAAGACCGGTGTTGATCTGCAACCCGATCACCACCACGGCGGTGATCAGCATCGACGTCATCACCGCCACCGAACGGGCGTCGGCGATCCACGGCAGAGCGAACATGAACATAACGAACAAGCCCAGCGTCACGGCCTGACTTCGCGTGCGGACCAGCGCCTGGTCTTGGTCAAACGACGTTGCGAAAACACCTGCGGGATCCATGCTCATACCCTTTCAATGGTTTTCCAGCCGAACATGCCGGTGGGACGGATCAACAACATCAAAAGCATGATGATGAAAGGAAAGACAGAGCCCAGTGCCCCGCCCACCAACGGATCAAGGTAGGCCGACGCCAGCCCCTGGATGACACCGACCAGAACGCCGGCCAGCAGCAGTCCGGCAAGCGATTCCAAGCCGGCGAGCAAGGCCACTGGCAGCGCCGCCAGACCGATGTCGGAACTCATCATGTTGATCGACCGACCGCTCAGGTGCACCATGGCGCCCAGCGTCGAGAGAACGGCTCCCAGCATCCAGGCGAATGCGATTGAGCGCTGCACCGAAATTCCCATTGACATCGCCACCTGGTGATCTTCGGCCACGGCGGTCATCGTCAAGCCCACGCGGGTCCGGTTGAAGAACCAAGAAAGGCCAAGGCCAATGACGATGGTCAGGATGCCGCCATACAGAAGCGAGCGGGAGATCACCACATCGCCGAGGATGATGGGTTCCAGCGGAAAGATGATCGGGAACGCGCGGACCTGCGGACCAAAGAGCACCAGGACGATGCCTCGAATCAAGATCAACAGGCCGATCGTCACCATCACCATCGAGAACACCGACTCGCCCACGAGTCGCGCGAAAAATATGCGCTCGATCATCAAGCCGAAGATCGCCGCGCTGGCGAAGGCCACCGGCAACCCGATCCACACCGGCATGCCCATCTGAATGATGGTCCACCACACCATGTAGCCACCAAAGACCACCAGCTCGCCCTGTGCAAAGTTGAACACCTTGGATGCGCGGTAGATCACCACGAAGCCCATCGCGATAAGGGCATAGAGAAGACCGGACAACGCGCCGTTGACCAGGTAGTTCAGAAAATCGCTCATGCGTGCCTCCTGCGATGGGGTTCGGTCGAAGTGTTCAAACTGAATCCGTCAGCATCGTGAATGAATACCTGCGCGTTGAAGTTGCTTCGACGCCCGTCCTGGTAAGTCACAGGTATGTCGATATGTACTTCCCGGGAACCGTCGTACAAGCCCTGGATCAAGGCACCGTAACGCTCCTCCAAGAACTCGCGCCGCAGCTTGCGCGAACGCGTCAGCTCGCCTTCGTCGGGATCCAGTTCCTTGGGAAAGTTGGCGAACCGCTGCACCCGTGCATGGGGTGGCAAAAACCGGTTGACCCGCGCAATTTCCTGGCGGATCAAGACCGCGATCTCGGGGCGCTGCGAAAGGTCGGTGAAGGTCGAGAAACCAATTCGCTTGTCCTCGGCCCAGCGCGACAGGACTGCCATGTCGATGTTGATGAGTGCAGCCACGAAGTCGCGCCCCTCATCTCCCACGGTCATGATGTCCTTGATGAAAGGGCTGAACCGCAAACGCGTCTCGACGAACTGGGGCGGAAAGGTCTCGCCACTGCGAAGTCGCTTCAAATCCGACAGCCGTTCTAGGAAAACCAGCTCACCGCGGTCGGTCTTGGTCACGGCGTCACCGGTGTAGAACCAGCCGTCCTTGACCTTGGACTCGACCGACCCTTCCCGTCGGTAGTAGCCCAGAAAAGGGCTTCCACCACGGATCTGGAGTTCGCCGTCCGAGCTCACCCGCCATTCAAGGGGAGCACCGGCCTCTGGGTGCGCCTGCATCCAGTGCCCTACGGTCTCAAGGTCGAAGCGATCACTCTGGTGGCATGTGAGCAAGCCGGTTTCAGTGGAGCCATAGATGTTCCGCAAGGACACGCCCATGGCATGGAACATACGAAACACGTCGGGTGCCATGGTGGCACCACCGCAACTGGCAATGCGCAGCCGGGTCAGCCCCAACTGGTCACGCAACGGCCGCAGAACCAGAGCTTCGGCCAAGGGGAATTGCAGGCGATCCAGCCAGCCGATCGGCTTGCCATCCAGGCGACCGACGTTGAAGGCGTGCCCCACCTTCATACCCCATTCGTAGACGGCACGCCGCAGGGGCCCAGCGTCCAGCATGTGGGCCTGCACCGAGGAGGCCATGCTTTCCCATTGACGCGGAGCGAAGGTCATGGCCTCGACGGCGAGCTCGCGGATGTTGGCCAGCACCTGCTCGGGGCTTTCCGGGAAGTTGACCACCATGGGCAGCCCCAGGCCCGCAGAGATCCCGTTGATTTGCTCGGTGGCCCAGGCAGGCGCGATGTAGCTCAGATACTCCATGCCCGGTTTCGCATCGGTGGCATGGATCAGGCGCTGCGCGTTGTCGATCAGGAAGCGGTGCGTGAGCACCACCCCCTTGGGTTTGCCCGTGGTCCCCGAGGTGTAGGACAGCACCGCCACATCATCGGGCGAACCCTTCGCGACCAACGAACGGTACAGCCGAGGGTCCTGCGCATCCCGCTCAAGCCCTTGCTGCTGCACCGACTTGAAGGTGCTGAGGATCGGGTCGTTGTAGGACCACATGCCTGTGTCATCCCAGTACACGACATGGCGAAGCAGCGCCAGCTTGCCCTTGACGTCCAGGCCCTTGTCCACCTGTTCCTGGTCCTGGGCGAAGAGGCAGACCGTCTCGCTGTCCTCCAGCAAATACTGCACTTCGTCCGCCGTCAGATCCGGATACAGGGAGACCACTTTGCAGCCCAGCGCGTGCGCCGCGAACTCCGCCCAGTAGTGCTGCGGCTCGTTCTCGCCAATGATCGCCACCGTCGCGCCGCGCTGCACGCCCATGTGGTGCAGACCCAGTGCCAGCTCCAGCACATTGCGCTCCACCTCCGCAAAGGTGTATTCACGCCAGATGCCGCGCTGCTTGTGGCGCTGAGACAGCCGCTCGGGTGTGGCGTCCGCGTGGCGTCGCAACAGTTGCGGCAGTGTTTCGATCTTGAGCATCATTGCCCGCCCTCCCCGAGATAGGCCTTCATGACGGCCGGGTTGGCCTGGATCTCCTTGGGGGTTCCCTCTGCGATCTTTCGACCGAAGTCCAGCACCGCAATGCGGTCTGCCAGATCCATCACCACGCCCATGTCGTGCTCCACCAGCACGACCGGAATCCGTTTGGCTTCGCGCACGTCCAGAATGAAGCGCGCGAGGTCTTCCTTTTCTTCCGCGTTCATGCCGGCCATGGGCTCGTCCATCAACAGGATCCGGGGGTCCTGGGCCAGCGCCCGACCCAAGTCCACGCGTTTGCGAAGTCCGTAGCCGAGGCTGCCCACTGGTGCATGGCGGATGGCCTCGATCTCCAGGAACTCGATGATTTCCTCCACCACTTCCCGATGGACCACCTCTTCTCGCCTAGCGGCGCCGAAGTAGAGGAACGACTGCGCCAGGTTCGAGCGCATGTGCATGTGGCGGCCCACCATCAGGTTCTCGACCACCGTCATGCCGGAGAAAATGTGCGTGCCCTGAAAGGTCCTGGCCAAGCCTTGGCCCGCGACTTCGTGGACCGCCATGTTGCGAACGCTCAGCCCGCCTAGCGTGATGTCGCCCTTCTTGGGACGGTAAAAACCGCTCAGGCAATTCATGAGCGAGGACTTCCCTGCGCCATTCGGACCGATGATGGCCAGCAGCTCATCCTTGCGCACATCGATGGACACATCGTTAAGCGCGACGATTCCACCGAACTGCAGCAACAGGTTGCGAGCCGAGAGCACCACACCGTCCGGGCTGACACTGGTGGTTGCAATCATGACGCGTGCCCCTTGACGGGTGGGATCATGTCCATCGATTCTCCTTGTTCGGACCGTTGTAGGGTCTCGTGATGGTGTTCTGTTCGGGCTGCCATGTCCGATACCGTCAGAGCCGTGCCCCGCCATCGATGCTCAGCGTGGTGGCGTTCAGATAGGCGTTCTCCACCACATGACGGACCAGCGCCGAGAACTCTGGCGCCTGCCCCATGCGGTTCGGGAACAGGATGACTTTCTCGATAATGTTTTGCGCCACCTTAGTCGGCATGCCTGCCGACATGCCGGTCTCGAACAAGCCGGGGGCGAGCGCGACGACTCGCACGCCGTGCTGCGCCAGGTCTCGCGCCACCGGAAGGGTCAACCCCATGACTGCCGCCTTGCTGGCGCTGTAGGCGGCCTGACCTATCTGCCCCTGCCAGGCTGCACCTGAAGATGTGTTGACGATCACGCCACGCTCGCCATCCGCGTTCGCGTCGTTCTGCGACATGGCTAAGGCGGCGTGCCGGATGACGTTGAAGGTGCCGGTCAAGTTGACACCGATCACGCGGTTCCAGAGGTCCAGCGGAAACAGCTCGCCCTTGGACAAGGTCTTGCAAGGGCCGAGGATGCCCGCGCAGTTCACCGCCACATGTAACGCCCCAAACGTGTTGACCGCGAACTCGACGGCAGCTTTCACACTGGCGTCGTTGGCCACATCCGTTTTCAGCGCACGCACGCTGTCACCCAACGGGACCATCTCGCGCATCAGGCGGTCATCATCCACGTCGACCGCCACCACCTTGGCGCCCGCATCGACCAGGGCCTTGCAGGTCGCCAGGCCGAGCCCCGAACCCGCACCAGTCACCAACGCAACCGTGTTCTTGATGTCCATGCTTGTCTCTTCTTTCGGTGAGGCGCTCAGCGCGCCAGGATGGAGATGCAGGCAACGGCTTCCTCGATGCCCTCAAGGCCGCCGCCGTTTTCGGCCAATGCGATGCGGGCGCCTTCGACTTGCCGCGCGCCGGCTTCCGCGCGAAGCTGGGTCACCAGCTCGTGCACCTGCGCCAAGCCCGTCGCACCAACCGGATGCCCCTTCGACTCCAGGCCTCCCGAGGGGTTGATGGGAATGCGCCCACCGATGCGGGTGTCGCCCCGCTCGGCGATCACACCCCCCTGGCCGAACTCGCAGAAGCCCAGGTTTTCAGACTGGATGATTTCCCCCATGGCAGTGGCGTCGTGGACTTCGGCCACGGAGATGTCGTCCGGCCCCACGCCGGCCAACTCATACGCCCGCCGCGCGGCCAGCGCCGTGCAATGGTTGGCAACGTCTTCCTCATTGCGCGCGGAGCCGCTTTGAACCACAGCGGCCAGCACCCGGATTGCCCGGCTCGCGTCGATGTTCAACCGCTTGAGCGCAGACCGGTTGCACACGATGACCGCGGCGGCGCCGTCCGACACAGGCGAGCACATCGGCAAGGTCAGCGGGTAGGTGATCGGTGGCGCTGTCAGCACGTCGTCAATGCTGTACGACACTTGGTATTGCGACAGTGGGTTGTGGACCGAATGCGCGTGGTTCTTGGCCGAGACGGCCGCCAGCTGCCGTTGCGTAGTGCCGAAAGTGCGCATGTGGGAGCGCGCGAAGGCCGCGTACACATCCATGAACACGCTGTAGGGCCGGGGAGAGGTCGAGCCTTCCGGAACCGCCACATCGCGCCCGAGCTTCATCAGCTCTTCGCGGATGTCGGTGGCCCGCGACAGATCCCAGGCGCTGTCGAAGACCGAGAACATCTTCTGCTTGTCCGGGGTGAACATCTTCTCCGCGCCGATAGCCAAGGCCACATCGCCCGCACCCGCACGAACATGGTTGCATGCCAACACGAACGCGGACGATCCGCTGGCGCAGGCGTTTTCGATGTTGACCACGGGAATGCGACCGATCCCCATAGCGCGCAATGCAATCTGCCCGCGGATCATGTGCTGGCCCTCCATGTGACCTTGGGAGGTGTTGCCGAAAAAGGCCGCTTGCAGGTCCTCTTGCCGGATCCCGGCATCCACCAGCGCCGCCTTGGTCGCCTCGCGCGTCATCTGCTTGATGTCCTTGTCCAGATGGCGACCAAACGGGGTCATTCCCACACCAATGACATAGATGTCTTCCAATGCATTTCTCCTCTAAGCGGGCCTATGGGAAAGCGCCTCGTTGACGCCAATCTACTATTTATAAAGGTGTTTTACTGTAGAGTAAAATTGATGTCGAAGCACTAGGGAAATCCCGACATCCGATCAGACGTCGGCGGCTCGATCGGTCAGTGCAAGGAAGCGCAATCCCCTCGCCGTCTCGATATCGCCACCCGGCGTCACGCGGTACAAGCCACGCGCCACGTTGTGGGGGTGTGCGGCTGCCTCGGTCAGGTTCAAAACCGGCGCATAGCAGGCATCCGTACGTTCCAGAATTTGCGTCCAATGGGCACTGGGGTGCGATGCAAAAAGAGCGGTCATTCGCGCTTTCAGCGCCGGCCATGTAGACCGGTTCATCTGATCGGACAACACGACATCGGTCAGACCCAGGCGCTGCAGGAGCAGCGCGTAGAACTGGGGCTCAATAGCCCCCACGGTGATGTAGCGGCCGTCTGCGCAGATGTACCGGTCGTAGAAGGGCGAGTCGTGGAAAACACTGGGCACACCCGGATCAAAACCTCCAGAGGCGCTGATGATTTGCACCAGCGGGGACAACATCGCCAGCACGTCCACTATGGCGCCATCCACCACGCAGCCCTGCCCACTCTCCCTGGCCGCGAGCAACCCCGACACCATGCCCAGCGCGAAACCCAGCGCACCCGCCGCATCACCCAACACAGTGGGAGGCAGCATGGGTGGGTGGCCAGGACGCTCCGTCAGCGACATCAGGCCGGTAAGCGCCACATAGTTCATGTCGTGCCCGGCGGCCTGCGCCAGCGGCCCGTCCTGACCCCAACCGGTCATGCGCCCGTACACGAGACGCGGGTTCAGTTGCCCACAGACATCCGGTCCGAGGCCCAGGCGCTCCATGACGCCCGGACGGTTGCCTTCGATCAATCCGTCACTGGCCGCGACGATCTCAAGCGCCCGGGTGCGGTCGTCTTCCTGTTTCAGGTTCAGGACTACTCGGCGCTTGCCGCGAGACAGCAAACCATCCTCGCGCGGCGTCAGATCCTTCGGCAAGTCGCCGGGGCTCGGACGCGCCACCATGGTGACCTCCGCCCCCAATTGCGTGAGCAGCAAGCCGGCCAGCGGCCCTGGTCCAATGCCCTCGAACTCAACGACCTTGACCCGCTTCAGCGGAGATCCACGCGATGCAATCTGATGGCTCATGGTGCTCTTCTGGTTGATTCATTTTTACTGTAAAGTAACTTAGACGACTTTGTAGTAATGGAAATCCCCAACAACCGATCCCTCGGTTGAATCGCAGAATCTACTCATGAAAAATCAAGCCATGGAAAGAGAACAAATGCCACCACCCGCTGTTGTCGTGGATGTTCGAAAAGGTGCCATGTGGATCCGCCTGAATCGGCCGGAGGCGATGAACTCCCTCACGCCGGAGGTGCTCAGCGGCATCGATCAGGCCCTGAGCGACGCCGAGGGGAACCAGGACGTGCGGGCGGTCGTCCTCACCGGCACAGGTCGGGCCTTCTGCGCCGGGGCCGATCTCAAGTACGTCCGATCGCAATCGGGATCGGACGGCCCTCGTCTGTTTCTCGACAGCGTCCTGGCCACGATGAACCGGCTGGACAGCTTCCCCAAGCCGGTGATCGCCGCGCTCAATGGACTGGCCCTAGCCGGTGGCCTCGAGTTGGTGCTCTGCTGCGACCTGGTGCTTGCCGCTCGCGGCGCAAAGATCGGCGATGCCCATGCCAACTACGGCTTGCTGCCCGGCGGAGGTGGCTCGGTGCGGCTGCCCCGCGTCATAGGACCCACACGCGCGAAGTACCTGCTTTTCACCGGTGAGTTTCTCAGCGCCGACGAGCTGGTGGAAGCCGGGTTGGTCAACCAGGTGGTCGATCCCGATGAACTGGAAGCGGCCACGCAAGCGCTTGTGGACAAGATCGCCAGCAAGAGCCCATTGGGCTTGAGGCGCATGAAGGCGCTGGTCGATGATGGCCTGCAACAACCAGTCGAGACGGCGTTGCGTCTGGAACTGCTCGCGTCGGAGGTGCACTCGCACAGCGCCGACCAGCGCGAAGGCTTGTTGGCATTCGAAGAGAAGCGCGCACCGCGATTCATCGGTCAATAGACGGAGAGACTGGCCATGACACATGCCTTGCCGCTGGATCGACTCGACGCGCTGCGCGCGGCGCAGCAAAACGCCTACGACCGAGCGCCCGCCATCCGCGACATCTACGAGCGCGCGCGCATGACGCCGCAGGACATCCGCAGTGCGGCCGACTTGGCGCGCCTGCCCGTCACGAGCAAGGACGCGCTGCTGGACCTTCAGCGCAAGGCGCCGCCTTTTGGCGGTTTCCTGGCCGCCGACGAAGCGGCGATACGGCGCATTTTTGTGTCACCTGGCCCCATCTACGAGCCACAGTTGAACGACGATCAAGACGGTCACGGTTTTTCCCACGGCTTCCGGCGTGCGGGCATCGGTCCCCAGGACCGTGTGCTGAACACCTGGTCGTACCACTTGGTGCCCGCAGGTGTCCTGCTCGACCAAGGCATCGTGGCCACGGGCGCCACCGTCATCCCCTGCGGCCCGGGGGGCGCCGAACAGCAGGCCCAACTGATCCTGGAATTGGGTGTCACCTGCATCTGCGCCTCCACCGCCTTCTTCGTCACGCTGGTCAACACCCTGGAGCACATGGGCCACCAGCTTCCCGGCGCCTGGAAGGTCAAGTCGGCGCTGCTCGGTGGGGAAATGGGTGACTGGATGGGCAAGCGGCGTGCGCTTGAGACGAGGTACGGCATCAAGATCTTTTCTGCGTACGCCACCGGCGACTTCGGCCTCATCGGCTACGAGGAAACGGGTCAGGAGGGCTACGCCGTGCAGCCGGAAAGGCTGGTCCAGATTTGCGACCCGCAAACGGGCACCCCGTTGCCCTTGGGCGAAACCGGTGAGATCGTGGTCACCACCTTGGACCGTGGCTGGCCCCTCGTGCGTTTTGGCACCGGCGATGTGGCGAGTGGAAGTGTCGCATCAGCCGATGGCTTTGTGAGCCACATCAGTCTCTTGAAAGGTCGGGTCGGACAGGCTGTAAAGGCCCGAGAGATCTTCATCTATCCACGCAACGTCGAGGAGGTGTTGATGCAGGTTCCGCATATGCAGCGCGCTCAAGTGGTGGTCACGAAGCAGGAACACCGCGAGACGGTCACCCTGCGCGGCGTCTTGCATCCGGGCGTTGACGCGGCTACGGTCGAGAAGGCTCTTCATGAGATCTTCAAGCAACGCACCCGTTTGAAGCTGGACGCCGTCGAATGGATATCCGCCGACGATCTGGTCATTGATGCACCTGTGCTGGTCGATCGGAAATACGCATAGCTCAGCCGCTCAAGCTGCACGGGCGAGAGCAAGGCATAGAGGTCCTTGCCTTCCTCCACGCGCAGCGTTATGCGTTCACCGTCGATATCGGTGTCCTTCAACGCGCAAACATCGCTGGCGAGCAGTCCGGCCCCATAGGCCACGGAAAGCGCCGCTTGATACTTGGGGTTCGGTGCAGCTGCGATCAGACGAGCGACTTCGTCGCAGTTCAGCACCACCGGCGGCGGGCGTGGCTGACCGGGCGCAGGAATTTACACCATGGTGGGAGACAGTTGGATAGCGAAGATGATGTTCGGGGCAGCGCAAGGTAGTCTTCGTCCGCGACATGGCGGTGATGCGCCGGTTCTACGGCTCCTGCTCGGCTTTGTGGTGCTGCACGAGCCGAGCCCGGCTGGATCACCTGCATACTGCTGTTCGCCATCTCTGCGTTGAGACGCGGCAATATTCAAAAAAGCACACGCAATCGACAGTCAAATGACCCGTCTTGCCCAATACCTTGAGGCTGCCGAGCGCGACAACACGCGCCGAAGCTACGCTTCTGCCATCCGCCATTTCGAGATCGAATGGAAAGGCCTGCTGCCTTCCACGGCTGATGCCATTGCCCGCTACCTGGCCGACCACGCAGCTACCCTGTCCATCAACACCCTGCGCCAGCGGCTGGCGGCGCTGTCAAGGTGGCACAACGACCAGGGCTTTCCCGATCCCACCAAATCGGCCTTGGTGCGCCAAGTCCTCAAGGGCATTCGCTCCGTTCACAGCGTGCCAGAAAAGCGCGCGCGCCCCCTGGAACTGGCGGTGCTCCAGCAGATCGATCAGTGGCTCGATACCGCCATCAGCAACGCCCAGCGCTCTGGCGACCAACTGGCTTTGCTGCGCCACACGCGCGACCGCAGCCTGATGCTGCTGGGGTTTTGGCGCGGCTTTCGCTCCGACGAACTGGTCAACCTGCGCGTCGAGAACACCGAGGTCACGCCGGGCCAGGGCATGGCCTGCTACCTGGGCCGCAGCAAAAGCGACAGGCAACTGCAGGGCCGCGTTTTCAAATGCCCGGCCCTGTCCCGCTTATGCCCCGTCACGGCCTTCAATGGCTGGATCGGACTGGCCGGTTTGACCGAAGGCCCGGTGTTCCGCAAGATTGACCGCTGGGGCCATGTTGCCGAGGA
>DASRUM010000126.1:0-3697 GCA_035655415.1 Pseudomonas sp.
GCATTCGCGCTCGATACCGTGCAGGCATTGGGAAAGCAGGGAGAGGTTGGCGCGCTCGCCAAGCTGGGCCAGGCGGCGGGGTAACAGGTCGCTCAAGATTGCATTCCTTCACGCATCGGTCGCCTCAATATGGGGACGACAAACGTGCTCTACAAGGGGGCGAGAAAACCGCGTTCAGCGGTCGATAGCGCTTTATAACCCGAGGCGGGTGAAGAAGGTTATAGCTGGGCGCTGTGCTTTTGCGTCAGGGCGACGCGGGAGAGACCGGGCGTGCGGCCCTGCCGAAAGCACGGACATACGGCGTATGTCCGTGTGCCAGCGGGCGTTGGCTTATTTCTTCAGCTGCTTGGCATTGGCAAACAGCGCCGCCATGCCGCCGCTGGCCGGAGCCGGCTTTTCCTGGCTGGAATGGCGTTCGCTGCGCGGAGCATTGCCGGCCGGCTTGCCGCCACGTGCACCGCCACGCGGGCCTTCGATCTTCTCGCCGGGGGTGTCGCCCATGCGCATCGACAGGGCGATGCGGTTACGCGGGATGTCGACTTCCATGACCTTGACCTTGACCACGTCGCCAGCCTTGACCGCTTCGTGCGGGTCCTTGATGAACTTCTCCGACAGCGCCGAGATATGCACCAAACCGTCCTGGTGCACGCCGATATCGACGAAGGCGCCGAAGTTGGTCACGTTGGTCACCACGCCTTCCAGCATCATGCCCAGCTTGAGGTCGTTGAGGGTTTCCACCCCTTCCTGGAACTCGGCAGTCTTGAACTCCGGACGCGGGTCGCGGCCGGGCTTTTCCAGCTCGCTCAAGATATCGCCGATGGTCACCAGGCCGAACTTGTCGTCGGTGAACTGCTTCGGGTCGAGGCGCTTGAGGAAGCCCGAATCGCCGATCAGCGAGCGGATATCGCGGCCGGTGTCGGCGGCGATACGCTGCACCAGCGGGTAGGTTTCCGGGTGCACGGCGGAGGCGTCCAGCGGGTTGCTGCCGTTCATTACACGCAGGAAGCCAGCGGCCTGTTCGAAGGTCTTGTCGCCGAGGCGCGGCACCTTGAGCAGGTCGGCGCGGCTGTTGAACGCGCCGTTGGCGTCGCGGAAGGCGACGATATTCTGCGCCAGGGTGGTGTTCAGCCCGGAGATGCGCGCCAGCAGGGCGGCGGAGGCGGTGTTCACATCGACGCCGACGGCGTTTACGCAGTCCTCGACCACCGCATCCAGCGAGCGCGCCAGTTTCAGCTGCGACACGTCGTGCTGGTACTGGCCAACACCGATAGATTTCGGGTCGATCTTCACCAGCTCAGCCAGCGGGTCTTGCAGGCGACGGGCGATGGATACGGCGCCGCGCAGCGACACGTCCATATCCGGGAACTCCTTGGCGGCCAGTTCTGAGGCGGAATACACCGAGGCGCCGGCTTCACTGACCATGACTTTGGTCAGATTCAGGCCCGGCAGCTTCTTGATCAGATCGGCAGCCAGCTTGTCAGTCTCACGGCTGGCGGTGCCGTTGCCGATGGAGATCAGGTCGACTGCGTGCTTGGCGCACAGCTTGGCGAGGATCGCCAGGGTGCCGTCCCAGTCGTTGCGCGGCGCATGCGGGTAAACGGTGGAGGTTTCCAGCACCTTGCCGGTGGCATCCACCACCGCGACTTTGCAGCCGGTACGCAGGCCCGGGTCCAGCGCCAGGGTAGCGCGCGGGCCGGCGGGCGCGGCCAGCAGCAGGTCGTGCAGGTTGCGGGCGAACACGTTGATCGCTTCGTCTTCGGCGGCTTCGCGCAGTTCGCCGAACAGATCGGTTTCCAGGTGGGTGTAGAGCTTGACCTTCCAGGTCCAGCGCACCACTTCGCCCAGCCATTTGTCGGCGGCGCGGCCACGGGCGCTGATGCCGAAGCGCTCGCCGATCATGCCTTCACACGGGTGCATGCTGCCCGACGGAGCGCCGCCCGGAAGCTCGTCGCCGACTTTCAGGCTGGCGCTCAAAATGCCTTCGTTACGCCCACGGAAGATCGCCAGGGCGCGGTGCGACGGTGCGCCCTTGAGCTTCTCGTCGTGCTCGAAGTAATCGCGGAACTTGGCGCCTTCGTTCTCTTTGCCGGCGACTACGCGGGCGCTGAGGATGGCGTTGTCCTTGAGGTAGCTGCGCAGGCTGGCCAGCAGGTTGGCGTCCTCGGCGAAGCGCTCCATCAGGATGTACTTGGCGCCTTCGAGCACGGCCTTGATGTCGGCAAAGCCTTTTTCGGCGTCGATAAAACGCTCGGCTTCGCTTTCTGGATTCAGGGTTGGGTCGTTGAACAGTGCGTCGGCCAGCTCGCCGAGGCCGGCTTCCAGGGCAATCTGGCCCTTGGTGCGGCGCTTCTGCTTATAAGGCAGGTAGAGGTCTTCCAGGCGGGTCTTGGTCTCGGCCAGGTTGATCTCGCGGGTCAGTTCAGGGGTCAGCTTGCCCTGTTCCTCGATGCTCGCCAGGATGCTGGCACGGCGGTCATCGAGTTCGCGCAGGTAGCGCAGGCGCTCTTCCAGGTTGCGCAGCTGAGTGTCATCCAGGCTGCCGGTGACCTCTTTGCGGTAGCGCGCGATAAACGGCACGGTGGAGCCTTCATCGAGCAGCGCTACGGCGGCGGCGACCTGTTGCGGGCGTACGCCCAGTTCTTCGGCGATGCGGTTGTTGATGCTGAGCATATAAAAAGCTACCCACATTGAAACGAAAAACCGGCCACGTAGACCACGGGCCAGACACGAAAGCCGCGCATTATAAACACTGCCCGGCAGTGCGCCGGGAACCAGTCGGGGAAAAATCTGCTAACAATGGGCTGCACGTCGGCTGCGGCTCCTGAGCCATAATGCCGGCCATTGCACCCTGCCAGCGCGTCCGCGCCCGGCGGATGCCCGGACAAGGAGCCCTGAATGAGCAGCACTGCACTTCCCGCTGAAGGCGAAAAAATCCTTATCGTCGATGACGATGCCCGTTTACGCCGCCTGCTTGAGCGCTTCTTCGACGAGCAGGGCTACCGCGTGCGTGCGGTGGAGAACGTCGAGCAGATGGACCGTCTGCTGGCGCGCGAGCTGTTCAATCTGGTGGTGCTCGACCTGATGCTGCCGGGCGAGGACGGCCTGTCCGCCTGCCGCCGCCTGCGCGAGGCGAACAACCAGGTGCCGATCATCATGCTCACCGCCAAGGGCGATGAAGCCAGCCGTATTCAGGGCCTGGAACTGGGCGCCGACGATTACCTGGCCAAGCCGTTCAACCCACGCGAGCTGCTGGCGCGGATCAAGGCCGTGCTGCGCCGCCAGGTCCCAGTGGTGCCAGGTGCGCCGGGTAGTGAAGATGAAAGCGTGAGTTTCGGCGAGTACGAACTGTCCCTGGCCACCCGCGAGCTGAAGAAGGGTGACGAGGTGCATATGCTCACCACCGGCGAGTTCGCTGTGCTCAAGGCCCTGGTGCAACACGCTCGCGAGCCGCTGACCCGCGACAAGCTGATGAACCTGGCCCGTGGCCGTGAGTGGGACGCCCTGGAGCGCTCCATCGACGTGCAGATCTCGCGGCTGCGCCGGCTGATCGAGCCGGACCCGTCCAAGCCACGCTATATCCAGACGGTCTGGGGCGTGGGTTATGTGTTTGTGCCGGATGGCAATAAGTGACATGGCGCGTGTTTCTCGCGGCGTGTGTGCAGACGTTGTTGCTAAGCGCTGCGGCTGTTCTGTTGTT